>DASQHM010000126.1:0-49377 GCA_035632095.1 Candidatus Cybelea sp. | reverse complement strand
ATCGGCACGATGCGGCGCGTCGCGGCGCGCCCTGCCGCGGTGAGTTGCACGCTGATGCTACGCGCATCCGGCCCTGGCTTGCGCGCGACGAGCCCCTTGCCCTGCATCAGGTCGAGCACGCGGGAAAGGGTCGAGACTTCGATCGCCGTCATTTCGGACAATTCACCGAGCCGTTGCCCGTTGCGATGGTTCAACGCCGCCAAGACGCGCCAGACAGGCAGCGTGATTCCCTGTCCACGCACTTCCCTCGTGAACGCCGCGGCGACGTGGGAACCCGCTCTATTGAGCAGGTACGGCAGATAGCGGGAGAGATCGAACATTGCCGGTGCGTTCGAACGCCGGAGCGATATCGGCCATGAAGCGGGCCATCTGGTCCTTCACCATTCCATGCGGCTTCAGGCCGTAATTGAAATATAGAATGACCTCGCTGATGCCGGAGGCCTCGATCTGCTTCAAGTCGTCGATGATCTTCTGCGTCGAGCCGACCAGGACGGATTTCGACGTCAGGCTTTCCGGCTTCATGTTCTTCAGGATGTCGACGATCTGGATGAAATAGCTGTAGGTGGGCGGCGTCTTCTTCGGGTCGGACGGAAAGGCGGCGATGACCGCCTCGTGGAAATACCGGATCAGCGCCTCGCGGCCATAAGCCTCCTCGGCCGGCGTATCCGCGATGTGGATGAAATAGCTGCACATGGCGGCGCGCGGCTTGCGTCCGAACTTGGCAGCTTCTTCGTGGAACGTGCGAACCGCGTCGGCGAGAGAACCGTAGACCATGGCGGCGGCGAAGGGCGCGAAAATGATGTTCCAGTCGTTGCGGGCCGCGAGCTCCATGGTCGGGCGCGAGAAGCACGCCACATAGGGGCGCAAGGGTTGCTGCGCCGGCTTGGGCCGGACTTCGACCTCGCTGAAGCGCCAGAACTGCCCCTCGTGCGACCACTTGCCGGGCTCGGTCCAGGCCCGCCACAGAATACTCAGCGCTTCGGCGAAACTGTCGGCCGAGCGCGCAAAATCCGCCTGGAAGGGTTCGTATTCCTTGCGGTCGTAGCCGCGGCCGGCGGCGAAATCGACGCGCCCGCCGGAGAGTTGGTCGAGCGTCGCCCAATCCTCCGCCACTTGCAGCGGATGATGCACCGGCAGGAGCACCACGGCCGGCGCCAGGCGGATGCGCTTGGTTGCGCCCGCGACCTGCGCCAGCAGCATGTGCGGGCTGGCGTTGACGCCCAGCAGGTTGAAGTGGTGCTCGCCGACCCAGGCGGAATGCAGGCCGACCTCTTCGGCGAATAGGCATTGGTCGTAGATCTGGCGGACGAATTGTTCCGCCGTCCGCGGATTGCTCGGATAGCGGTTGTCGCTGAGAGTGAAATAGCCGAATTCCACGGCGCGCCTCCCGGACAATCATTTGCAATTGCAAATATTGTAGTTGCAAATGACCCGGCAAGCAAGAGCCTTCGATCCGCCCGGCCTTAAACGGCTTTCTAGAGAACCTCACCCTGAGCCTGTCGAAGGATGAGGTCGAAGTCGTGGCCGGCGGTCAGGCGGTTTTCTGCACCTTGAGGCCGAGCTCCGCGATCATCTGCTCGCGCATGATGAATTTCTGCACCTTGCCGGTGACGGTCATCGGGAAATCGTCGACGAACTTGATGTAGCGCGGGATCTTGTAGTGGGCGATCTGGCCCTTGCAGAACGCTTGGATCTCCTCGGCATTGGCCACCTGTCCCGGCTTCAGTTTGACCCAGGCGCAGAGCTCTTCGCCGAAACGGTCGTCGGGCACGCCGACGATCTGCACGCTCTCGACCTTCGGATGGCGGAACAGGAACTCTTCCACCTCGCGCGGATAGACGTTCTCGCCGCCGCGGATCACCATGTCCTTGATGCGGCCGACGATGTTGAAGTAGCCGTCCTCGTCCATGGTTGCGAGATCGCCCGTGTGCATCCAGCGGCCGCGGTCGATGGCCTCCGCGGTTCGCTCGGGATCGCCCCAATAGCCGAGCATCACCGAATAGCCGCGCGTGCAGAACTCGCCGGCGGTGCCGGGCGGCACGATGCGGCCGTCGGCGTCGATGATCTTCGCCTCGATATGCGGCTGGATGCGCCCGACCGTGCTCACGCGGCGATCGAGCGGATCGTCGGTCGCCGACTGGGTGCTGACCGGGCTGGTTTCAGTCATGCCGTAGGCGATGGTGACTTCCTTCATGTGCATGTCGCTCACGGTGCGCTTCATCACTTCGACCGGGCAGGGCGAACCCGCCATGATGCCGGTCCGCAGCGACGTCAGGTCGAAGGCCCTGAAATCGGGATGGCCGAGAGCGGCGATGAACATGGTCGGCACGCCGTAGAGCGCCGTGCAGCGCTCCGCCTGCACGGTTTCCAGCACGGCCTGCGGCTCGAACCCTTCCGCCGGGTAGATCATGGCCGAGCCGTGCGTCATGCAGGCGAGGTTTCCGAGCACCATGCCGAAACAGTGGTAGAGCGGCACGGGAATGCAGACGCGGTCGCGCTCGGTGAATTTCTGCGCCTCGCCGATGAAGTAGCCGTTGTTCAGGATGTTGTGGTGGGTGAGCGTGGCGCCCTTCGGCGCGCCCGTGGTGCCGCTGGTGAATTGTATGTTGATCGGATCGTCGAATTGCAGGGTGTGCGAGAGGTCCTGCAGGCGAGCGTGTTCCCTTACGCCGCCCTTCGCCAATACGTCGTCAAACGCAAATGTGCCGGGGACCGTCCCGCCGCCGATGCGGATCAGGGTCCGCAAAGTCGGCAAGCGCTTGGCGGCGATGGCGCCGGGTTTGCTCTTGGCGATTTCCGGTGCCAGCTCGTAAAGCATGCCGAGATAGTCGGAGGTCTTGAACCGTTCCGCCGTGATGAGCGCCTTGCAGCCGACCTTGTTCAGGGCGTATTCGATCTCGGACAGGCGGTAGGCCGGATTGATATTGACCAGAATGAGGCCCGCCTTGGCTGTCGCGAATTGGGTGACGGCCCACTCGGCATTGTTCTGCGACCAGATGCCGATGCGATCGCCGGGCTCGAGGCCGAGCGCCAGCAACCCCGCCGCCAGCGCATCGACTTTTGCGCCGAATTCCGCCCAGGTCCAGCGCACGTTCTGATGCCGCACGATCAAGGCGTCGTTCGTGCCCCACCGCGCCACCGTCTTGTCGAAATGCACGCCGATGGTGTCGCCGAGCAGCGGAACGCGCGACGCGCCGTGGGCATAGCTCTGGCTGGACTTCGTGGTCATGACAACGCCTCCCTGAATGCCGGGAGGCTAGCATGACGAGCGGCGCGGCCGGAAGCGAGGGAAGCGGTCAGTCGGCTTGCTGTTCGGCACGCTGCCGCAGCACGAAGCGCTGGACCTTGCCGGTTTGCGTGCGGGGCAGGGCGTCGATGAATTCGATGGCGCGCGGATATTTGTAAGGCGCGATGGACGCTTTCACATGATCCTGCAGCGCCTTCACCGTCTCGGCGTCGCCCGTGCCCTTGGCGCGCAACACCACATAGGCTTTCACGATATGACCGCGCTCGCGGTCCGGCGCCGACACCACGGCGCATTCGAGCACCTTGGGATGTTCGAGCAACACGGCTTCCACTTCCGGCCCCGAGATGTTGTATCCGGCGGAGACGATCATGTCGTCGGTGCGCGCCTGGTACCAGAAGTAGCCGTCCTTATCCATGACGTAGGCATCGCCGGTGAAATTCCATCCGTCCTGCACATAGGCCGCCTGGCGTTCCGGATTGCTCAGGTAGCGGCAACCGGTCGGACCGCGGACCGCAAGGCGCCCGACCGTTCCGGGGAGCACGTCGCGGCCCTTGCCGTCCACCACTTTGGCCTCGTAGCCCGGCACCGGCTTGCCGGTGGCGCCCGGGCGGATGTCCGCGCCTTCGCAGGCGATGAAGATGTGCAGCATTTCGGTGGAGCCGATGCCGTCGATGATGCGAAGGCCGGTCGCCTTGTGCCAGCCGTCCCAGATCGGATAAGGCAAGGTCTCGCCGGCCGAAACGCATTTTTTCAGCGATGAAATGTCGTAGCGGGGCGCCAGATCCGTCATGGCGCGGTAGGCGATCGGCGCGGTGAACAGGACCGTGACCTTTTTCTCCTGGATGGTCTTCAGCGTCAGGTCGGGCGTGTACTGCTCCACCAGCACCGTCGATGCGCCGACATGCATGGGAAAGGTTACGAGCGCGCCGAGGCCGAAGGTGAAGGCGATGGGCGGGCTTCCGGTGAATATGTCGTCGGCGACCGGCTTCAGCACATATCGCCCGAAAGTGTCGCAGATCGCGATGATGTCGCGATGAAAATGCATGCAGCCTTTGGCGACGCCCGTCGTGCCAGAAGTAAATGCGATCAGGCAGACATCGTCGGCGGCGGTGTCCACCGTCTCAAACGTCGCCGGCTTTCCCGCCATGCGGCCCTCAAGCGAGTCCGGACCCTCGGCGTGGAAATAAAGAACGCGCCTCAACATCTTGGCGCGCGCGACGGTCTCGACCATTTCGGCCTTCAGCCGCGCATCGCAGAGACCGACTTCGATTTCGGCGGTATCGGCCATGTAGACCAACTCGCGCCATCGGTAGAGCGGCATGGTGGCGACGGCGACGGCGCCGACCTTCATCACGGCGAACCAGCAGGCCACATACATGGGATTGTTGGGCGCGCGCAGCAGCACGCGATGGCCGGGCCGAACGCCGAGGTCTTCCACGAGCACGTGCGCGATCTGGTTGGCGCGCCGCCAAAGCTCGCTGTAGGTCCAGGTCTCGGCGCCGTAGTGCAGCGCGGGTCGATCGCCGAACCGCTCCGCGCCCTTGTCCAGGAGCTCGCGCGCGCAATTCATGCGCTTCGGATAGGCGGCGAGTTCCGGCAGCGTGTCATAGCGCATGACCGGCCAGTCGGCCTCCGGCGGCAAATGGTCGCGCGCGAAACTGTCTTGGTGGGCGCTCTTCTCAAACATGGGTCGCCTGTGGTTGTTGGGCATCGAACTTCGGCCCGGGCACGTCGATGCGCACCGCGTTGGACGGTGGCCCGGCCCGGCCGTTGGCGTCGTAGGCGCGCACGTAGTACGCATAGCGCAAGCCGCCCAGTACGACGCGATCGGAGAATTTCGGCGATTTCACCGCTTCCACCACCCGCGCCTTGCCGTCCTCGTCGGCGCGATAGATGTCGTAGCCGGAAATGCCGGTCCCTTCCGCGCGATTCCAGGTGAGTTTCACCTGGCCGCGCTCGAATTGGGCGCTGAGCCCTGCGCCGGAGCCGGGCCAAGCGGGCGCCGCATCGCCCTTGCCGGAATCGTGCGGCGCCTGGCGCATGCCCTTCGGCCAAAGGAAGCAATGCACCTCGCGGAAGTTCTCGTCGAGGTTCTTGCACACGTTGCAGTAGATGCAGCGCAGGATGCGGTCCGGCTCGCCGGCTTCGAGCTTCGCCACCCAATCGGGGTCGGACAACAGCTGCCGTGCCATGCCGATGAGATCGGCGTCGCCCGCCTGCAACAACCGCTCTGCGTCGTCCGGCTCGCTGATCTTGCCGACCGAGACGACGGGTACGGCGAAGCCGTGTGCGTTCAGGCAACGCTTGATCGCGGCGGCATAGCCGGCATGGGGCAGGGCCGGATACCAATCGCCGGGCATGCAGCGGTCGCCGGAATAGCCGGTATAGGGATAGAGCGGCTGGCCGGGGCGATGGATCGCGTCTTCGAACTTGCCGCCGACCGACAGCGAAATGTAGTCGACGCCGAGCTGGGCCATGCGAAGCGCGATAAGCTTCGCGTCTTCCACCGTGTAGCCGTCCTTGATGCATTCCTCGGCGAGAAAGCGCGCGCCGACGGGAAAGTCCGCGCCGACGATTTCGCGGACGCGGCCCATGACCCGGCCGAACATGTGCAACCGGCCTTCCAAGGTGCGGCCGTCATAGGCGTCGCGCCGCGGATTTCGCCGCGACAGGAAGGACGACAAGGTATAGGCGTGCGCGGAATGCAGCTCCACGCCGTCGTATCCGGCCGCGCGGGCCCGGCCGGCCGCCGCGCCGAACTGCTCGACGATCGCGTCGATGTCCTCGATGCTGAGCGAATCGATGGTCTGCCGCCAGCCGGAGCGCGCCACCTTCATGAAATGAATGATCTGCGGCACGATCTTGGAGTCCGAAACGTCGCGCACGCGGCGAACGAGGTCGCGGTGGCCGGGAATGAAATCATCCGACGAGATGCGCAAGAGCGGCCCCGATTTCGCGCCATGCACGGCCATGGCTTCGACGACGATCAATCCCACATGGCCCGTGGCGTAACGAAGGTAGCGATCGACGATGTCCCGGTTGACATAGCCGTCTTCGCCGGAAAGCCGCGTCACCATCGCCGGAACAACCACGCGGTTCGGCAATCGCATGCCGTTGATGTCGAACGGCTGGAGCAGTTTCATCGCTCGGCCTTCGCCGCCGCGCGTTCCAACTGACAGCGGCACAGGCACTGAGAACTTGGCGACTTCGGCAAAGGCAAGCGCACATCGAGATGTTTGCACCAGCAATCGCCTTCGGGATCGCAGACGAAGGTCTGCCCGCATTCGGGGCACCGGATGGACTTGGGCGCAGTCGCATTCACAGCCGCACCGTGCCGTTTTGCCCGGCCGGCATGGTCGACTTCAGCTTGCCGAGCAGGCGATGCAGCAACGCCTGCTCGTCGCGGCTCAAGCCGGAAAGCAACTCATCGATCCAGGCTTCGTGGTCGGGCGTCATGGCGTCGAAGGCGCGCTTGCCGGCGGCCGTCAGGGTCACGCGCGACGTTCGCCGGTCGGCGGGCGAGGCGGTCCGCTTGACCAGGCCTTCCCGCACTAGGCGTTCGGTCAGGCCCGTGACGTTGCCGTTCGAAACCATGAGCCGGCTGGAAAGCTCGCCCATGCTCAGGCCTTCGGGTGCGCGGTCCAATTGCGACAGCAGGTCGAAGCGCGGCAACGTGCTGCCGAAGCGTTGCCGCAACCGGCTCCGCAGGTCGCGCTCGACGATGGTGGTGCAGGCCAGCAGACGCAGCCAGAGCTTGAGTTCGAGCTTGGCGTCCGCATTCACCGAGCGGCGCACCGCCGAGGCGTTCGCGCTCACGGCATCACCTCGCCGCCGGCGACCGCAATCGCTTGGCCATTGACCGAGGCCGCCTCCGGCAACGCCAGCCAGCCCACGACGGCGGCGACCTCCTCCGGTTGGATCAACCGGCCTTGCGGATTGAGACGCGCCAGTTCGGCGCGCGCATCCGCTTCGCTCCGCCCCGTTTTGGCGACGATGTTGCGGATGGTTTCAACGGTCATGTCGCTCTCGGTGTAGCCGGGGCAGACCGCGTTGACCGTGATGTTCTTCTTGGCGAGTTCCAGCGCGAGCGCGCGGGTCAAGCCGATGACGCCGTGCTTGGCGGCGCAATAGGCGGCGACGTAGGCGTATCCCACTTGGCCCGCCGTGGAGGCGATGTTGACGATGCGCCCGCCGCCGGCCGCCAGCATCATCGGCACGACCGCGCGGCAGCCGTGAAACGTGCCCGTCAGGTTGACGCCGAGCGTGCGCCGCCAATGCTCGTCCGTCATCTTCACGAACGGCGTGCTTTCGGCGATCCCCGCATTGTTCACCATCAACCAGGGTGCGCCGAGCTTGGTTGCGGCGGCAGCGATGGCGCTCTGCAACGCAGGCGCCTCGGTGACGTCGGCAACCGCCTCATAGGTTCGCACGCCGTGCGCCGCCGCAAGCGCGGCCCCGGCTCGTTCGAGCGTTGCGGCGTTGCGGCCGATCAAGGTCAGATCGGCGCCAAGGCCCGCCAAGCGTTCGGCGATGGCCGCGCCGATGCCGCGCCCGCCGCCCGAGACGATCGCGTGGCGGCCTTCGAGCAGGCGTGCCGATGTGGTCTTCTGATGTTGCGTCGCCGGGCTGTTCATGCGCCGCACTCGGAACCGGAAATTATTTTAAGTATAAAATAATTTCCGCCGAGCGGCAATCGCCGGACCTTCCCGCCTATCAGTGCAGGCGCGCCGCCGCTCCGTTCGCCCGTGCGCCGCGGATCAGCGCCGCGCCCTTCTCGCCGATCATGATCGAGGGCGCGTTGGTGTTGCCGCTGACCAGGGTGGGCATGATCGACGCGTCGATGACGCGAAGCCCGTCGATGCCGCGCACCTTAAGTTCCGGATCGACCACGGCCATGGGGTCGGTGCCCATCTTGCACGTGCCGACCGGATGGTATTCGGTCTCCGCGGCCTCGCGCACGAACTCGGCAATGTCGGCGTCGCTCTGCCGCGGGCTGCCCGGGAAACGCTCCGGACCGGCATAGGATTTGAACGCCTTGGCGCCAAGAATCTCGCGGCCGCGCTTGACGCCGGCGATCAGCACCTGGAGGTCCGCATCGCTCTGCAAGTAGTTGGGATCGATGCGAGGCGCCGCGGCAGGATCGGCGGACGCGAGTTTGATGTCGCCCCGGCTTTCGGGGCGCAGGCAGCAGATGTGCAAGGTCATGCCGTGACCCTTCGGCTTGATGCGGCCATGGTCGATCACATAGGCCGGGATGAAGTGGAACTGGATGTCCGGCGAAGCGATGCGGGCGTCGCTTTTCACGAAGCCGCCGGCCTCCGCCACGTTCGACGTGGCCGGCCCATCCTTGAACAGCAGGAACTGCAGCCCGAGCTTCACCTGCTTCGGCAACGTGGTGAGGCCGTCGTACGTGATTGGCTGGGTGCATTCGCGAATGACGTTGATGTCGAGGTGGTCCTGCAGGTTCTTGCCGACGCCCGGCAGATCGTGGATCGCCTGCACGCCGGCTTGGCGCAACTCATCGGCCGGTCCGATGCCGGAGAGCATGAGGATCTGGGGCGAGTTGATGGCGCCGCCGCAAAGAATGACCTCCGCCGAGGCGAATGCCTTCTCCTTGCGGCCCTTCGCGGCGTATTCGACGCCGGTGGCGCGGCCCTTTTCCATCAGTACGCGCGAGGTCAGGGCGTTGGTGATGACCGTCAAATTCGGGCGCTTCATGGCCGGGCGCAAATAGGCCACGGCGGCGCTGCAGCGTTTCGCGCCCTTCTGGGTGACCTGATAGAAACCGGTGCCTTCCTGCTCCTTGCCGTTGAAGTCGTCGTTGCGCGGTATGCCGGACTCCATGGCCGCCTCGACGAAGACGCTGGTGAGCGGATTGCGATACACCAGCTCGGCGACATTGAGCGGACCGCCGCGGCCGTGAAAATCGTCGGCGATGCGCTCGTTGTTTTCCGCGCGGCGGAAGAACGGCAGCACATCGTCGTAACCCCAGCCGGTGTTGCCGAGCTGGCGCCATTGATCGTAGTCGCGCCGGTGGCCGCGAATGTAGACCATGGCGTTGATGGAACTTGAGCCGCCGAGCGTCTTGCCGCGCGGCCAATACATCTTCCGGCCTTTCATGCGAGGTTGCGGTTCGGTCCAGAAGTTCCAGTTGAACTTCGGCGAATCCACCAGATTGATGATCCCGGCCGGCATATGGATGTGCGGCGACGTGTCCGGGCCGCCGGCTTCGAGCAACAGCACCTTGGCGTCCGGATCCTCACTTAGTCGATTGGCGACGACACAGCCCGCCGATCCGGCGCCGATAACGATGTAGTCGTACATGGCAAAGCCCCCTGGTTCGGCGCCGTTCGCATCGCCTTTCGCGGGATCGTAACAGACACTGAACGTTCGTTCCTAGGGCGATATCTCTTCACGCAACTCTCACTCGCACGTGAGTCTGCAACCTGCTCGTGCTGCGCTAAACTTTCCCGCGAAAAAAGAGAATGGGGAGGTCGGACATGACGCGAAACATGTCGATCTTGGTTGCCGCGACCGCATTTTGGTTCGTGACTGCCCCTGCGGTGCTGGCCATGGGTGGCGGCGGCGGCGGGGGAGGTGGCGGCGGCGGTGGCGGCGACGGTGGGGCCGGCGGGTTCAATCTCTCCGATTCGCTCGGCAGCCAGAGCGATCCCGAGTACGCGGCCGCCGTCAACGCCATCAATGCGCAGCGCTACGCCGAGGCCGTTCCGATGCTGCGCCATGTGATCCAGCGCGATCCGCACAACGCCGACGCGCTCAACGACCTCGGCTATGCCGACGACAAGCTCGGTGACCGGCAGGAAGCGCTGACAAGCTACGGCAAGGCGCTGGATGTTAATTCGAGCCACCTCGGCGCGAACGAGAATCTGGGCGAGCTGTATCTGGCCATGGGCGACTTGCCCAAGGCGGAGGTGCGTTTGCAGCGGCTGAACGACGTTTGCTTGCTCGGCTGCTCGGCCTACACGCGGTTGCGGCAAGCGATCGAAGCATACAAGTCGAGGCAATCGAAGATCTGAGCGGCAAAACACATGGGGAGACCGGACATGAAGCGCATGTCGATGGCAATGGCCGCCTGTGTCGTGGCGCTATCCTCGGCGCATGTCGCGCTGGCGGCGGGCGGCGGCGGTGGAGGCGGCGGCGGTGACATGACTCCCGCCGCGGCGGCCAAGCCCGCCGATCCGGAATACACGTCGGCCGTCGGCAGCATCGACGCTGGTAAATTCGCCGACGCCAAGCCGATGCTCGAGCACGTCATCGCACGCGATCCGAAGAACGCCGATGCCTATAACTACCTCGGCTATGTGAGCCGCAAGCTCGGCGACCGTACCGCGGCGCTCGGCTTCTACGGCAAGGCGCTGGAGATCGACCCGCGGCACCTCGGCGCCAATGAGTATCTCGGGGAGCTCTATCTTGAAATGGGCGATCTGCCGAAGGCCGAGGCGCGGCTCGATCGGCTCGATGATCTTTGCCTTTTCGGCTGTCCGGCCTACACGCAGCTCAAGCAGGCGATCCGCAGCTACAAGGACAAGCAGCCGAAGAGCTGACGGCCCTCAGCTCAGGTGAACGCCTTGAAGGTGATCAGGGTGAAGGTGTCCTTCACGCCGGGGATGGTCTGCAGCTTGCTGACGACGAAGTGGCCGATGTCCTGCCCGTCGTTCAGGTAGCACTTCATCAGCAGATCATATTGACCGGAGGTGGAGTGCACCTCCGAAACCTGCTCGATGGATTCGACGGCGGCGCCGGCGACGTCGTAGGCCTTGCCGAGTTCGCATTTCACCATGACGAAGATTGTCTGCATGGGCGCTCCGAGCGAAATACGTCATTCGCCCGCCCATCCTGCGGGCATTCGCCGGGCGAGGCAACGGGGCACTTCGCCGGAGGCGCCCGAAGGCGCGATCCGGCGGCGCCGTCAATCGCTCAGGATTTCGCCCGAAAGCACCCAGGTCTTGCCGTCGAAATGCATCAGCTCCATTTGACGGATCGGATAGAAGTTGCTCGCGCTCGTGTTGATTTCGATGCCCGGCAGCAGCATCGGCAGCTTGAAATGCTGCAAGCTTGCCGCCTGCTTCATCACGTTGGCGCGCGTCAGGTCATCGCCGCACTGGCGCAGCACCTGGACCGCCGTCTGCGCGATCGAGTAGCCGTACGCGTTGTAGACGTCGGCGATGTTGCCCGCCGGATAGTATTGCTTCATCCAGGCGAGCCAGGTCTGCGTGTCCTTGTCGTCCTTCCATTGCGGATCGGTCGGATCCTTGACGTAGGCGGTCGAGATGATGCCGACGGCATTTTCCGGTCCCGCAGGGACCATCACCGCCGAGACTGAAACCGAGACGCTGTTGATGATCTGCAACGGATGCCAGCCGATGGCAGCCAGCCGGCGGATGGCCTGCGCCACTTGCTTGGGACCGGAGAAGTCGAGAAACACGTCGGCGCCGGTGCCCTGCAGCGTGATCACCTGCGAATCGATGGTCGGATCGGTGGCTTCGTAGCTCACCTGCTTGATGATCATCGTCTTGGCCTTGTCGCCGAGGCCTGCAGTCAGTCCATCGAGATAGTCGCGGCCGTAGTCGTCTGCCTGATAGAGGATGCCTATTTTCGCGTTCGGTTGATGCTGCATGATGTACTTGGCATAGATGATCGCCTCGGATCGATAGGTCGGCTGCCAACCCATGGTCCAGGGGAAGTGCTGCGGATCGCCCCATTTGCTGGCGCCGGTGGCCACGAAAAGCTGCGGCACCTGCTTGGCGTTCATGTATTTCTGTATGGCCGTATTGGGCGGCGTGCCGAGCGGATTGAGCAGGAACAGCACCTGGTCCTCCTCGACCAGCTTGCGCGCCTGTTCCACCGTCTTGGGCGGGCTGTAGCCGTCGTCCTCGGAGAGGAGATTGATCTTCCGACCCTTGATGCCGCCTTGCTCATTGATCATGCGGAAATAGGCGGCTTCCGACTTGCCGATCGTGCCGTAGACCGAGGCCGGACCGCTGTAGGGCATGGTCTGGCCGATCTTGATCTCGGTGTCGCTGGCGCCCGGGTCGTACTTCCCGGCCGCCAGCGCCGTGCCGGACGCTGCTCCGGCAATGAACGCTGCGGCAAACACTGCCGCAATCGGTCTCCCTGACATGCTTCGCTCCCTTCTTGCCGTCGCTTCTGCGGCGACGGCTTCATGCGCTCAGTCATAATAGGAGGAGCGGCGGCGCGCAACGGGACCGATTTGCGCCGGACAGTTCGGGCCGCTTATTCCTTGAACGGCCGCACGGGGCGGGTGAGAAACGCAGGCATGTGGTCGCCCAATCCGACGACGTTTGGGCCGAGATCATCGCGATGTCGCGGCCGCTCCCGACGCTTCTTTTCGCTTGGCGGCGGCGGTGGGACCTCCGCGGGCGCCGAAGCAATCGGCTGCGGCGCGTGCTGGGGTTCGCGGCGCTGTTCGCTTTGCTGCCTGCCGCCCTTGCCGCCGCGGCTCCGGCGCTTGCTCTGACCGTGCTGGCGCGGCCGCTCGCTCGGCGCGGCGGCATCGGCGGTTTCGACAGTTTCCACCACCAAGCCGTCAACGGCCATCGGCGGTATGTCCTTGCCGATCAGCTTGACGATGGCGGAGAGATACTTGGAATCTTCGCGCGTCGCCAGCGTCAGCGACCGGCCGGTCAGGCCGGCGCGGCCGGTCCGGCCGATGCGATGCACGTAGTCCTCGGCGTGCATCGGAACGTCGAAATTAAACACGTGGCTCAAACCCTGGATATCGAGGCCGCGCGCGGCCACATCGGAGCAAACCAGCAAGGCCAACTCGCCGGCCTTGAAGCGCGCGAGCGTTTCCATACGCGAGGATTGTGCCATGTCGCCATGCAGCGCCGCGGCGTCCAATCCGTGCTTGAGCAGCGATTTGGCGAGAATGTCCACGTCGCGCTTGCGATTGCAAAAGATGAGCGCGTTCTTGACGTTCTCGGAGCGTATGAGCTGGCGCAGCACGTCGCGCTTGTTGTCGCGCGTCACGCTCACCAGGAATTGCTGCACCAGCGCGGCGGGCGAGGCGGGCGGCGCGACCGCCACCTCGCGCGGATTGGACAGGAACTTATCGGCCAGGCGCCGCATGTCGGGCGACATGGTCGCGGAGAAGAACAGCGTCTGACGGATCGGCGGCAGCAGGCCGACGATGCGCTCGACATCGGGGATGAACCCCATGTCCATCATGCGATCGGCTTCGTCGATCACCAGGATCTTCACGCCGCTCAACATGACCTTGCCGCGCTCGAAGTGATCGAGCAGCCGCCCGGGCGTCGCGATCAGCACATCGACGCCGCGATCGAGCTTTCGCTCCTGGTCGCCGAAGGAAACGCCGCCGATGAGCAGCGCCATGCTGAGCTTGTGGTATTTGCCGTAAGTCTCGAAATTCTTCGATACCTGATCGGCGAGTTCGCGGGTCGGCTCGAGGATCAGCGAGCGCGGCATGCGCGCCTTCGCCTTTCCGGCCGCCAGAATATCGATCATCGGCAACGTGAAGGAAGCGGTCTTGCCCGTGCCCGTCTGCGCCGTGCCGAGCACGTCGCGGCCCATCAGCACATAAGGAACTGCCTGTTCCTGGATCGGTGTCGGCTGGGTGTAGCCGGCGTCCGAGACCGCCTTAAGGACCTCAGGACCGAGGCCCAAGTCTTGGAAACCCATACAGTCTTTGCTTAGAAGTAGGCTCCGGCGCCATCGCCGGGGCTGTTATGCCTGGCCCCCACATAAGTGATCGGGCGCCGTCTGTCAATGTCCGCCAAGCGCTTACCGCAGTTGCGAAAGGCGCGGAGCTTGGCTCCCGGCGGTGATTTGGCTACGGTTTCGGCCAGTTGCGCTTCGCCGCCGAGGGTCTACATCCCATGCTCGACCGCGCCCGTTCGCTGCTTCTCGTGGTGGACGTCCAAGAGCGGCTGTTGCCGGCCATGGCCGATCCGGCCGCCGTGGTCGAAGGATGCGGCAAATTGATGCGCGGCGCCGCGCGGCTGTCGGTTCCCATCTTGGTGACCGAGCAATATCCGTCGGGTCTCGGCCCCACGGTTCCGGCGCTCAAATCGCTGGCGCCCGACCAGGCCGTGGTCGCGAAGGTGCACTTCTCCGGCGCTGCCGATCCTGGAATTGCCGCGTGGCTGCAGGCAAGCGGGCGGTCCCAGGCGGTGCTTTGCGGCCTCGAAAGTCACGTGTGCGTGCAGCAGACGGCGCTCCAACTCAAAGCCCAAGGATGGGAGGTGTTTGTCGCCGGCGATGCGATCTCGTCGCGCCGCCGGCAAAGCATGGAGCTTGCCGTCGCGCGAATGCGCGAACGCGGCTGCGAAATCGTCGACGTCGAAATGGTGTTGTTCGAGTGGCTCGGCAAAGCCGGCACGTCCGAGTTCAAGGATCTGAGCCGGATCATAAAATAGGCGTCGCATTCATGGCCGAGACACTGCCGCTCATCCTGGTTCCGGGCTTACTTTGCAATGCCGACCTTTGGTCGCATCAGGTGGCGCATCTCGGCGATGTCGCCGTGCCCATGGTCAGCATGGAGCACACGAAACACGAAACGATCGCGGCCATAGCGGCGTCGATCCTGCGCGACGCGCCGCGGCGGTTTCATCTCGCCGGACTGTCCATGGGCGGCTACGTCGCGCTGGAGCTCATGCAGCAAGCGCCGGAACGGGTCGCGCGCCTGGCGCTGCTGGATACGTCGGCGCGGGCCGACACGGCGGAACAGACGGCTATGCGCCGCGAAATGATGGCCATGACCGATATTGGTCAGTTCAAGGGCGTGACGCCGCGATTGCTGCCGACGCTGATACATCCGAGCCGCATCGGCGACCGGAGCCTTGTGGACCGCATCCTCGCCATGGCGCAGTCCATCGGCAAGGACGGTTACCTGCGCCAGCAGCGCGCCATCATATCGCGCGTCGACCGCCGCGCCGATTTGCCGCGCATTGTGTGCCCGACCTTGGTGCTATGCGGCGAGCAGGACGCGCGCGCGACGCCCGAGGTTGCCCGCGAAATCGCCGCCGGCATCTCCGGCGCGAAGCTGGTTCTGGTGCCCGCGTGCGGCCACCTCTCGACCATGGAGCGCCCTGAAGCGGTGACCGCCGCGATGCACGGTTGGCTCGCGGCCTAGGCGACGAGCGCCGTCAGCGTCTCAGGGCTCGAAACCTAAACCCCCGGTATCCGCCTTGTTGGAAGTCGGCTGATCGGTCGGCAAGAGCTGGGAGATGACGGCGTTCATCAGCTGGCGGAAATTAGGATCGTCCGGCCCGGTGGCCGCAGGACCGAAGCCGACCACTGTGGTCGTCCACCGGTCGGGCGCGCAGAACACGGCCTTGACCGAAATCGGGCCGCCGCCCGACGCCACCAGTTCTTCGTTCGGCACAATGCAGGTATCGGATTCGGCCCGCGCGGCAATGGCCGGATTGAACACCAGAATGACGCGCCAACTGCGCCGCGAATCGTTGGCGGAGACCGCGTGGTAGTTGAATGGCTGCGCGATCCCCGGATGCGGCAGCATCGCCGCGATGGCATCGGGATTGGTTTTGCCCGGACCGAACGGATTGCCGAGGATCACCGTCGGCATCTCGCCGCCTTTCACCACCGAATTCAGCAGCCCGGGATAGTAGTACATCTGATAGTCGGGACTGCCGGTGCTGACGGTGCTTTGGGTGCAAGCGCCGGCCAAGGCCGTGCAGGCGAGAACCAATGCGAGTCGTGAAATGGGGCGGAGCATGGACGATTTCCTCACGATGAATTGCTGCACCGGAACAACTTCGGATCCTCGATCACCGGCTTGAGACTATCCTCGCCACCAGCAATGGCAAGCCGCCCACGCGGCGTCGCAAGACTACTGGCATTAGGTTAACGCTTTTCGGGCTCCGATACTTCGCCGCATCCTGCGCACGATTTCGTGAGCCGCCTCGGCCCGCGCGGAGGCAAAGCGCATCCGCCGTCGGCCGCTTTCCTGTCAAGCAGGGATCGTGTATCTCCTAGCGCAGCATCCGGCCGAATGGGATCATATGGCCGCAACCATTCTTGGGAGACGGCTTGATGGCGGTAATTCGCGGGCGTCAGCTCTATCAAAATCCGGGCCCGACCAACATTCCCGACCGGGTGCTGCGCGCCATGGACCGGGCGACGATCGACTTTATGGGCAAGGAATTCGCCGCGATCGCCGAAGAGTGCTTCGAGGGATTACGCTGGGTCTTCCGCACCAAGCACGCGGTCATCGCCTTTCCCGCGAACGGCCACGGTGCGTGGGAGGCGGCGGTCGTGAATGTGCTGTCGCCCGGCGATCACGTGCTGGTGCTGGAAAGCGGCCACTTTTCCAACTCGTGGAAGACCATGGTCGAATCCGTCGGGGTCAAGGCCGAGCTGCTGGCGAGCGACTGGCGGCGCGGCGTCGATCCCGCTGCCGTCGAGGCGCGCCTTGCGGCCGACAAGGGACATTCGATCAAGGCCGTGCTGCTGGTGCACAACGAGACGTCGACCGGCGTCGCCAACAAATGCGCCGAGATTCGCCGCGCCATCGATCGCGCCAAGCATCCGGCGCTCTATCTGGTCGACGTGATCTCGTCCCTAGGCTCCTACGACTTCCGCATGGACGAGTGGGGGATCGACGTGGTGGTCGGCGGTTCGCAGAAAGGCCTGATGCTCCCGCCCGGCATGAGCTTCACTGCCGTCGGCCCCAAGGCGATGGCGGCGACCAAGACCGCGAAGCTGCCGCGCAACTATTGGGATTGGCGCCCGCTGCTGGAAGGCGACAAACAGGTGCGTTTTCTTGGCACCGCGCCGGTGCACTTCTTCTTCGGCTTGCAAGAGTCGATCCGCATGTTGCGTGAAGAGGGGCTGGAAGCCATCTACGCGCGGCACCACCGGCTGGCGGAAGCAACGCGGCGCGCGGTGCGCGCGTGGACCGGCAATGCCGGACCGGAGATATTCGCGACCGACCCGGCGGTGCAGTCGGATTCCATCACCGCCGTGCTTGTGCCCGAAGGCCAGGATGCGGAGAAGGTGCGTCGTGCGGCGCTCGACCGGTACAACGTATCCCTCGGTGGAGGGCTCGGACCTCTGGGGGGCCGGGTATTCCGCATCGGTCACATGGGCGACCTGAACGAAGCGATGATTCTCGGCGCTCTTGCCGTCGTCGAAATGGCGCTTGCCCACGCCGGCATCCCGCACAGCAAGGGCGGCGCGCAAACGGCCATCGAATATCTTGGGGCGAATTGAACTGCGAATGACACCTGAGGAAATCCCATGTGGCAACCTTCGGAACGCTATCCCGATCCGGCCGTGCAAATTCTCGATCCGAGCTTCACCAAGTATCGGGTCACCTTGGCGGCGGTCGAACGGCTGGCCACGGGATTTCGCTGGGCCGAAGGGCCCGTGTGGTTCGGCGACGGGCGGTATCTTCTCTGGAGCGATATTCCCAACAATCGCATCCTGAAGTGGGAAGAAGAGACCAGCGCGGTCAGCGTCTTCCGCAAGCCTTCCAACAACGCGAACGGCAATACACGCGACCGGCAGGGGCGGCTGGTGACATGCGAGCACGATGCGCGGCGCGTCACGCGCACCGAATACGACGGCACCGTCACGGTGCTGTGCGACGGCTACGACGGCAAGCGGCTCAACTCGCCGAACGATGTGGTCGTCAAATCCGACGGTTCGATCTGGTTCAGCGATCCGCCGTTCGGCATTCTGGCCAATTATGAAGGCCATGTGGCCGAACAAGAGCTGCCGACCTGCGTCTACCGGATCGATGGACGAACCGGAAAGGCGCGGATGGTCACCGATGAGATCAACCGGCCCAACGGGCTCTGCTTCTCCCCCGACGAGAAGCGCATGTACATCGTCGAATCCGGCACGGTGCCGCGGCGCATCTGGGTCTACGACGTGGCCGGCAGCGGGACGCGGCTTGCCAAAGGCCGCGTCTTCGTCGACGCCGGCCAGCACGGCAGCCCGGACGGCTTCCGCTGCGACGTCGACGGCAACCTTTGGGCCGGCTGGGGCATGGGCGAGGGGCATGACGGCGTGATGGTGTTCGCGCCGAACGGCCAGGCGATCGGACGCATCGCCCTGCCCGAGCGCTGCGCCAATCTCTGCTTCGGCGGCGTGAAGCGGAACCGCCTGTTCATGGCGGCGAGCCAGTCGCTTTATTCGCTCTACGTCAACACGCAGGGCGCGCCGGGGGGCTGACGGGTCCGCGCTCTTACCGCTTTTTCAAAGTAGTGCAAGTCCCGCAACGACCCGCCTTGCGGTTGAAATAAAAGCGGATCATCCTGATACTTGCGGCCCCGGACATGCGGTGCATTCCGGTCATATGAAGGCGCATCCCCGTGCTTCATGTGGAGAGCCGAATGCAGTGTCGCCAATGTGGCGCGAGCAATAAGGACGAACACGTCTTTTGTGTCGCGTGCGGGCATCCGCTCTCGCCCGCTTGCGGGGCGTGCGGCTATGTCAATCCACCCGGCAGCCGGTTTTGCGGCCGATGCCGCGCGGCCTTGGCGCGCGCCGATCAACCGGTGCCGCCCGGCGACGATACGCTGCGCCGGCTTAGCGCGGCGGGCGGCGAGCGCAAACACGTCACGGTGCTCTTCGCCGACATTCGCGACAGCACCAGCTTGATTGCCGGCAGCGATCCGGAACAGGCGCTGCGGCGGATCGAGCCGGTGCTTCGCATCATGAAGGACGCAGTGCATCGCTTCGACGGCGTCGTCGTCAAAATTCAAGGCGACGGCATCATGGCGCTATTCGGCGCTCCGGTGCCGCTCGAGGATCATGCCGTTCGCGGATGCTTGGCGGCCTTGGCCATGCGCGAGGCCGTCGCCAAGGGCGGCGATGCGACGGTTGCCATTCGCGTCGGCCTGCACACCGGCGAAGTCGTCGTGCGCTCCGTCCGCAACGACTTGTCGGACGAATACGATGCGGTCGGCTTGACCGTGCATCTGGCGAGCCGCATGGAGCAGATGTCCGCCGAAGCCGGAATCCTGCTTACCGCCGAGACGGTGGCTGCCGCGCGCCAGTTCATCGAGGTGCGGACGCTCGGCCTGCACTCTGTGCGCGGCTTCTCATCGCCGATCGAGATCTTCACGTTGACCGGCCTCAAGCACGCGCCGGCCAGCGAGCACTTCCGCAGCAGCGGCCGGCGGAGCCCGTTGTTCGGCCGCGACGGCGAATTCCTGGTCCTGGAGCAGGAACTCGCCAAGGTCAAGGCCGGGGAAGGGCGCGTCGTCGGCGTGGTGGGGGAGGCCGGCATCGGCAAGAGCCGGCTCTGCTTCGAATTCGCCGAGATGTGCCGGCGGAGCGGCGTGCGTGTTTTCGAAGCTCGCGCCCTGGCGCACGGCCGGGCGACGCCGTTTCAGCCTGTGCTGGAGCTGTTGCGCGACTATTTCGATATTCGCCAGCAGGACACGCCGGAAGAAGCGCGGCGCCGCATCGCCGCCCGGCTTCGGCCGCTTGCCGAGGATTTCGACGCGGCGCTGCCGATCCTGCATGACTTTCTCGGGGTCGCGGCCGGAGCGCAACCGGCGCCAAAGCTCGATCCTTCGACGCGCAAGGCGCGGCTGTTGGATATGGTGCGGCGCATCGTCCGGTCGCCCCGTCGAGGCGAAGCCGCCGTGGTCATCGTCGAGGATTTGCACTGGATCGATGCATCGAGCGATGAATTCGTCGATGCCATGGTGGATGCGGTCGTCGGCACCAGCACTTTGCTGCTGGTGAACTTCCGGCCGGGCTACACCGGCGATTGGATGCAGCGTTCCCACTACCGTCAACTCAATCTGACGCCGCTCGGCGTCACCGCCGCCGACGCCCTGCTCCGCGATTTGCTGGGTACGGACGGCGCGCTCGTGCCTCTCGAGCAAGCCATCGCGGCGCGCGCGCAGGGCAATCCGTTCTTTCTGGAGGAGCTGGTCAAGGCGTTGCACGATCATGGCGACATCGAAGGCGAACGCGGCGCATACCGGCTGTTGCGCACGGTCAGCGACATTCCGCTGCCGCCGACCGTGCAGGCCGTGGTCGGAGCGCGCATCGACCGCTTGAATTCTTCCGCTAAGCACGTGTTGCAGACCGCGTCCGTGATCGGCCGCGAAGTCGCCGCCAATCTGCTCGAAAGCGTGGCGGGCATGCCGGCGGAACAGTTGGAAGCGGCGATGCAACAACTCAGACGCGCCGAAATGCTGCAGGAGCTGCCGCCGTTTCGCGACGGCCTGCACGCGTTTCGCCACCCGATCATTCAGGAGGTGGCGTATCGTTCGATGCTGGAAGAGCGCCGGCGCGGCCTTCACGCGGCGGTGGCGCAGGCGATCGAGGCGCAAAAGAAAGGACGCACGGAAGAGTACGCGGGCCTGCTGGCATACCATTGGGAGGCGGCGGGGCAAGCCCAGCAGGCGGCGCAGCAGCATATGCGCGCGGCATTGTGGCTCGGCGCCAACGACGCCGCGCGCGCGCTCGAAAGCTGGATGAAAGTGTGCGCGCTGCTGCGCGACCAGCCGCCGGCCCAAAACACCAACTATCTGCGCATGGTGGCCTGTGGCCAGGTGGTGAACTTCGGCTGGCGCGTCGGTCTGACCGCCGCCGCCGTCAAGAGCTATTTCGACGAGGCCCAGGCGCTCGCCGCCGCGGCGAATGATCTACGCGCGAATACGATGATTCTTGCCGCCTACGGCCGGATTCTTGCGACCAGCGGCTCCGCCGACGATTATGTGGCCAAGATCCAAGAAGCAGAAGCGTTGGCCGTCGGCGTCAAGGAGGCAAGCCTGCCGGTCACGATCAAGGCGGTGCTCTGTCACGCTTATCGCATGGCGGGCCGGCTGACGGACGCTCTGGCCGCCAATACGCAGGCGCTTGAGCGGGTCCAGGATATCAGCAAGTTCGATCGTCAGATGCTCGGCTTCGACATAGAAACCTGGCTGCACGGCATGCGCGGACAGACTTTGGTCATGCTTGGCCGCGGCGATGAGGCGAGGCCCTATCTCGACCGCGTGCTGCAAATCGAGGCGGAGAAGATCGATGCGGTGCATCATTTTCTGCCGAGCGCCGCCTACATCGATCTGGCATGGTTCTCGGGCGATGCCGTTTTGGCGGGCAAACATGTCGCGCGCGCGAAGTCGCTCGCCGAGAAGAGCGGCAGCCCCTATCTGGAGGTCTACGCGGCAGCCTATGGCGGATTGGCCGAAGGCATCGCCGGAAACTATGCGCAAGCCGTTGCGGATATCGGGGCGGCGCTGGCGATGGCGCGGCAACGCAACGCGGGGCTCGAGAACGAGGCCCGCATGCTGGCGGACTTGGCGGAGATGCAGCGGCTCGGCGGCGATTTGACCGGAGCGATGGCGACGGCGGAGGAAGCGCTGCGCGTCGCCGAGCTACGTCACGCGCGCCTGCCGGAATGTCAGACACGGCTTTGTCTCGCGGCGATCATGGCGGCGACGGACGGACCGCCCGCCGCTGCCGCGATGGCGCATCAACTCGATGTGGCGCAATCGCTTGTGACAACGACCGGAGCGGTCGTTTTCCAACCGAGGATCGACGCGATCAGAAAACAGCTGCGCGATGCACAGCGCAAGCTCCGTGGGTCGATCGAACATCCGGTGCGCAATGCGAAGAAGCCGGAGCGCAGGGCGAACTGAAGGCGGCGGGGAGCGTGATGTTCATTTCGGGCGGGCCGGATTTCGAGGAATTCTCGGCGTTGCACGGCGCGCGGCGCCGCGGCCGCATGCTTGAAAACCTGTTCGCAGGCCTGCGCGGCGCCTTTCCGGAGGTGGAGTACCAACTCGATTCCGGCAGCAAATCGGTCAATGCGCAGGCGTTCGTAATCGGCCAGGCGCTGATCGTGCGGCTATACGGCGGTCTTGCTTTCCATCCCCGGATCGCCCGCGATGCGATGTGCTTCGCGCTGCTGCACGAAACCGGCCATCATCTGGCGCCAGGTCCGCGGCTGCCCTGGGATCGGCGTTTGGCGTGCGAATGCGCCGCCGACCGATGGGCCTTGAACGAAGGAGCCTCTGCGCTCCGCCGAAACATTAGACGATTCGATGCGCCGAACGCCGTGCGGCAGTTGGACCGGCTCGCCTCGTCGAGCGGTGCGACACCAGCACCGATCCGGCGAAAGCCCAAAAATCGAGCCTGCTGGGCAACGAATTGGCGCCGGCGCATGAACGCCGTTTCGGTGCTTGGCCCGGTGCATGCAGTCGGCGAATGCCCGCTGGCCGATGCGCTGCTCGCACAAGAGTTTGCGGACGTAACGAACATAGGGGGATACCATGGGGCTTCTGTTTAATATTCCTTCCGGCGGCGATCGCGCGATCATCGCCATCCTGAACTGGCAGTTTTCGGGTGCGGCGCTCGAAGGCTTACGGCAGCACCAACGCAGCAAGGGCGAGAACCTGTTCGACCGCAAGCACCACCTTGCCCGCGTGGTGTGGCGGCTCGGCTTGTTTCCGAGCACCGGCTCGAACCGTCCGAAGGCGCGTTGGCTCAAGTTCCTTCGCAGCATCTTGCCGGTCCGGGTGCAGAACCGGATCAAGGCGGAACTGTCCGACGCGCTCGCCGATCCGAACTGTTCGAGCGTCACGTTCCAGGCCGTCGAGGATTCGAGCGCGGCCGACTACAACTGCCTCAGCAACGTGGTGGCGCTTCCCAACGGCGCGAACAGCGTGGCGCTGACGCTGGTATGTCCGCAACCGGTGGACCCGAACGATCCCGGCGATCCGAGCGAACCGCCGCCCGATCCGGGCGAGCAGAACTTCGTGCTCAGCGCCCGGAGGCGCCGTGTCGCCGCGAAGCGCGCAAAACGCGCGAAGCGCAAGCGCCGCTGATCCGTAGCAAAGCCACGGTTCCGAGCTCAGCCGGCGCGTAGACTGCCGGGGGCGGCGTAATATGGATGTGCCCATGCCCGATGAGGACGTCTCCGCGGCGAACACGGTCGCGAAACCTCCGGCGCCCTGCCGCGACGATGACGGCCAGCCCCGAGTGGTCATCATCGGTGCCGGTTTCGCCGGCCTCAGCCTTGCCAAAGCGTTGCGCCGGGAAAAGGCGCGGGTCACGTTGATCGACCGGCGGAACTATCATTTGTTCCAACCGTTGCTCTACCAGGTCGCGACGGCGGGCCTTTCGCCGGCCGACATCGCCATGCCGATCCGCTCGATCTTGAGCCGGCAGCGAAACGTGACGGTTCTGCTGGGCAAGGTTACCGGCGTCGATACGAAGTCCCGGATGGTCGAGATCGGCGAGAGGCATGTTCCCTACGATATCCTGGTGATCGCAACGGGTGCGCAGCACGCCTATTTCGGCCATGACGACTGGGAACGCGTGGCGCCGGGCTTGAAGAAGATCGACGATGCCACCGACATACGGCGGCGTATCCTGCTCGCTTTCGAGGCCGCCGAGAACACGCACGATATGGACGAGAGACGGCGTCTGCTCAACTTCGTCGTGGTCGGGGCGGGGCCGACCGGTGTCGAATTGTCGGGCGCCATCGCCGAGCTTGCGCGCAAGGCCCTCGCGTCGGACTTCCGCAATATCGACCCGCGCGGCACCCGGGTGTTTCTCGTCGAGGCGGGTCCGCGCGTGCTGCCGGCCTTTCCGGAAAGCTTGTCGCGCGCGGCGCAGCGCGCGCTGGAGAAGCTCGGCGTCGAGGTGCGTCTTGGCGCTCCGGTGACGCTGTGCGATGCCACCGGGGTAGTGGCGGGCGGCAAGCATATAGACGCACGTACTGTTCTTTGGGCCGCTGGCGTCGAGGCTTCGCCGGCGGCGAAATGGCTTGGCGCAAGCGCCGACCGGGCAGGGCGGGTCATCGTCGCTCCAGACCTGTCATTGCCCGGCAATGGCGATGTGTTCGTGCTTGGCGATACCGCCGCCGCGCTTGACGGCAAGGGGGTCCCATTGCCGGGCGTTGCGCCGGTCGCGAAGCAACAGGGCCTGTATGCAGCGCGCGTGATCCGCGCGCGCCTGCGCGGGGATCCCCCGCCGCCCGCATTCCGCTACCGGAACATCGGCAACCTCGCCACCATCGGACGGAAGGCGGCGGTTGCCGATTTCGGTTTCATCCGTCTGACCGGCCGCCTGGCGTGGCTGCTTTGGGGCCTGGTGCATATCTACGCACTGATCGGCTTCCGCAATCGCGCTGCCGTGCTGCTGGATTGGATTTGGGCCTACGTCACCTTTCAGCGCGGCTCTCGGCTCATCACGGGACCGATGCCGTGACCGGGGCAGCGCGGCGCGCGTCCGGCAGCCGTCGCACGACGCGGGATTAGGCTACGCGGCTTGCCAAAGCATGTCGCGGAAGGCGCGAAATACCTTCTGCATCTGCGGTTGCTTGTACGGAAACATGCCGACCGGATCCATGTCGTGCACGATCATGCCGACGTCGGCCTCGAAGATCAGCAACCTGCCGTCCTTCGTCTCGCCGCAGTCGATGCCGAAGTAGTCGAGGTCAAGCCTAGCGGCGATGGATCGAAGCACCGGCCCGTGGCGCCGGGCGAAATCCGCATCGAAGCTTTCCATGAAGCGCGCCTCTTCGGCGCGCTTGGCGACGCTTTCGGTCATGCCTGCGTTCAGATAGTGGATCATCCAGTGCTGGGAGATTGCCATATGGCAGGCATAGGGGCGGCCGCCGATCAGCACGATGCGGTATTTTCGGAACAGGCCATCGCCGCTGCGATAGTCGACAAACGGGGAGACGTAGAATTCGTCTTCGGCCTGGGAAGACAAATAACCGGAGAGCGCACTTTGCTCTTCGATCTTGAGCAGGCCATGGCCTGCATGGGAGGCGATCGGACGTACGATGATTGGAAAGTCGAATCCCGGCAGCGTCTCGGCGGCGGCCATATTCCGGTCCGCTGCCCGCGCCAGTGTGTCTCGCGACAGCCGCACGGACGGCGGCATGAAAACGCCGGGTATGTCGTGCAGCAAGGCGTAAGTGCCGTCGCGCGTCAGTTTTGCGATGGCGCCCGGTAGATTGACAATCGTGCGGGGCCAATTCGCCAGCCTTTGTTCGAGCATCGCCAGTAACGGCTGGTTGCGATCCGATTCGTTGATCGCGACACAGGCAAGGTCGTGGTC
Organism: Candidatus Cybelea sp.; assembly: GCA_035632095.1. Taxonomy (GTDB): domain Bacteria; phylum Pseudomonadota; class Alphaproteobacteria; order Ferrovibrionales; family Ferrovibrionaceae; genus DASQHM01. The sequence continues at coordinate 24,068 of DASQHM010000126.1, read as the reverse complement.
CGGCATAGGCGCTCCGAGAGGCTCGTCCGGCAACACATAGTATGTGTGAAGCTCGACATTCGAATGCTGCAAGAGAAACTCGATGGGCGTGTTGGTCATGAGATCGCCCGGCGCCATGAACGCCAGCAAGCGCAACGGACGGGATATTTCCGCCGCCGCCGGTTGGCAGTACGTACGCTGCAAGGAAAGCGCGCGGGCCTGTAATGCTTCGCCATTGGCCGTGTCGCCGGTCAGCAGCAGAAGGCGCGACAGATCCATGAGGGCTACGGCGTCGTCGCCGTGGCGTTTCACGTGATCGATCAAGCGCCGGCCGAGCGGGCGCAAATCGGCGCCTTCAAAAATTCGCTTTGAGATATTGGCGAGACCGAGGGGCAGTTCGCCGGCAATGGGGTCTTGGCAGGAGACGGTTGCCGCTATCGCGTCCGGTCCTTCAAGCTTTGCTTTTGCCTGCAGAGAGTTCGCGCGCGGCATGCTCAACGACCATCGCGGCGGCAGCGGTCGGCAGTTCGTTCGGCTGAGTGCCAGCGCATTGCGATGATGCTCGTACTTGCCGGGGCAGGCGGCCCCGCGGTGTGCCGCTGTCGGGGCACGATCCGCAAACTAGCGAAAAGCGCCTTAAGAAAGCGTTACATATGGCGCAAAACTGCGCCATTCATTGGGCTTAGGCCTTTCAAGGGCGCGGTTGCAAAGTGGATCGCGGCGATGCCGGTTCAGGCGCCGAGCGTTTGTTGCGCGAGGCCCGCCTGCTTGCGTGTATGCGCCGGGTACCAGGTGGAGAACCGGTATGCGGAGAAAAGCGTCGCGATCGTGACCACCAGATCGGCCAATACAGGCACCGCCGGCACGAAAACGACGACGGCGTGCATCGTCACCAGAATTGCGAATGCAGCGGCCCAGGCCAACGTGATGTGACGGTTGACGCTCAGAAACAGGGCGGACCGCGCCGCCTCGGCGCCGACCCGCTCCCGCGCATACTGCAGGGTGAACGGTTGCCCGATGGCAAGCGACAGAACCACGATCGTCAACAATCCGAAATCGACCGCCAGCCGGACGGACATGATCGTCCATTGCCAATGGGACGCCCAGGTGAACGCGGCCAGCCCCGCGAACATGACTACGGCGCCGACTTCGAGGATTTTCCACGAGCCGCCCCGGATCTTGTCTTGCGCGCCGACGAGGACGGCGACGGCGAACGCGCCCCAAAGACCGGCTTCCACGGAAAAGCCTCGCATCAAGGCGAAAAATGCAATGTAAGGCGCGAAACCGAGCAGAATGCTCGCGCTCAAGGGCAGTTTCACGGCCGCCTCCTATCCGAGGTGCGAACGTCCATGCTAGAGTGGGTACGCGACAGTACCAAACCTGGTCGACTATATGGTACCTATAGGTACCAATGCAAGAGGGCATGATGCAGAGACCCCGAAAGGCGCCGAAACGGAACGAGACCCCGGAACCGCAGGAGGCGCGCCGGGAACGGATTTGCGATGCCGCCTTCGCCGTGTTGATGGAGCGGGGCTACGCGGCCGCCAGCACGTTGGACATCGCGACCCGAGCCAAAGTGTCAAAGCGCGAGCTTTACGCCCAATTCGGCAGCAAGCTCGGCATTTTCCAGGCCATGATCAGCGGCCGCGCCAGCCGGATGCGCTTGGCCCTGCAATCGCCCTCGGTCAGAAGCCGGGAGGGCCTGGCGCAGACATTGGCGCGTTTCGGCATTGAAGTGCAGCGCGGCATCGGCAGCCCTGGCGTCATCGCTCTGTATCGCCTTGCGGTGGTCGAGGCGGAGGCTTCGCCTGAAATGGCGCGGGAACTCGATGCGTGCGGGCGAAAGGCCAACCTCGCGGCGCTCGCCAAACTCACGTCCGACATGCAATCCGCCGGTATTCTTCGGGCGGGCGATCCGATGGTCATGGCGCGGCAGTTCTTCTGGCTGCTTTCCGGCGATACGATGATGCGCTCGCTGATGGGTGTCGAGCCCGCGCCGACATCCGCCGAGATGCAACGGCGCGCGCAGGCCGCGACGGACGCGTTCATGACGCTCCATGTGGCCGAATAGCATCCGGCAGGACTAAAACAGCATCCGCACGCCGCCGAAAACGCTGATCGGCGCCGCCGGACTTTCGAACCGGTTGTCGACGCCGGGACCGTTTGTGACCGCGCCGGCCGGTATGCCCGGCACGCCGATGCCGGTCGGATCGCCGAACGTTCCGAATGTCGAATAGCGTTTGTTCAAGGCGTTCTGCACCGTGGCGAACATCTCGACGTTCTCTGTCACCGCGTACGAGCTCGACAAGTTCACCACGCCGTACCCCGGCAACGTCGGGTTCTGATTCGACTCGTCGCCATGGAAGAATTGATCGCTAACGTAGATGAGCGTGCCGGCGATGTTCCAGCTCGGCGTGATCCGATAGTCGATGCCGATCTTCAGCCGGTGCATGGGAATGCCAGGCAGGCGATCGCCCGGCACCACGTGAATGTTGCCGTTGGCGTCGGCAAAGGGATTGTTCGGCGACGGCAACGTCAACAGCGAGCGGAAGGTGGCGTCGACGAGGCTATAGGAGCCGAAGACCGACCATTTTTCGTCTTTGTAGTTCAGCCCGGTTTCGACGCCTTGCCGGCGCGTCGCGCCGATATTCTCGAAAAAGCCGGTGCTGATTGACGTCGCCACGCCGAAAATGTCGTCGGTCAGGTTGGTGCGGAACGCGCCGGCATTCCAGGCAAAGCGACCGGGCGCCCACTGGGGCAACGAAAATTTTCCATGCAAGCCTGCCTCGTAGGTATGCGAGACGACCTGTTTCAGTCGAGGCGGATCGGCGGAGAGCGAGGACGGCAGCACGCAGGGCCGCGTCGGGTCCGAACATTCGATCTCGCTCGGCGTCGGCGCGCGATTGCCCTCGGCGTATCCGGCATAGGCCGTCAGGCCTTCGTGAATCTTATAGGCGAGGCCGACGGCGGGATTGAATCGGGCATAGCGGTTCGACCCCGATAGGTTCGATCCCTCGCGGTCGGCCAGGACGATGTTGGCGATGTTGTACCGGCCGCTCGCCGTTACGGCGAGCGCGGGCGTGATATTGAACGTATCGGAAACGAACGCACCGTAGTAGTCGTTGGTGGCGCTGAGGTTGACCGGCGTGGCGTTGAAGCCGGCGGTTTCCGGCGTATCGACGAAAAAGCCCGACGACAGCACGATCAGGGCCGAATTTATGGCGCCGACCTCGGTCGTCGAGCGGAAATTGACCACCGAATGGTCGATGCTGGCGCCGAGCACGAAGTTGTTGTCGTGACCCATCAGCGAGCCGTCGTGGGTCGTTTGCAACGTGCCGCCCGTGCCCACAGCATGGATGGATTCGCGGTCGTTCTCGCCGATGGGAACCGTGCCGCCGAGCGACAGGTCGGGGATTGTCGCGCCGCCGGGGCCGGTCAGCGGCGTCGTCGCGTCGGATTGGCACAGCAACCCGTTCGCCGGCGCGCAGGCGGTGAAATTCGTCGTATTGCCGTTGGCGACCGCTTGGCGAAACTCCCGCCGATAGAGCGTGCCCTGAAGCGAAAGCGCGTCCGTCGCCTGGTATGAGCCGTTCAGGGTCACGAATATCAGCTTGTTGATGTCGCTTTGCGGGCTGGTGAAGACCAGCGAACGGTCGACCGCCAGTTCCTGCACCGGCACAGGGCCGATTCCGGTCAATCGATTGTTTGCTCCGCTGATGCTGATGTCGAACGACGCCCGTTCGCCGCGGGCACCGACGTCGGCGTAGACCTGTCGCAACGAATCCGGCGAAAGCTGTCGCCAACCGTCGGAATCGAAGGCGCGGCCCGCGAGATAGGCCCCGAAGGCGCCGACTTGCCTGCCGTATTGCAGGGAAGCGCTGCGTTGCCCGAACGATCCGCCGCCGAGTTCGCCTTCAAGGCCCTGGTAGGTGAAGCCGTTCTTCATGCTGACCACGAGCGCGCCGCCAAGCGCGTTGAGGCCGTACACCGGATTGGCGCTGAACACGTTGACGCGGTCGATGGCGACGTCGGGGAACAAGTCCCAATTGACCGTATCGCCGAATGCTTCATTGATCCGGACACCGTTCTGATAAACCGCCAGCCCTTGCGGCGTGCCCAGCACCGGCGAGGCCGCGAAGCCGCGATATAGGATGTCCGGCTGGAACGGGTCGTCCGACGAGCCGCCGATGCTGATGCTGCCCGACTGATTGTTGAGAGCCCCGGTCAGGCTCGGCGATCCCTCGCGCCGCAAGTCGGACGACGACAGGGATTGCACGTTCGACGGCACCTTGTCGCGATCGATACCGGTGCCGGGCACGGGCGTGGTGCCGATCACTTCGACGGGAGCGAGCGTGACGGTCGGCGGCGCCTCCGGGCTCGGCGCAGGCGCTTGCGCGGCAACCGGGGTCTGCGAAAGCGATAGCGCGACGGCAACAGCCGCCCACAGGCGCCGCTCGCCTTGCATCTCCCCCTCCGAACCGAATCTACGTCCCGGAGCCATTAGGCCCGGAGACATGCGGGCCTGGCTAGGCCCGACTTGACCGATTTGGCCGGGAGTTTTTCCCGATCCTCACGCCGCGCGTCCCTACTTGGATTGGATATGCATGCGCCTCTCGTGGCATTCTGGACCGCTTCGTTGAGATTGCGCGGAAGGCTCGCGGGACTTCGATGTCACTACGATTTCGCCTGATCGGCCTGGTCGCGATCGTTTTGGTCGCCAGCCTCGTTTTCGGCGGCGTCTTCGCGGTCTTTACCGCCTCGCGCTCCGTCCAGACCGAGATGCAATCGGCTTTGCTCGTCGGCCGGCAGACCGTCGAGAACGCCGTTCTCGAGCTGCCCAAGTCCCGCGACCCGCGGCACGATCTCGAAAACCTCATCGCATCGTTCCGGGGGAACCGGCATTTGCACGTGGCCTTGACCGGCGACGCTGGTGCGGTCGCCGAGCCCGCCGTCGAGGCGCCGCCGTTCGGCTCGATTCCCGATTGGTTTGTTCGACTGATTGGCGTCGCGCCGGTAACCGAACGACTGCCGGTTGCCGCCGGCAGCCAATCTTACGGCTCCGTCGTCATCGAAACCGATCCGCACAACGAGATTCTCGAAGTCTGGAACTGGTTCACCGACACCTTAATCATGCTGGCCGCCTTCTGCGTGCCGACGATTGCGCTGATCTATCTCTTGATCGGCCGCGCGCTCCGGCCGTTGGACCGTTTGGCGTCGGCCCTGCAACAGGTAGGCCGCGGCGACTACGGCGCAAGAATCGATATTCCCCTGGCACCCGAGATCGCGCGCCTCCGCGACAGCTTCAACCGCATGGCCGAGCGCCTTGCCGAAATGGACGCGGATAACCGCCGCCTGAACGAGCAGCTGCTGACGCTTCAGGAGCAGGAGCGCAGCGAACTCGCCCGCGACCTTCACGACGAAGTGAGTCCGTTCCTGTTCGCCATAAATGTTGACGTCGGCAATATATCGCGCCTGGCAAAGGACAAACCGACGGCCGAGCTTCCGGCCATCGTCGACTCGATCAGCGAAGCGGTGGAACACATTCAGCAGGTCGTGCGCAACATGCTGGGCCGGTTGCGGCCGATCGGTCTTGCCGACTTCGGATTGAGTGCGGCCATTGCCAACATGGTCGAATTCTGGTCCAGGCGGCACCCCGACATCGATTTCCAGGTGACGATCGCGCCCGACTGCGATGCTCTCGGCGATCTTGCCGACAAGACTGTGTTCCGCGTGGTCCAGGAGTGCCTGAGCAACGCCGTGCGCCACGGCAAACCGACGGCCGTCAAGATATCCGTGTCGCGCACCGGCGATGCAGAGACCGGCCGACACGATGTAGTCGCCGAGGTCGCGGACAATGGCTCGGGGATCGGGGAATCGGCCGGGCTCGGTTACGGCCTGCTCGGCATGAACGAGCGCGTCAAGGCCATGGGCGGCCGCTTGACCATCGCCAATATGCCGGACGGCGGGCTCACGGTGACGGCAACGCTTCCCTGTGCGGCGCCTGCGCGCGAACTCGTGCCCGCGCTTCGAATGTCCCAATCATGAAGGTTCTTATCGTCGACGATCATCCAATCGTTCGATCGGGACTGCGGAAGCTGCTTGCGGCCGAGCCGCAAATGGACGTGAAGGAGGCGGAGAGCGGCGCTGAGGCGCTCTCGCTCCTCAAGGCCTTTCGGCCCGGCCTGGTGATCCTGGATTTGAACCTGCCCGGCATCGGCGGGCTCGAAGTGATGGCGCGCTTGAAAGCCGAGGACGCTGCCGTCCGCGTCCTGATATTCAGTGTGCACGACGACGCGATCTACGTGACACGAGCGTTGCAGGCCGGAGCAGCGGGGTATGTCAGCAAGCATGCGCCGCCCGATCAGATCTTGACCGCCGTGAAACGCGTCGGGAGCGGCCAGACCTATATCGACCACGCCATGGCGCAGGAGCTCGCGCTCTTGAACGTCAAGCCGACCTCGCGCGCCTTGGCGGACCTGTCGCGGCGCGACCTGGAGATCATGCGCCTCCTGGGCGACGGGCGCAGTCTGCCGCAGATCGCTGAAACGATCGGCGTCAGCTACAAGACCGTCGCCAACAATTGCAGCCTGATCAAGACCAAACTTGGCGTTGCGCGCACGGCGGATCTCATTCGCATTGCCATTCTGCATGGGCTTAGCAAAGGCGGCGGTGTGCCGGGACATTCGGGCCCCGACGAACCTAGTCGGCAATCCTGAAGTCGATGGGAACGTCGACGGCCGACGCGACGGGCACGCCCGCTTGCGCGGCGGGCACGAAATGCCAATTGCGCACCGCGGCAAGCGCTGCTTCATCGAGCGCGGCATAGCCGCTGCTGGCGGTCACGTCGACAGCCATGGCGTTTCCGCTGGCCGATACCTGGACATGCAGCAGGACGCGGCCCTGCTGATGGCGGCTCCGTGCCTCGAGCGGGTAGTCCGGCCTGTGGTTGCTCGCCATGCCGGCCACGGGACGAAACGGAACGGCCGCAGCAACAGTTTGATTGCCGGGCGCTAGCTGGGCGGCGGGCCCTTCGGCAATCGGCCGCGGTGGCGCGGCGGGCGCGGCCGGTTCGTCCGCGAGCGCGGCGGGTTTCGCCGGCGCGGGCGTCGAAACGACCGGCCTGAATCTCGGAAGCGGGGGCGGTTCGGCCTCTGCGACGCGTTTCGCATCGGGCGCCGTTTCCGGGACTGGGGTCGCCGCTTCCGGAGTTGCGGTCTTGGGAGGTTCCGGTGTCGGCACCCTCGTAACTTGTCGCTCCGCGGCTTGCGGCGGGGGCTCGAGTGCAGGTTGGGCCGGCGCGATCGACGGTTCGATGGAGAACGTCACTTCGATGGCATTGGTCGGAAGTGGCACCGGCGCCGTTGCCGTCAAGGCAATCGCCACGCCGGCTAAGGCGATCGACGCATGCACGAGCGCCGAACCGGCCCAGGCCTGCCAGCCGATCCAGCCGCGCCGGCGCGCCGCGGGCTCGTCAAATAGGCGAAAGTCGTCCGTCGTCTCGAGGGTCATCGCGCTTCGTCAGATCGTGCTGCCATCCGGATTGTCGCGAAACTCCGGCGATTTCGCCATGCCAAGCTGTCCCGGACTTGCCGGGAAATTTTCCCGCCCTGCCTGCCGGACGACCTATCTGCGGGCGGCGCGTCCCGCTCGATTGGCGCCGCGATGCGTTCAGCCTGTCGACCTAGGTTTGCATCGATTGCGGTTCTGATAGATTTCGGATGTTCCTATCCATGCAGCCGAGCGGCAGACGGATCGCCGACCTGTTCCCAACCAGGCGTATGGCTTGGGTAGGGGTTGGCGTGGACGGCATGACCCGAAGTGGCGGAAAATAACTGCTAATCAAAGCATTGGAGTTCTGGGCCGCGGCGCAAGAGGTCACTTCGGGGCTGGACGAAATACAAGGAATTCCTTATATTATGGCCGAGCCGAAAACCAATGCCGCCATCGTCGCGTTCGAGCATGTGACGCTCGGGTCGGCCACGGAGGAGTTCAAACAATTCGAGACGCGGACGGCGTTGCGATTTTTCCGGCATCTTGGCGAGGTCGCGGGCAAGAATATCGACCACTGGAAGCTTGCCGAATTCGACAAGTACCGCGATATCCCCATGTACAAGGCCGAGATCGATCCGTCGATCATGATCTACGCGGTCGAGCATCAGAGCCTTGGCGATTTGAAGGTGACGGTGATGTTCTGCGGCAAGCTCGGGTCGCCGAGCCGCGCTGGGCGCTATACATGGGACGGCATCGATCTCGCCGCTCTGCGCCGGAACGTGATCCAGGTAAGAGCGGCGGCGTGGTTCGTTTAATTGCACGGTGAAGCCGATGAAGAAGCCGATTGGTGCGAAGCAAATGGTGCTCGAATACGCGAAGACGGCCCGCAAGCCGGTCGCTCCGAAGGCGTCGAGCGGGGAACGCGGCCGTCCGCTCGGTTCCGTTCTCGAGTATTACGAGACCCGCGACCCCGAGGCGGTGGCGCGGTCGGGCCTTTCGAGCGCCGGCATGCGGGCGGGTGCGATCGTGCGCGGCATGCGCAGGAGCGCGAAATATTCGCAAGCCGAGCTTGCCAAGCGCATCGGCATCAGCCAGGAGCGCATCAGCGAGATCGAACGCGGCGCCGGGCCGCAAGGCCCTACGTTCGAGCTTCTCGAGCGCATCGCGACGGCATGCAAAATGGAGCTCAAGCCGCTCAACCAGGCCCAATCCGACGCACTCCGGCAATTCACGATGACGGAAGAGCTTCTCGGCAAGTCATAGTTCTTGCGAGGCGGGTCGCAGGCACGGTTGCAACGAAGATGTCCAGCTACTGGGAAGTCGCAAAGGAGGCGCTCGGCTTTGCCGGCGCCGGCGCCATGGCGTATCCGTGGGTCCGAGACTTTGCGCTCCGCATGCAGCGCGAAGGGGTGATCCGTCTCCCCATACGCGGGCAATTCGCCGAGGCGCAGCGGCACTTCTCGAATGTCCTGAGCCGGCGTATCGACCGGCCGAAGCTCTCCGACATGCTGATCACGATCATCGGCATGCTGCTGCTGGCCGCAAGCTTTGCGATCGGCGTAACGCTCGCCTACCTCAAGCCGAACTAGGCCCTCTTAGACGTCCGGATTCTCGACGAATTGCGCGTGTTCCTGAATGAAGGCGAAGCGCAGCTCGGGTTTGCGCCCCATCAGGCTTTCGACGCGCTCCGCCGTGGCGGTCTTTTCGCGGCGCTCCTGGGGCAGGACGACGCGGAGCAGGGTGCGCTTGCCCGCCTGCATGGTGGTTTCCTTGAGTTGCGACGGCGGCATTTCGCCGAGGCCCTTGAAGCGGCTGATCTCCACCTTGCCGCGTCCGTTGAACTCGCCTGCCAGCAGCTCGTCCTTGTGCCGGTCGTCGCGCGCGTATGCGGTCTTGGCGCCCTGGCTCAGCCGATAGAGCGGTGGCAGAGCGAGGTAGAGGTGCCCCTGCTCGATCAGGTCGGGCATCTCGCGATAGAAAAACGTCATCAGCAACGATGCGATATGCGCGCCGTCCACGTCCGCATCGGTCATGATGACGACCCGCTCGTAGCGCAAATCCTGATCGCGATATCGCTCGCCGGTGCCACAGCCAAGCGCTTGCACGAGATCGGCCAGCTCCTGGTTTGCCATCAGTTTGCCGGCCGTTGCGGCGGCGACGTTCAGGATCTTGCCGCGGAGCGGAAGCACGGCCTGGGTCTCGCGGTCGCGCGCCTGCTTGGCCGAGCCTCCCGCCGAATCGCCCTCCACCAGGAAAATCTCCGTGCCCTCGGCGGCATCGCGCGTGCAGTCGGCGAGTTTGCCCGGCAACCGCAAACGGCGCGTCGCACTCTTGCGGCCGATCTCTTTTTCCTGGCGGCGGCGGATGCGCTCTTCCGCGCGGTCTATGACGCGGCCGAGCAGCGCGTTGGCGGCGGCGGGCGCACCGGACAGCCAGTGGTCGAAGTGATCCTTGACGGCGGTCTCGACCATGCGGGTCGCCTCCGCCGAGGCGAGCTTCTCCTTGGTCTGGCCTTGGAATTGCGGATCCTGGATGAAGATGGAGAGCAGCGCGAACGCGCCGCCGAGAATGTCTTCCGCCGTGACTTGCGCCGCGCGCCGGTTGTTGACCAGTTCGCCGTAGCCCTTGAGGCCGCGGGTCAAGCCGGCGCGCAAGCCGGCCTCGTGGGTGCCGCCTTCCGATGTGGGGATGGTGTTGCAATACGAGTTGATGAAGCCGTCCACATCGTCGACCGGCCAGGCGATGGCCCATTCGATCCGGCCCTTGCCCGCACCCAGGTCGATCTCGGCCACGAAGGGCGTCGGCGTGACCGTCGCTCGCCCATCGAGCTGCGCGGCCAGAAAGTCCTCCAAGCCGCCCGGGAAATGTAGCGTCGCAGTGTCAGGCGTGTCGTCGTCGATCAGCGACTTGTCGCAGGACCAGCGGATTTCCACGCCGCGGAACAGGTACGCCTTGGACCGCGCCATGCGATAGAGCCGCGCCGGTTTGAAGGCGACGGACTTGCCGAAGATCTGCGCGTCGGGATGGAAGGTGACCGTGGTGCCACGGCGATTGGGGGCGGCACCTTTCTTCTTCAGCTTCGTCACCGGCTTGCCGCGTTCGTACTCCTGGACCCAAAGCTGCTTCTCGCGCGCAACTTCCACGGTCAGCCTGTCGGACAGCGCATTGACGACGCTCAGGCCCACGCCGTGCAGCCCGCCCGATGTCTGGTAGACCTTGTTGGAGAATTTGCCGCCCGAATGCAGCATGGTGAGGATCACTTCGAGCGCCGACTTGTCCTTGAACTTCGGGTGCCGGTCGACGGGTATGCCGCGACCGTTGTCCGTCACCGATACGGCGCCGTCGTTGTGCAGCTCGATCTCGATGCGGTCCGCGTGTCCGGCGACCGCTTCGTCCATGGAATTGTCGAGCACTTCGGCCACGAGATGATGCAGCGCGCGTTCGTCCGTGCCGCCGATATACATGCCGGGCCGGCGCCTGACCGGCTCCAGTCCCTCCAGGATCTCGATGTCTTTGGCGGAGTAGCCGGCGGCGGTGCGCCCCGGCTGTTGAAACAGATCACTCATGCGCTGCAATATGGGTTGGATGACGGCGAGCGCCAAACCCAGAGTATAGGGGGCGGGAGTGGCGCCCACAACAATATCTGGTGGAGCGGGGGGCATGGCGGATCATACTGCGGCGCGAGGAGCGGGCCGGGGCGAGCCCATCATCCGGGCGCATCCCATGCCCTCGGACGTGAATGCCAACGGCGACATTTTCGGCGGCTGGGTGTTGTCGCAAATGGACGTCGCGGGCGGCGTGGTCGCGGCACGACGTGCGCGCGGCCGCGTTGCCACCGTGGCGGTGCAAGCCATGACGTTCCATCAGCCGATCCGCGTCGGCGACGTCGTTTCGATTTACGGCTACGTCAAACGCGTTGGGCGAACGTCGATCACCGTGTCGCTCGAAACCTTGGTGACGCGCGCATTGGATCCGACCGAGATCAAGGTCACCGAAGGCGACTTCGTCTACGTCGCCATCGATCCGCAAGGGCGACCGCGCGTCATCGAGTCCATTTGAACTCCGGCGGTTCATTCGTTTGTTCTTCCGCGCCGACCTTCCGCATTGCCGCCGCAGAAACGAAAATGCGCGAGTTTGAAGTCTCGCGACACGACAGCGATGCGCTCGTCAAAAAATAATTCCAAAGCATTTTAGCAAGTCGACTGTTGCGGCTTATTTGTGAAAAATTCTCGGATCGTTCCGCGACACTAGTGCGCTGATTCGCCGAGCATCCGCATGCACGATGAATTGCACGTTGTTGATAAACCGCACCGAAACCATTGCGGCCGTAGCGTGTCTCTCTTTTGACATTTGCTCTTAGCGACGCGCGCGCCTTGAATCATCGCATCCACGCGCCGCGGCCCGCGGCGTCGCAATCCCCACATTCCATCGACCCCCCAATCCGTGACGAGGAGGTACCAAGCTATGCGCCGACGTACTTCGTTCGCGGCATTTGGCATCGTTTCGCTGGTCGTCGCCGGCTGCGGAACGGCGCCGGACACTCACCCCACGGTTCAAGTCGTGGAACTGCCGGCGGCGCCGTCCGCGCCGCCGATTCAAAGTCAGCCGAAAAAGCACTTCAGCGGCCGCGCGTCCTGGTATGGCGACGCCGAGCAAGGCAAGCGCACCGCAGCAGGCGAGATATTCGACGCCAATGCGATGACGGCGGCGCACCGAACGCTGCCATTCAATACGTGGCTGCACGTGACGAACCTCAACAACAAGAAGAGCGTTTATGTGCGCATCAACGATCGCGGCCCCTACATCAAGGGGCGGATCCTCGATTTGAGCATGCGCGCGGCGACGGAACTCGGCATGAAGCGGAACGGCGTGGCACCGGTCAGCTTCGATATCGTCACCAAGGCCGAGGCGACGCGCGCCAAGGCACAGGTGGCCGCCAACTAAGAGCCGCCATCGCCACTTTGATGCAAAAGGGGCCGCTGATCGTTCAGCGGCCCCTTCCGTGTGGAGCGTTACGCGTCGGCGATTACGCCGAGTAGTACATCTGGTATTCGATCGGGTGCGGTGTGTGCTCGAACGCGTGGATCTCTTCCCACTTCAGCTCCATGTAGCTGTCGATGAGATCGTCGCTGAACACGCCGCCCTTTTTCAGGAAGCCGCGGTCCTTGTCGAGGTTGCCGAGCGCTTCGCGCAAGGAGCCGCATACGGTCGGGACCTTCTTCAACTCGCTCGGCGGCAAATCGTAGAGGTTCTTGTCGATCGGGTTGCCGGGGTGGATCTTGTTTTCGATCCCGTCGAGACCCGCCATCAACATTGCCGCGTAGCCGAGATAGGGATTGGCCAGCGGATCGGGGAAGCGCACTTCGACGCGCTTGCCCTTCGGACTGTTGGCGAACGGAATGCGGCACGAGGCCGAGCGATTGCGCGCCGAATAGGCGAGCAGCACAGGCGCCTCGAAGCCCGGGATCAGCCGCTTGTAGCTGTTGGTCGTCGGGTTGGTGAATGCATTGATGGCCTTGGCGTGGTTGATGACGCCGCCGATGTAGTGCAACGCCGTGTCGGACAGGTCGGCATAGCGCGAACCGGCGAACAGGGGCTTGCCGCCCTTCCACAACGATTGATGCACGTGCATGCCCGAACCGTTGTCGCCCTTGATCGGCTTCGGCATGAACGTCGCCGTCTTGCCGTACGAATGCGCAACGTTCATCACCACGTACTTGTAGATCTGCATCGCGTCGGCGCATTTCACCAGCGTGTTGAACTTGATGCCGAGCTCGTGCTGGCTCGGAGCCACTTCATGGTGGTGCTTCTCGACCGAGAGGCCCATGTCGTGCATCACCGACAGCATCTCGCCGCGCAGGTCGGAGCCGGAGTCGACGGGCGCCACCGGGAAGTAGCCGCCCTTGATCGGCGGGCGATGGCCGCTGTTGCCGCCCTCGTAGACCTTGCCGGTGTTGTACGGGCCTTCGATGTCGTCGATGAAGACGTAGTGCTCGTTCATGGACGACTTGAAGCGCACGTCGTCGAACACAAAGAACTCGGCCTCCGGGCCGAAATAAGCGGTGTCGGCGATCTTGCTGCTGATGACGTACTTCTCGGCGGCCTTGGCGACCGAGCGCGGGTCGCGCGCGTAAGGCTGCATGGTCGTCGGCTCGAGCACGTCGCAGAAGATCATCAGCATGGTCTGCGCCGAGAACGGATCGATCACCGCGGTCGAGGGATCGAGCATAAGCGTCATGTCGGATTCGTTGATCGCCTTCCAGCCGGCGATGGAGGATCCGTCGAACATCACGCCTTCCTCGAACATGGCCTCGTCGACCATGCTGGCGTCCATGGCAAGGTGCTGCAACTTGCCGCGCGGATCGGTGAAGCGGAGATCGAGGTACTTGACCTCCTTATCCTTCATCATCTTCAGCACGTTCTTGGCGTTAGACATGGTGTCTTTCCTGTTAGGTTGCTTGTTGGTTTAGGTGGCCGCGCGGCCCAGGGACTTGGATTGGGACTTTGAGGCGGGTTTCGAAGCGGTCTTTGGCTTGGACTTCGGCATGGCTCGATCCGTGGCGATCTCTCGGGCCGGAGCAGCCCTCAGATTGCTTCGTTGCCGCGCTCCCCGGTGCGAATGCGGATGGCTTCCTCGATGTTGCTCACGAAGATTTTGCCGTCGCCGATACGTCCGGTGCGAGCGGCCGACTGGATCGCCTCGATGGCGCGGTCCACCAGCCCGTCGTCGAGCACGACCTCGATTTTCACTTTGGGGAGAAAGTCCACAACGTACTCGGCGCCGCGATAGAGCTCGGTATGCCCTTTCTGGCGGCCGAAGCCCTTGGCTTCGGTGACGGTGATGCCCTGGAGACCGACCTCGTGAAGGGCTTCCTTCACCTCGTCCAGCTTGAACGGCTTGATGATGGCTTCGATCTTCTTCATATGGCGAACGCCCATGCAGAGATGCCCGAAGCGACGCCGGCGTCTTGCGCACCGTGGCATCCTTCGGCGCCGCGGGAATTGGTTGCGACGCTTACTGCCGCACTTAGCATGGCCCGTGCCAACCGGCAAGACAGCAGAATCGCCGCCTTTCGCAGCAAATCCGGCCGTTTCAGACCCCCTAGAACGACGCTCCAGCACAATAAATGGGCGGGCGGCCTAAGAATCAGGCACTTAGTTTCTGCCCTTGGCCCGAGACTTTCCCGCGCCGGAAAGCCAGCCAGAGATGCGGCGAAGGGCTTCGCGAATGTTCTCGGTGGAGTTGGCGTATGAGAAGCGCATGTAGCCTTCCCCCAGTTCGCCGAAGCTGGTCCCGGCGATGGTGGCGACGCCGATCTCGTCGAGCCAGCGGTCTTGCAACTCGCGCGCGCTGTAACCGGTGCCGGAGATATTGGGAAAGGCATAGAACGCGCCGCCCGGGTTGATGCAGCGCACGCCCGGCAGTTTGTTCAGTTCCTCGACGATGACCGCGCGGCGTTCGTCGAAGGCCTTCATCATGCGATCGACGGAATCCTGCGGCCCGGTCAGCGCGGCGATGCCGGCATATTGCGTGGCCGCGTTCACGCAGGAATGCACGTTGATCGCGAGCCGCGTCGCAAGCTCGGCGAGACCGGACGGCCAAATGCCGTAGCCTAGCCGCCAGCCGGTCATGGCATAGGTCTTCGACCAACCGTCGAGCAGGATGAGCCGGTCGCGGATCGGTTCGTAAGGAAGCAGGCTCGCATGCGCCTGATTGCCGTAGACCATGCGCGCATAAATCTCGTCCGACATCACCACCACGTCGGGATGCTTCTCCAATCCCTTGACCAGGCGGTCGAGCTCGGACTTGGGCACCACGCCGCCGGTCGGATTGGCGGGACTGTTGACGATCATCAGCCGCGTGCGCGGCGTGATCTTGCCCAGCACCTCTTCCGCCGAAAAGCTGAAGCCGCTCGACTCATGGAGCGGGTAGGGGACCGCCGTCGCGCCGGAGAACCTGATGACTGAGGCGTAGATCGGGAAGCCGGGATCGGGATAGAGGATTTCGGCTCCGGGTTCGCCGAACATCAGCATCGCGAACGCCATGGTGACCTTGCCGCCGGGCACGATCACCACGTCGTCCGGATTGGTCTCCACGCCGCGATATTTCCGCACATCGGCCGCGACCGCTTCGCGCAAAGGCGGGATGCCGTTGGCCGGCGTGTAGCCGTGATGTCCGTCGGCGAGCGCCTTCCGGCCCGCCTCGACGATGTGCGGCGGCGTCGGAAAGTCCGGCTGTCCGATCCCGAGATTGACGATCGAGCGGCCCTTGGCGGCGAGCGCGTTGGCGCGCGCCAGGACTTCAAAGGCGCTTTCGGTGCCGAGCTGCCCCATCCTCTGACTGAGTTTCATCGCGTCGTTCCTTCCCGGTGGCCTCGGCGATTTATGCCATAGCGGGCAGGGCCGCGCCAAACCCGCGCCAAACTTGCGGCCAAAGCGCCCTTTCGGCAGAGTGTCGCCGAATTCAGGCATGGAGGCGCTTCTGCGCCCGTACAACAGCGTTTTGGCAACCTACGGCACCTCGGTGTTCGAGACCATGTCGAGGCTCGCCATCGAGCACAAGGCGATCAACCTCGGCCAAGGATTTCCCGATGGGAACGGCCCCGCGGACGTGCGTGCCTTCGCCGCCAAAGCGTTGGAGGACCGGCCGAACCAATACCCGCCGATGATGGGCGTGCCCGAGTTGCGCCAGGCGGTCGCGCGGCACAACCGCCGCTTCTACGGCATCGACATCGATCCCGAGGGCGAGGTGCTGGTGACCTCGGGCGCCACGGAGGCGCTCACGGCGTGCCTGCTGTCGCTGCTGGAACCGGGCGACGAGGCGGTCGCCTTCGAGCCGCTCTACGACAGCTACCTGCCGATCATGCGGCGTGCCGGCGCGGTGCCGAAACTGGTGCGCCTCGATCCGCCGAATTGGACAATTCCGGAAGCGGATCTTGCGGCGGCCTTCGGTCCGCGCACCAAGCTCCTGCTGCTCAACACGCCGATGAATCCGACCGGGAAGGTCTTCACCCGGCAGGAGCTCACGACCATCGCTGGGCTGCTTCAAAAGCACGATGCCTACGCCATTTGCGACGAGGTGTACGAGCACATCGTCTTCGACGGCCGGAGGCACGTTCCGCTCCTGACCCTTCCGGGCATGCGCGAGCGGGTGCTTCGCATCGGTTCGGCCGGAAAGACCTTTTCGCTGACCGGCTGGAAGGTCGGATACGTCAGCGCCGACCGCAGTCTGATCGCGGCGGCGGCTAAGGCGCATCAATTCGTCACCTTCACCACGGCGCCCAATCTGCAGCGGGCGGTGGCGTATGGCCTGGACAAGGACGACAGCTACTTCGAGGGTCTCGCCGCCGAGATGCAGCGCAAGCGCGACAAGATCCGCGACGGATTGGAGCGGGTCGGCTTCGCGACGGCCGAGGGCCACGGCACCTATTTTCTCAACGCCGATTTCCGGCCGCTCGGATTCAAAGGCACCGACGTGGATTTTTGCAGGCACATGACGGTGACCGCGGGCGTGACGGCGGTTCCCGTATCGGCATTTTATCGCGACCCCGGGAAGGCAGGGGACGCCGGTTCCTTCGCGCGCTTCTGCTTCTGCAAGGAGGACGCTTTGCTCGATGCCGCAATCGACAGGCTGGCCAAGAACTTAACGCGACGATGAGGCCCGGGAGAGCGGCCGCTTGACCGCCGGAGGGCCCATAGCTACATAGTGGCGCCTCGGCGGCGGGAGTAGCTCAGTTGGTTAGAGCGCGAGATTGTGGCTCTCGAGGTCGCGGGTTCGATCCCCGTCTCTCGCCCCATTCCGCTTCGCGAGCGTTGGCTCGGCAGAGGCCGCGCCAAGGCCGGCATCGGCGAACGACTCCTTGATCGAACGCATCCGCACCGCTCTTTGGATGGCCGCCCTGTCGGCGAGCGTCCTGGCGGGCAGTGTCGCGCGCGCGGCGGACAGCGAGCCGAACGGACCCGGCGCCGAGGCGCCCGCGGCGGCGGAGCGCATCTTCTCGGACGCGAAGCCGAGACTGCTGCAAATCAGAGCCATCGTTTCGGCGGTGGGCCAGCAGTCGTCGCTCGGCTCCGGATTTCTGGTCACGGCCGACGGGCTTGCGGTCACCAACTATCACGTAGTGTCGCAATACGCGATCGATCCGGAGTCCTACCGGCTGGAATACATCAGCGCCGACGGCACCCACGGCGACGTCAAGCTGCTGGCCATCGACCTGGCCGACGACCTAGCGGTGGTTCGCATCGACCACGACAACAACACCTTCTTTCGCTTCGACGAGCGCGCGATAAACGGGTCTTTGCCGAAGGGGGAGCGGCTCTATTCGCTCGGCAATCCGCTGGACATCGGCTTCACCATCGTCGAGGGCACGTACAACGGCCTGGTGGAGCGCAGCTATAACGAGCGCATCCACTTCACCGGCGCGATCAATCCAGGCATGAGCGGCGGACCGACGGTCACCGGCGACAGCCGCGTGGTCGGCATCAACGTGGCGAAGCTGGTCGGCAATGACCTGGTCAGCTTCCTCGTGCCGGCGCGATTTGCCGCGGCGCTGCTCGAACGGGCGCGCAACAACGACGCATACGCGCCGCAGGCGCTGCATGCCGAGATCGCCCGGCAGCTCGCCGAGTGGCAAGGCGGCTTTTATCGGGCCATCGAGGAAAAGGGATTTCGCACGGCGGCGTTCGGGCCGTACTACGGCGGCGAGAGCGCGACGCCTTGGTTCACGTGCTGGTCGCAGACGAACGCGGGCCAAGTGCCGAAACCGCGAGCCAACGTCTATTCTACGGCCTGCTCGAGCGATACGCGGCTCTTCGTGGCGCTCGATCTGTCGACCGGCGTGGTTCAGTTGAGCCATGCCCACGTGCGGAGCGTGGATCTCAACGCGTTTCAGTTTGCCGCTTTTCTTTCGCAACACAGTCTTCCCGCCTGGTCCGGCGCTTGGTCGCGCAAGTGGCATACCAAGCAGCGTTGCGATGTGGATTTCTTGGCGGCGTCGCGACCGGCAAGCGGTCCGCCGCTTCGCGTGGTGTGGTGCGCGCGCGCCTATCGCGAATTCGCCGGACTTTATGACGTGTCGGTGACGTCGGTGACGCAGGATCGCAGCAGCGAAGCGCTGATCTCGAGGCTGACGATGCAAGGCGTCTCGTTCGACAATGCCATGGCGCTTTCGAAGAGTTTCCTGGAAGCGGTGCAATGGAACAAGTGATCTGGATCGAAGTGCTGTCGCGCCAGCGCGATGTGGCGGCCAGGCATCGCTTCGCCACGTTGCCTGTGCGCATCGGCCGCGGTTACCACAACGATCTCATCGTGGACGATCCCCACGTTGCGCCCGATCACGCCGTCATCGAGCGAGACGCAAGCGGTGCGCTGGTCATCCGCGACCTCGGGTCGATCAACGGCGTGATCGACGAGCACGATTCCGCCCGCCACGAGAGAGTGGCGCTGGACGATGATCGCATCCTGCGCCTGGGCCGGACGCGGCTGCGGGTTCGCGCCGCCGGCCACGCCGTGGCGCCCGAACGCCCCATCGAGACGCCGAAGCAGGTTTGGCCGTTGATCGTGGCCCTCGGCGCGGCTGTGCTGGCGATCGAAATTCTGTCGCAGTGGCTGCAGGAGACGGCGGAGGCCAAGGCGTCGCGATATCTGGTCGTGGTGGTCGCCATCGTCAGCGTGGCATTTGCCTGGTCGGCGGTCTGGTCGGTCGTATGCCGCGTGTTCTCCGGCAATGCGCGTTTCGAGCGCAATCTGCTGATCGCCGTTGCCGGCATCCTGGCCTATTCGGTCTATGACGAGATCGCGGAGTTCGCGAGCTACAGCCTGTCGTGGGGCGGGCTCGTTACCGGCCAATATATTTGCACGTGGCTTGTCATCGGCGTCGTATGCGTTCTTCATCTGCGCGTGATCGGACAGTCGCAGCTCGTCTTGAAGACCGGCGTCGTCGCGGCGCTGGCCGCCGTCGGCGCCGTCATGCATATCGCAGTCCAATCGGATATGAACTCAGGCACGGACCAGCAGATCGGCTTTCGCCGCATCATGCCGCCCGCGTTCCGCCTGGCGCCGGTTCACGACGAGGCGAAATTCTTTTCCGGGATCGAGCGGCTCAAGACGGCGCTTGATCGGGATCGTGAGAACGGGCCGCCCGCGTCCGCGGGCGAGAGCGCGGACGCAACCGAGCAAGCGCGACCGCGTTGACGCGCCCTCGCTACTTGAACAGCACGAAATAGGCGACGTAGAGCCAGCTCAACAGGCCGTGAATGATCGCCCATATCACCGAGTGGTTGGTGGTGAAGGAGATTGCGATAGCCAGCGCGCTGCCGAAGCCGAAGCCCTCGCGCACTGTGATGTTGGTGACGCTGTTCATGAGGATCGTCTCGCCCGTCGTTCGATTTGCATCAGCAAGGACTTGGCGCGTGCCGGGCGCCGCTTCAAGGCGCGCGCGATCGACTTTCGACAACCGGCGCATAGTCAATCCCGACGGCGCTGCAACCAAGATAACCCTCTGATTTCAACGCGTTTTAACGAAGTCTTTGCTGCCACAAGGGTATTCCTGGCGCCGCAACATCGTGCCGCAGGCGCGCCGGCGCGCCCGCCTGGATCGAAAGGACGCCACTGTGACCCTTCGCAACCTCCGCATCGGGACGAAGATCTACGGCGTCGTCGCCTTGTTGGTGTTCTTCATCTCGGTCGTGGGCTGGATGGGCTTTGACGCCATGCGGACCTACGACGCGCAGGTCCAAGCCATTTCCGCCGCCTCTCAGCGCGCCGTCGTCGGCGAACGGGTCAACGGCCTGGTGCTTGCCGTGGTGATGGATTCGCGCGGCATCTATATGGGCCGATCGCCGGAAGAAATCGAAAAGTTCGCGCTTCCGCTGCTGAAAAATCTCGACCGGATGAATGCCGCCTTGGACGATTGGACGGCCTTGGTGCCCGCCGATCGCCGCTCCACCCTGTCCGCGCTGCTCGCGGATACGAGGAAATTCATCGAATTCCGCAAGGAACTGGTGCGTCTCGGCAGGACCGTGGGCAATCCGGCGGCGCGCGAGTACGGCGACAATGAAGCCAACCGCACGATACGCCAGGCGCTCAACAAGGAAATCGAGCAGCTCGCCGAGGTCAACAACAAAGAAATCTCCGCGCGCAAGGCCGAACTCAGTGCCTTCTTCGATGCGAAATTGCTGATGCTGATGCTGGCGACCGGATTGGGCGTGGCGCTCGGTGTCGGAGCCGCGGCCTTGATTGTGGTCGGTTCGATCGCGCGGCCGCTCGATGCGCTGACCCATACCATGATTGCGCTCGCCGGCGGCGACAAAGCGGTCGAGATTCCCGGCGCCGACCGGTCGGACGAAATCGGAGACATGGCGGCCGCCGTCAAGGTGTTCAAGGATACGGCCATCGAAGCGGATCGGCTTGCCGCCGAGCAGGAGCGGCTGCGCATCGAGCAGGCCGCGGCGGAGAAGGCGCACCGCGAAGCGGTGGAAGCGGCGCAGCTTGCCCAGCAAGTGCAGCAGGAGCGCGAGCGCGAAGCATCCGAGAAGCGTCGCGCCGAGCGCGAAGCGGACGCGGAGCGCCGTCGCGCGAAGGGACAGGCCCGGGCGCGGCGTCTGGACGAGTTGATGCAGACATTCGACCGCAACGTGTCGTCCCTGCTGCAATCGGTGACATCCGCCGCCGGACAGATGCATGCGACCGCAAACTCCTTGACCGAAGGCGCCGCCAACACCGCACGGCGTGCCGCGACCGTGTCGGCCGCAACTCAGGATGCCACCGCCAACGTGCAAAGCGTGGCCTCGGCCGCCGAGGAGCTGTCGGGTTCCATCGGCGAGATCGGCCGCCAGGTCGGCAAATCCACCGAGATCGCGGCGAAGGCCGTGTCCGAGGCGGCGCGCACCAACGAGACGGTGCAAAGCCTCGCCAACGCGGCTCAGAAGATCGGGCAGATCGTGGAGCTGATCAATTCCATCGCCGGCCAGACCAATCTTCTGGCGCTCAACGCGACCATCGAGGCGGCGCGCGCCGGCGACGCCGGCAAGGGCTTCGCCGTGGTCGCGTCCGAAGTGAAGACGCTCGCGACCCAGACGGCCAAGGCGACGCAGGAGATCGGATCGCAGATCGCCGGCATTCAAAGCGTCGCCAACGCCAGCGTCGGCGCCATTCGCGGCATCGGCAGCACCATCGAGGAGATCAGCAAGATCGCGACGGCCATTGCCTCCGCGATCGAGGAACAGGGCGCCGCAACCCAGGAAATCGCGCGCAGCGTCCAGCAGGCGGCCGCGGGCACCAGGGAGGTCTCCGACAACATCGCCGGCGTGACCGAGGCGGCGGGTGAATCGGGGCGCTCGGCGACGCAAGTGCTCGACGCCGCCAAGGAACTGTCGCGCCGGTCCGGCGAGCTCAAGGACGAAGTCGGGCGCTTCCTATCGGAGGTAAAGGCGGCGTAGCCGCGCGGTTCCTTCTGTCGGCGCCTGGCTCAGCGCGATCGCACGGCAGCCTTGGCATATTCACCCTGGCTAGATTCGCCTCCCGCTGTGCCTTGGTGAACCGATCGCCGACGGACCAGTCTAGTCCACCGGATATGGCCCGCCGGAGAAGGTCTCGGCATGATAACCCTTCGAGCCGATGAGCCGCGCCAAAGGACTTTTCGGGTCATCCCCCGTCTTTAGGCGGCCGATGATGACGCCGAAGTCGTATCGCGGCTGCCAGCCAAGCTCATTCCGGGCCCGGTTGTTGACATACACTCTTTCGATGCTCGGAAACATTTTCCAGCCCCGCCGTTCGTACTCGGCCTCGTAATCCGGAACGCGCTGCCGCACGACGCGCGGCGCGTCGACACGCAGGTCCTTTGCGTCGCCGGGAAGGAACGGCGTCGTCGCGCTGATGATGTATTTGCGGAAGCCGATGGCGGGCGCGCGCTCAGCCGCCAGCATATGCGCGCTCACCGCGTCTTCGATGTCGACGCGCCGGTGGAGAAATTCATTCACCTTGACGTTGTCGTCCGCGTAGGCGGTCCGCACGGCCCCGTTGTCGTCCTCTTCGGGAAAAAAGCGCGACGTCCTGAGCACGATGCAGGGCAGCTTCTGGTTCCTATGGAACAGCTGACAAAGATCCTCCGCCGCCGTCTTGGTCGCGCCGTAAATGTTCTTGGGCAAGGGAACGACGTCTTCGGTCACCCATGCGGCCGGAGCTCCCGCGGTTGGCGCGAGCGCGTCGCCGAACACGCTGGTGGTGCTGGTGAAGACGAAAGACTTGACGCCTGCCGTCACGGCCTCCTCCAAGAGATTGAGCGTGCCGGAGATGTTGGTGTCGACGAAGTCGTGCCGGCTGTGAGTGGCGACGTGAGGCTTGTGCAGCGTGGCGGCGTGGAAGACCACCTCCACGCCGGCCATGCAGTGCCTGACGCAAGAGCGGTCGGTTATTGAGCCGATGTACGTTGTGAACGGGGACTCATGATGGTCAAGGCCGACAACCTCGTGTTTCAAGGTCTTCAAGGTGCGGACCAGTGCCTCGCCAAGATGACCCGCGCTTCCCGTGACCAAGACTTTCATGCTCGCGTCTCTTCGCCAGATTGCTTGAATCGAAAGCGATTCTAGCAGCCGATTGCCGCATCATGAATTTCATAGTGCGGGAGGACCGTACGCGGCATCGTCGAGCGCAACGAGTATTGTGCTCGGCCGGACCTTGCGCGAGCTAAGAACATGAGCCGGACATGATATTCTGCCGCATGCCCGTTCCGAGGGCCTTCGAGAGCAAACGCTATGAAACGGGTCGCCGTCTTTGGAAATGCGGGTGCCGGAAAATCTACGCTTGCGAAGCGTTTGGCGGCCATAACTCGGCTGCCGCTCTATCCCTTGGATCTGATTCAGTTCAAGCCGGGCGGCGGTGAAGTCCCGCACGAAGAATACTTGAAGGCGCATGAAGATTTGCTTCGGCGGGACGAGTGGATCATCGACGGTTTTGGCTCCGTTGCTTCCGCTTGGGAACGGTTCTCCAAGGCCGACACCCTGGTTTACATCGATCTGCCTCTCATGACGCATCACTGGTGGGTGACAAAGCGCCTGATCAAAGGGCTTTTCGTAAATGCGGAAGGCTGGCCGGAAAACAGCCCGATGTGGAGAAGCACGATAAGAGCCTATCGGGTGCTTTGGCTTTGTCATCGTCGATTGACGCCAAGATACAGGCAGCTCGTCGCGGACGCCGCCGTCTCAAAGCGGGTTCATCACATCAAATCACCAGCGGCGATCAAAGCATTTCTGGCGAAGATCGAGCGCGAAGCGGCGAACGGCTAAGCGACCACACTCAGTCGGTTTCGAGGTACGTCGTTGGCGCTGAGCCGACATTGGGCGGCGGGCAAAATGTCCGCTATGCAAGGCTAACCCGACCTAGCGCGCGGACGGCGATCAAGACCGCTTTTGACCCAACTCCGACATAGGCAATGGGTCCGAACCGGTATAGCCTCTATCGATCGGCAGGCAAATTACTTGCCTGAGAGCTGCCAAAAACGGCGACGCACCGAAGTCTCCGTTTCCTTTAATGATTGGCAGCGTGGTGCCTCGGTGGGCACACCGAACATTTCTATTGCATTCCACAAATGGCACGCCGG
>DASQHM010000125.1:0-19295 GCA_035632095.1 Candidatus Cybelea sp. | reverse complement strand
AGGGCAACGGGGTCCTGAGTTGCAGCATCCTCACCACGGCCCCGAACGAACTCGCGGGCACGGTGCACGATCGCATGCCCCTCATTCTGCCGCCTGACGCCTATGAACGCTGGCTTGGCGAAAAGCCGGCCGGCAATCTTGCCGAATTGCTGGCCCCCTATCCCGCACGCGACATGCGCGCCTATCGCGTCGGCAAGCTGGTCGGCAATCCCCGCAACGACGTGCCCGAATGCATCCGGCCGATCGATTAGGCCGCCCGGAATCGCATTAACGCATTGCCTTTGCGCGACTTTTTGCCGTCACTTGCGTTAAGGGTCGATTTGCTTCGCGGCCTTACGCTGAAGCCGATGTCGCTATCTTCGACCCTCCCAGCCCGCGCATCATGGTTCGGCATCGAACGCGTGATCGCCTATTCGCGCGTCTTCGTCGCGCTTTACGCCATCGCGATCATCGTTTGGCTGGCGCTCAGTCCGGGCCTGGTCGATCCGAAGAACAAGCCCATCGGCACCGACTTCATGGACGTGTGGGCGGCGGGCCGCCTCGCGCTCGATGGCGAACCGGCTGCGGCCTATGACTATGCGCGCCACTACGACGTGCAGATGCATGCGTTGCCCTGGCATGCGGGCGAGCCGGTGCCGTTCTTCGGTTGGCATTACCCGCCGATGTTTCTGTTGCCGGCGGCGGCGTTGGCGATGCTCCCCTACGGCATCGCGCTGCTGCTATGGATGGCGGCGACGCTGCCCGCATATCTTGCGGTTGCGCGTGCGGTCCTGCCGGCGCGCTTCGCGCTGCTCTCGGCGTTTGCGTTTCCGGGCACGTTCGTCAATCTCGGGCATGGCCAGAACGGGTTTCTGACCGCCGGCTTGCTCGGCGGCGGGCTGTTGTTGCTTGAGCGGCGACCGTGGCTCGCAGGCGCGTTGTTCGGCTTGCTCGCCTATAAGCCGCAATTCGGCGTGCTCATTCCGCTGGCGCTCGTTGCCGCCCGGCAATGGCGGGCCATCGGCGGCGCCTGCGCCACGCTCGCCGTCACGGCGTTCGCGTCGTACGCCGTCTTCGGCCGCGAGACGTGGTCCGCGTTCTTCGCCAGCGCCAAATTGACCCGCACCATTATTCTCGAGCAAGGCGCCACCGGCTGGCCGAAGATCCAGAGCGCATTCGCGGCCGTGCGCATGCTTGGCGGCGAAATCGCCCTCGCCTATGCCGTGCAAGGCGTCACGACGATACTGGCCGCGACCGCCGTCGTTTGGATCTGGCGCCGCGACGCGGCGATGCCGCTGAAGGGTGCGGCACTCGCCACCGCGACCTTGCTGGCGACGCCGTACGTGCTCGACTACGACTTGATGCTCCTCGCCCTGCCTCTGGCTTGGATCGCCATGGCGGGCGTGCGCGACGGATTTCTGCCGTGGGAACGGCCGGTGCTCGCGGCCGCATGGCTGCTGCCAATTCTCTCGCGCAGCATCGGCAGTGCTGTACACGTGCCCGTGGCTCCGCTGGTGCTGCTCTTGCTGCTCGCCGCCATCCTGCGGCGAAGCATGGTGGAGAAAAGCGCCGCTTAACCCCGACTGCGGCCTTCGATGCTGATAGTCTTCCGTGATGGGAGAAACGGCATCAAGCGGAGGCGCGCCATGTTCCAAGCCGGACTGCTCGCAAACAAAAAGATCCTGATCACCGGCGGCGGCACCGGCCTCGGCGCCGCCATGGGACGGCGCTTTGCCGAGCTTGGCGCGGAACTGGTCATCTGCGGACGGCGCGGCGCGGTGCTGGAGGAGACCGCCGGCAAGTGGCGGGCGGAGCTCGGTGCCAAGGTCGCCACGATCGTCTGCGACGTGCGCGACGCATCCGCCGTCGAATCGATGATGGACGCCATCTGGCGCGACGGGCCGCTCGACGTGCTGGTCAATAACGCCGCCGGAAATTTCATCGCCCAATCGCACAAGCTATCGCCAAGAGCGTTGGATTCGGTGCTCGGGATCGTGCTGCACGGCAGCGGGTATTGCACCTTCGCCTGCGGCAGGCGCTGGATCGAAGCGGGCCGCAAGGCAACCGTGCTCAGCATATTGACCTTGTCGGCGCTGCAGGGCGGCGCCTTTCGCACACCGTCGGCGATGGCAAAGGCCGGCGTGCTCGCCATGACCCGGAGCCTTGCCGTCGAATGGGGCCCGAAGGGCATCCGTTGCGTCGCCGTGGCGCCCGGCCCGTTTCCGACCCCTGGCGCATCGCAGCGCCTGACGCCGGCAGGCGGACGGCAAAGGCCGATCGGCGCGGAAATTCCGCTCGGCCGCGTCGGCGAGCACATCGAACTCGCCAACCTCTGCAGCTATCTGGTGTCCGACCAGGCCGCCTATATCAACGGCGATTGCATCATCATCGACGGGGGTAAACATCTGCTCGGCGACGGCGGCAGCTCGACCGACATGCTGCTCGGTTGGAGCGACGCGGAATGGGACCAGATGCGCCGTCAGGCGGCCGGACGCACATGATCATCCGGGCGCGACCTGGCCGTGACGCGCGCTTGCCGAGGTTATATGCTTGGCGGCCATTCCGGCCTTCGACCAAATCGCCTCACAACAATGGACAGGAAACACGCGATGGGGGACATGACCCGGTTTCTCCGCGAGGCTCGCACCATGCTCCCCGATGCGGTATCGATCAGGCGGCGCATCCACGCGCGGCCCGAGCTCGGACTCGATTTGCCGCTGACGACGCAAACCGTGCTCGACGGCATCGCGGGCCTCGACGTTCAAGTCGCGCGCGGGCCGTCGACGTCCGGTCTCGTCGTGTCGCTTACCGGCACCAAGCCGGGTTCGCAAACCGGCCGCACGATTCTTCTGCGCGGCGACATGGACGCGCTGCCGATGCCGGAGAACACCGGCCTCGATTTCGCGAGCGAGTTCGAAGGCCGCATGCATGCCTGTGGCCATGATGCGCATACCGCGATGCTGGTGCAGGCCGTGCATCTGCTGTACCGCCATCGCGACGAGATGGCCGGCACGGTGAAATTCATGTTCCAGCCCGGCGAAGAGGGCTATCACGGCGCCCGTTTCATGATCGAAGACGGCCTGATCGAATCCGACCCGAAGCCCGACGCCGCCTTCGCGCTTCATATCATGCCCGATCGCAAGGCCGGGACCATCGCCGGCCGGTCGGGGGTGATGCTGGCGTCCGCGGATACGTGGGTGATCAGGATAAAGGGCCGCGGCGGCCATGCCTCGATGCCCTATCAGGCGGTCGATCCGATCCCCGTCGCCTGCGAGACGCTGCAGGCGCTCCTCAACATGATCACGCGCCGCATCGACACCTTCGATCCGGCGGTCCTGACCTGCGGCAAGATCGTCGCCGGCACCACCAACAACGTGATCCCCGAGACCGCCGAAATGGTCGGCACGTTGCGCTCCACATCCGAAAAATCGCGCGAACTGGCCCGCGAAGGCATCCGCCGCGTGGCGCAACACGTCGCCAAGGCGCATCTCTGCGAGGCCACGGTCACCATCACGCCGGGCTACCCGGTCACCGTGAACGACGGGAATTTCGTCGAGTTCGCGCGCGGCGTCGCCGTCGATCTCCTCGGACCCGCCGGCTATATCAACATGCGCGCGCCGGTCATGGGCGCCGAGGATTTCTCCTACGTGCTGCAGCGCATGCCGGGCTGCATGATGTTCCTCGGCGTCCGCCCGGACGGTCACGACGGCCACGACCACGTGGCGCCGTGCCATTCCAACCACATGATCCTGAACGAGGACGCCATGGCCGTCGGCATCGCCATGCATGCGGCGGTCGCCTATCGCTTTCTCGATCAAGGGATCGCCCGCTAGCGCTTGATGACGAGTCCCTGCCCGGTCGGCAATTCGAGGATCGAATAGCCGCGGGCGCCCATCCATGTGGTTTCGGCGGCGTATTGCGCCGCATGGGCCATGTGCCCGAAGTCGTCGAACACGATCGTGCCGCCCGGCACGACGCGATCGAACAGGATGTCGAGCGCCGCAATCTCCGCTGATGCGGCGTTGAGATCGATGTGCAGATAGGCGATCCGCTCGGGCGCAGTGCCGATCAACACGTCGGGCACGACGCCCTGACAGATCCGCACGTTCGGATATCGAGCGAATCGCGCACGCACCGCGTCCACGTTGTACCGTTCGGCGCGCGCGTAGATCGGATTGGTGTTGTGCCGTTCAGCCGGCGTCGACCATTGGTCGGGCAGACCGGCAAAGCTGTCGTACAGATAAAAACTCTTCGGCTGCTTTTCGAAATCCAGGTACTTGCACACGACCGCCGACATGAAGCCGCGGAACGTCCCGCATTCCACGAAATCGCCTTCGAGAGCGAGCGCCTGGCGTCCCGCCCAGGTCAGCGTGTGCAGCCGCCATAGCCAGCTCGTTTCGTCGGAACTGTCGGCGCTGCCGTCGAAGGCCTCGCGAAACTTCGCGTCGTCGACGAAACCCTGGTTCCGGCCGAACGTGCAGAGCATGTCGCCGGTATAGGTGCGCGCGCCGATCGCCTGGTAGGCCTGCTTGACCTGAAGAATGAGGTTCATCACCCGCTCGCGTTCTTTCAGGTCGGCAAAGCCGTAGAACATGCGCTCCTCCACGACCGGTTTGCGCGCCGCGCGTGCTCTCAACCCCCGATTGGTTCTATAACCGTTCGGGTCCTTGGCGGATCAATCTGCGCCGCCATGGTGAACGAAAACTTAACGTTTTGGATTTAGTCCTTGTGTGGGGCGAATGCAGAGCATTGGCGGGCCGAAAAGACAAACCCGATGAAGCGCCTGCGGGATTTTCGCAAGTCGCGGGCGGTCGAGCGCGAACGTGTCTAGTACACCAATCACGATTGTATCGGCCGTCAAGTCGTCGTAGCGTACCCGGCGTCGCCCGGATCGGTAATTCGGTTCGTCGCTTTTCGGAATGGTGCTGAATACTTATGCCTCGACGGGTGAGGTGCTTTGCGTCATTGCGGCAGACGCAACGAGTCTCTCGCCGCGACCGTGACCTTCCGGCGGGGACGCCTATTCCGCACCGCTGCGGCGAGTGTGCGCCGAGACCGCATCGAGCGAAGGATCGCCGACGTCCATGACCGATCAGTCGCTGCATTCAGTGAACGGATCGCACGCCTCGGAGGCTTTCGCGACCCCGCTCGCCGGGTTGGACTATCTTGCGAGCGACGCGCACTACCGTTCGCTCTGCGGCCGCATTGTCGCGTCGCTGCCGCAGGCGGGCGGAATCGTTCTGGTCACCGGCGTTCCCCCGCCGAGCGCCGAGGTCATTAGCGAAAACCTCGGGAGAGCCGCAGCGCGCGAAGTCGCGGTGATTTCGTGCGAGCCCAACATGACGACGGTCGAGCGGCTGCGCCAGGCGGTGGCGCACGACGCCTTGCCGCTCCGCGCCAGCGGCACCACGTCTCCCGCCGCCAGGCAATCTCCGATCTTATTCGTCCTCGAGGAGGCCGATCGTCTGACCGACGCCCAAATCGCGGATATCTGCGACGCGAGCGCCATCGGCGATCGTACGGTGGCCGGCGCCGTGCTGCTGGCTTGGCCCGCCTTCGTGGAGCGTCTTGGGCAATCGGAATTGCGCGCCCTGAACGAGCGCGTCGTTGCGCGTTACCGGCTGCAACAACTCGGCCGCGACGAAATCGAACCGTTTCTGCGGCACCAGCTCCGCTCGATCGATATGCCGCGCGCGTTCTCCAATGAGGTGATCGTCGGAATCGCGGAGGCATCGGACGGCGACCCGGCAATCGTCAATCGACTGGCGTACCGCGTATTCGGCGTCGGCCTGATTGTCGAGCCGCCGACTGCGCCGGTGCAAGTACCGGCTGCCGCGCCGGAACCGGAGGCCGACGCCGAAGCGGATGCCACGCCGCAAAAATCCGAAAAGACCGAACCGGCAATGGCACCGGAGACCGTCGCGGCCGCCGGCCCCGATCTTGCGGTCGAGGCCGAGGCTGCCGCGGCGCCGTCCGTGGAGCCCGATCTGGCCTTTGCGCTGGAGCAGGATTACGCGCCGGAAATCATGTCCGCCAAACCGGTCGCGGCGCGCCCGCGCGATGCGATCGGCCTGACCGAATCGGTCGAGCTGTCCGGTCTCTTGGACGGCGACGAACGGCCTGTCGAAGCCCGTCCCCAAATGCCGCCGGCGGCACCGCCGCAACCCGAGGAGCCGCAGACCTCCACGACTGAAACAGCCGTCGAAGTCGTGGCCGGGAAGGCTGCTGCGCCCGACCTGCCGCCGGCCGCGCCTGAGGTGAGCGAGGCGCCGCCAGCCGAGACTGCGCCGATCGAAGTTGCACACAGCGCCGAGACACCTCGGGAAGCAACGCCGGCGAAAATCATGCCGATTGCCGAGCTGCTGCCCGAAGCGGCGCCGGTCGAGAAACCCGCGATCGCGTCCGAGGTTCTCGAAGCCGCAGCGAGCGAAACCGCACCCGGCGAAATCCGAACGGCCGAAGCGCCAGCGGCTGAAGCCGCCGTTGCCGAATCTGTCTCGGTCGAAGCGGCCCGCACGGTTGCGGCGCCAGCCGCTGCCGCGCCCATGGAAGCCGCGCCAAGCGAAGCGCCGGCAACCGAGGCTGTTCCGGTCGAGTCGCGGCCAGCCGAAGTTATCGCGCCGGCGGAAGCGGCCGAAGAGGCAATTGCCGAAGAAGCCCCGCTCGAATTGACCAATGAAGCGCCGCCGGAAGAAACGGCAGGGGCGGATGCGGCCGCAAAGCAGCCGGAAATCGCGGAGCACGAGCCAGCGGAAGTCGCCGCCGCGCCTCTTGCGGCCGATACGGAGGCGGCGCCCGAACCGCCGGCGGCTGCCGCGAGCAGCGACTTCCTGGCTGTGAAGAAAGCGGTCCGCGACAGCGCCATTGCCGCGGAAGCCGAAGCGGAGCAAGAGGAACCCGAGAAGGCGAAGCCTGCTTCGCTGCGCCGCCTGCGCCCCGACGCACTGCGAGGTATTCCGGCAAGACGCCTCACCCTGCAGCGGCCGGCGGCGAAGCCGCAGCGGAAGCGGCTACTCGCAGGCGCCGCCGTGGCCGCCGCCGCCGCCGCCGCGATCATCTGGTTGGCTCTGCCGCACGATGAAATACGTCCGACGGCACAGGTTGCGGATTCGGAGAAGCCCGCCGTTTCCGCTCGCGGCGAAGCAGCGCCGGTCGCGGCGCCAGGCAATCCGTCCCGGCCGCTCGATGCCGCACAGCCGGCGGCGGACCGCATGACCGCTGCGAGCGGGACGTCCACGGACGAGATGCCGCGGCCCGCGCCGGCAGCTCCGCGTCAGACCCAATCCGCCGCGCCGGCCGCGTCGTCGGCGCCCAAACCGTCAACCGGCGACGACAGCGCAAGCGGAACGTCGAAGGTCGCGGCCGCGCCGGCGACCGCTCCGCCGGCGGCTTCCCCGAAGAACGCGCCGGCAGCGCCTGCGCCGCCGCCGCCCGCTCCGGCTGCGGCGTCGAAACCGGTGCAACCGGCGCAAAGTCCTCCGGCGGCAGCTCCCGAACCTCCGGCTCGCACGCAGCCGGAAACCGCCGGCCGGTCGGAGCAAGTCGCTACCTTGCCGATACCGCCCATCAAAGCGCCTCCGGCGAACATGGCGCCGATTGCCACGACTCTTTCGCAGGACAGCATTCGCGCGCTGCTGGAGCGTGGCGACGCCTACCTTGGAAACGGCGATATCGTGACCGCGCGACTTTACTACGAGCGCGCGGCGGAGGCCGGCGACGGACACGCCGCGCTGCTGATGGGCGAGACCTACGACCCGGTGCTGCTGGCGATGTCCGGCGCGCGCGGTGTCCGGGGCGATGTTGCCGTGGCCGCGGCGTGGTACCGACGCGCCCGCGATCTCGGCGCGACCGAAGCGGAGACCCTGCTGAATGCGCTGCGCGCGAAATAGCCGCCTGACTCTCGCGGCGGCGTCATTGGCGCTCGCGCTGATCGCCGCCGGCCCCGCGTTGGCCGCCGCCAAGACCGGCGCTGACGATCCCATCGTGGCCAAGGTCAACGGCGCGGCGATACATCGTTCCGAAGTGGTCGACGCGATCGATCATCTGCCGCAGCAGTATCGCGAGATGCCGCCGGATGCGGTGTTCGGCGCCGTGCTGGCGCAAATCATCAACCGGCGCCTGGTGATGGACGCGGCGAATGCCGCGAATATCGCCAACGATCCGGACGTTCGCAAACGTCTCTCCGAATCGCGCGAAGACATCCTGATCGAAGCGTTCATCGCGCGCGAAACCGACAAGGAAGTGACCGACGCCAAGGTCAAGGCCGCCTACGACGAGGCCGTCAAGGAGCAATCGGCGTCCGATTCAATCCACGTGCGGCACATCCTGGTCGCGAGCGAAACCGCGGCCAACGAGATCATCGCGGAGCTGAAGAAGGGCGCTGATTTCGCCACGCTGGCCAAGACGCGCTCTACGGACACTTCGGCGGCCCACGGCGGCGATCTCGGCTTGATCACGCGCCAGCAGGTGCTGCCGGAATTTGCCGACGCGGCCTTCGCGCTCAAGGCCGGGCAATACACCCAGTCACCGGTCAAGACCGAGTTCGGCTGGCATGTCATCAAGGTCGAGGAGCGAAACTCCCCCGCCATGCCGTCGTACGAGGAGTCCAAGGCCAACATTCGAAGCGAACTCGCCGCCGACGCAAGCTCGGACATCATCCAAAGATTGCGCGTGAAGGCCAAGATCGAGCAATTCAACGCCGACGGCTCCATCGTCAAGCCGGACATGCCAAACAGCGCACCGCCATCGGCTTCCCTGCCAAGCGTATCGACCCTTGTCACCGGCCCTTCGGTCGCGACGAACGCGCCGGCGCCCGTGGCGTCACCGCCGGCGACGCCGGATGCCGCACCGGCAGCGGTTGCCAAGACGGCGCCGGCAGCGGCGCCGGCGCAGCCGCCGGCAGCGGCCGCACCGCCGCAAAAAACGGTAACGACGCCGCCGCAAGCGGCTATTCCGGCACCTCAAGCGCCGGCTCCCGCGCCGGCCGCAGCGAAGACCGCCGCCCTGGAGTCCAAAGTCCCTGCCAACGCCGCTGGCAACAATGCCGGCGCGCCGCCCGCCAGCGACAAAGCCGTTCCGGCCGAAGTCGCGGCGTTGCTCGCGCGCGGCGATGCGTTCCTTGGCTCGGGCGATATCGTGTCGGCGCGGCTCTTTTATCAGCGGGCGGCGGACGCCGGCGATCGCCGCGCCGCATTGCTCATGGGCGAGACCTACGATCCGGCGCTGCTGGCGCGGACCGGCATCCGCGGCATACACGGCGACGCCGCATTGGCGGCGGAATGGTATCGGCGCGCCCGCGATCTCGGCGCGCCGGAGGCGGACGCCCTATTGAAGGGATTGGAGACCAGGAAGTAACGCCGCGGCGAGCGCGGCAGCGACAACAAAACGGACGTCAACGAGGGGACCACATGATGCCGACCATCTATTCTGCCAGATTTGACAACGAGACCGCGCCGCGTTGGTTTGCGCGTCCTCGGCTCGCCGCGGCGGCGGCGCTTATCGTTCTGCTGTCTGCCGGGATGGCCGCCGCCCAAACTCGCCCTGGCGACGCGCGCACGGAGGCGCCAAACAACAAGGGCGTGGTCGAAATCATCACCGGCACCAGCAGCGGCATCTCGGTCCGCATCGCCGAAGACCTGGCGAGCGTGGTCGACGACGGCGCCACCCGCCGCGTCTTGCCGGTCGTCGGCAGAGGCGCCATCCAGAACATCACCGACCTTAGGCTTCTGCACGGCATCGACATGGCCATCCTGCAGTTGGACGTGGTCGACGCCTACAAGCAATCGGCCCGCGAAGGATCGCTGACCTACATCGCCAAGCTCTACAATGAAGAGTTTCACCTGCTCGCGCGCCGCGACATCAAGACGGTGGCCGATCTCGCCAACCAGAAGGTCAATGTGGATCGCGCTTCGGGCGGCTCCGCGACTACGGCCGGCCGCATATTCGGCCTGCTGAAGATTCCGGCGGTCTGGACCAACGACGACCAAGAGGTCGCGATCGAGAAGCTGCGCAAGGGCGAAATTGCCGCAATCGCCTACGTCACGGGCAAGCCGGCACCGTTGTTCCGCGGCGTTAAATCCGCTGAGGGCCTGCATTTTCTCGCCATTCCGCTGCGGTCGGACATCACGGGGGCCTACGTGCCGACGCGCCTGACGGCGGCCGATTATCCCGACATCATCGCCTCCGACCAGCCGGTCGATACGGTCGCCGTCGGCGCCGTGCTCGCGGTCGCCAATCTCAATCCGCTGTCGGATCGCTATCACTACGTGGCCAATTTCGTCGATGTGTTCTTCACCAAGTTCGATTCCTTGCTCGAGCCGGGACACCACCCGAAATGGCGCGAGGTCAATCTCACCGCCGAGCTGCCCGGCTGGCGGCGATTCGGACCGGCCGATGTTTGGCTGAAGCGCAACGCCAATGTCGCAAGCGAGAGCAATCCGCAGGAAATCCGCGCGATCTTCTCGCGCTACATCGAGGAGCGGCGCAAAGCGACCGGCGGCGCGGATATGACGCAACAACAGAAGGACGAGCTGTTCAAGCAGTTCCAACGGTGGCAGGCGGAACAACGCCGCTGAACCTTCGCGTATTTCGCGTCATTCCAGCATGGGGGATATTACGTTGACGCAAGCAACCCTTTCGGCGGCTAGGGCGCATGCCCGATCCGTACTCGGTCCGCGGCGGCTCGCGCTCGCCGGCTTCGCCGGCATGGCGGTCGCGACGTTCGCACTTACCACTCCGGCGCCGGCGGAGCCGACGCCGAAGCGCGGCGGCACGCTGGTGTTCGCCGTCGATGCCGAGCCCGGCAACTACGATTGCCACAGCAATATCTCGTTCGCCTTCCTGCATCCGGTGGCGCCGAACTATTCGACGCTGCTCAAGTTCGACATTGCCAACTATCCTCAGGTGGTCGGGGACCTCGCGGAATCATGGACTGTCTCGCCCGACCGCCGCACCTATACGTTCAAGCTTCATCCGAACGTGCTGTTCCATGACGGCACGCCGTTGACGTCGGCCGACGTCAAAGCCAGCTACGAGAGGATTGCCCATCCGCCGAAGGGCGTGAGCTCGGCGCGGCAGGTCGACTACACGTCGATCGAAAGCATCGATACGCCGGATCAGCAGACCGTGGTCTTCCACCTGCAATGGCCGGAAGCCGCCATGCTGCCCAATTTCGCATCGCCCTGGAATTGCATCTACAGCGCGGCGAAGCTGAAGGAGGATCCGCTGTTCCCAAAGACCCACGTCCTCGGCAGCGGCCCCTTCGTTTTCGTCGAGCACGTTAAGGGCCAGCACTGGACCGGCAAGCGCTGGGACAAATACTTCGTCCCCGACCGTCCCTATCTCGACGGCTATGAAGCGGATTTCATGACCGGCGCTGCCATGATCAAGGACATGGAAAGCGGCCGCATCGCCGGAAATTTCCGCAGCGTCACGCCAGAGGAGCGCGAGGCCCTGATGCAGGCTATGGGCGACAAGGTGACTGTCGCCGAAAGCCCCTGGCTCATCGACCTGCTCCTGGTTTTCAACGCCACGCAACCGCCGTTCAACGACGTTCGAGTGCGACGCGCCCTCTCCATGGCCATCGACCGTTGGCACATGGCCGACACGCTGTCGTCGAGCACCTTCCTAAAATTCGTCGGCGGATTGATGCGGCCGGGTTCGGGCATGGCGACGCCGGAAGCCGAACTGGTCCAGCTTCCAGGCTTCGGCCGAGACATCAACGCCGCCCGTGCCGAAGCCAGGCGGCTTCTGGCGCAAGCCGGAGCGCGCGACCTCAAGTTCACGCTCACCAATCGCGACATCAATATGCCGTATGGGCCGGGCGCCGACGCGGTGATCGCGGCCTGGCGCGAGATCGGCGTTACGGCGACCCAGGAGAAGCTCAACACCAAGGACTGGCAAGCCGCCCTCGAAGGCGGCAAGTTCGCCGCCGCGTTCGATTTCGGCGGCGATTACTTCGACGATCCGACCTTGCAGCTCACCAAGTACGTATCCCGCGATTTGTCGCCATCCAACTTCTCAAATTCCACCGATCGCATGCTCGATGCGTTGTATATCGGCCAGGCGATCACGACCGATCCCCGCCAGCGCGCACGGATCGTGCGCGATTTCGAGCGAACGGCCATGGCGCAGGCCTATACGGTCCCGATCCTGTGGTGGAACCGCATTGTCGCCTCCGCGTCCAGCATGCACGGCTGGAACATGTCGCCTAGCCACTACATCGGCCAGGATCTGACCGACGTCTGGATCGATCACTAGAGCGCGAGCGATCACCCCTTCACGCTGACTCTTCCCCGCAAGGCAGAGGGTCAGGGGATTCGAGCTTTGCTTAGCGTCCTATTTGGGCGAATATAACGCCTGGTCGAACGCTACAGAAGCCCGTCCCCATGATCAAAGCGACCTTCGGAATGTCCATGACCCGGACTCTCGCCGCCCTCTGGACAACAGTGTTTTTTCTTTGCGTGGCGAATGTCTCGGTTTTTGCCGCGGACCTGAACGTCGGCGCGGCAGCGAGCCTCAAGAACGCGCTCGACGAGGCCGACGCATTGTTCGAGCAGAGCAGGCAAACCAAAGTCACCGTGTCCTATGCCGCCAGCCCGGCGCTGGCCAAGCAGATCGAGAACGGCTCGCCCGCCGATGTTTTCATATCCGCCGACCTCGACTGGATGGACTACCTCGACAAAAAGCATCTGATCAATGCGGATACGCGAGCCAATTTGCTTCGCAATGAAATCGTGCTCATCGCGCCCGCGGCGAGTTCGATCAAGGTGGAGATCGTGAAAGGCTTTCCGCTGGCCCAGCTTCTTGGCGCCGGGCGGCTCGCGATGGCCGATCCGGCGGCGGTTCCGGCCGGCAAGTACGGCAAGGCGGCGCTCGAAGCGCTCGGCGTTTGGAACTCGGTCTCCGGCAAGCTGGCGCCGGCGGAAAACGTCCGGGCCGCGCTGCTCTATGTCTCCAGAGGCGAGGCACCGCTCGGCATCGTCTACCGGACCGACGCTGCCGCCGACCGCGGCGTGAAGATCGTCGGGACATTTCCGCCGGAGTCCCATCCGCCGATCGTCTATCCAATCGCCGTCACTGCCGCATCCGCCAATCCGATGGCTTCGGCTTACGTCGCCTTCCTCAGATCCGGCGCGGCGGCCGCGGCATTTGAAAAGCAAGGCTTTACTCTGATCAAATAGCGCACCCTGATGTTCGCATGAGCGCGCCCCGATGACCTTCACCCTTTCGCCGGAAGAGGCGAGCGCGCTTCGGCTCAGCCTGAAGGTCGCGATCTGGGCGACGGTTTGCAGCCTGCCGCCCGGCGTAGTCGTGGCGTTGGTGCTGGCCCGCGGACGGTTCTGGGGCAAGACGTTGCTCGACGGCGTGGTGCATCTGCCCCTGGTCCTGCCGCCGGTGGTGACGGGCTATGTGCTGCTGCTGCTGTTCGGCCGCCAGGGTCCGCTCGGCGCGTTCTTCGCCGATGCGTTCGGCATCATCTTCGCATTCCGGTGGACGGGCGCCGCCCTCGCCTGCGCCATCATGGGTTTCCCTCTCATGGTTCGCGCGATCCGACTGTCGCTCGAGGCTGTCGACCGCCGGCTCGAGGAGGCCGCCGGTACGCTCGGCGCAAATCCTTTGTGGGTCTTCGTCGCGGTCACGGTCCCGCTCGTCATGCCCGGCATCCTCGCCGGGATGATTCTGTCCTTTGCCCGCAGCATGGGAGAGTTCGGCGCCACGATCACCTTCGTTTCGAACATTCCGGGCGAGACGCAGACGCTGCCTTCGGCAATATACGCATTTACGCAGGTTCCGGGCGGCGACGCCGGCGCGCTGCGCTTGACCGCGATCTCCATCGCGGTGTCCCTGACCGCGTTGCTGGTTGCCGAGATTCTGGCGCGGCGCCTTGCCCGCCGCCTCTCCGGTCAATAATGCTCGACGTCGACGTTTCCCGCCGCTTCGGCGATTTCGAACTGAACGTCGCCTTTCAAAGCGGTCCAGGCGTCACCGCATTGTTCGGCCGGTCCGGCGCCGGCAAGACGTCGCTGATCAATATTATTGCCGGGCTGGTGCGGCCGGATCGCGGGAAGGTCGTGGCCGACGGCGTGACGCTCGTCGATACGGTGCGCGGCATATTCGTTCCAAAGCATCGCCGCCGCGTCGGTTACGTGTTTCAGGAGGGCAGGCTATTTCCGCATCTGACGGTGCGGCAGAACCTTCTGTTCGGGCGCTGGTTCAGCCCCGGCGGAGATCGCCGCGAGCCGCTCGAGACGGTCACGGCGCTGCTCGGCTTGGAGCGCCTGCTGGCGCGCCGCCCCGGCGCGCTTTCGGGCGGCGAAAAGCAGCGCGTGTCGATCGGCCGCGCCTTGCTTGCGAACCCGCGCCTGCTGTTGATGGACGAGCCGCTTGCGTCGCTCGACGCGTCGCGGAAGGACGAAATCCTGCCCTATATCGAGCGGCTGCGCGACGAAACGCGCATACCCATCATCTATGTCAGCCACTCGGTTGCCGAGGTTGCGCGCCTGGCGGACGCCATGGTCTTGCTCGCGGACGGGCGCGTCGATGCGGTCGGGCCGGTAGCCGAGGTGATGGCGCGTCTCGATCTCTACCCGAAGACCGGACGTTTCGAGGCCGGCGCGATCATCGAGGCGCGCGTCGCCGGCCATGACGAACGCTTCGGACTGACCTTGCTTGGAACTCCGGGTGGAACAATCTCGGTGCCTAAAGTCGATCTGGCGCCGGGGACAATGGCGCGTATCCGCATCCGCGCGCGCGACGTCATCGTCGCCGTAGAGCCGCCGCGGGGCCTCAGTGCCTTGAATGTGTTGGCCGGTAAGGTTGCGGAGGTCGGACCGGGAACCGGCTCGGCGCGCACGATCCGCATCCAGATCGGTGAAAGTAGCCTCTTGGCGCGCATCACCGAGCGCTCGTTGATCGAGCTTGGCTTGAGTCCCGGCCGCGCGGTTTTTGCGATCGTCAAGTCGGTGGCAATCGACCGCCGGAGCCTCGCGGCACCGTCGTCGACGGAGGAAGAGGAATTCGACCCATAAGCCGGCAACGGCGCCGCGCGACGGTTGGCGGTCAGCGCAACGCGGCCTGCAAGGCCTTCAAGTGGCGCACCGAAGCCTTGTGCGATTCGGCCTCCACGGCCCGGTAACGCTCGACCAGTTTCAGGCCGAACGGCGTCAGGTTTGCGCCGCCGCCGCGCGCGCCGCCGGTCTGCGCCGAGACCACCGGCTCGCGGAAGCATTGATTGAGGTCGTTCACCAGCAACCATGCGCGCCGGTACGACATGCCGAGCTTCCGTCCGCCCTTGGCGATCGAGCCGGTGTCGCGGATCGCTTCGAGCAAACGGATCTTGCCGGGACCGATTTGCCGCTCCGGGGCGAGGTCGATGCGCAGACTAAGCCTTGGCGGATTCATGGCTTGGCAACCCGGCGCCGGCTCCGCGACCGTTCAGGACACCGCGGCTTCGGCGGCGCCATAAGGTATTTCGTAGATGGTCAAGGCGTCGGCGATGCCGCGCACCATGCGATGCTGCGGCACCGCCGTCAGGCCCGCGTTTTCCAGCAAGCTCATGGTATGGGGATTGCTGACCACCGGCTCGGTCGCGTAGATGGAGCGCGCCGCGGAAAAGCCCTGCAACCGCGCTGCGATGTTCACGGTCTGCCCGAAATAATCCTGACGCTCATTGAGCATCACCGCAAGGCACGGTCCCTCGTGAATGCCGATCTTGAGCAGCAGGTCTTCCCGCTTCCGCTCCTCGTTGAGGCGCCGCATGGCGTGCCGCATGCGCAAGGCGGCCGCCACCGCGCGGTCCGGCGTCGGAAACGACGCCATCACCGCATCGCCGATGGTCTTGACCACCGCGCCGGCCTCCGCCGCGACGATTTCGTGCAGCACGTTGAAATGCGCGCGCACCAGATCGTAGGCGACCAGATCGCCGACCCGTTCGTAAAGCTCGGTCGAGCCTTTCAGATCCGTGAACAGGAACGTCAGGCTGGTGATCTTCAGCCGCTGGTCCACATCGAGCGTGTCGGTGCGATAGATGTCGCGGAATGTCTGATTGGTGAGCAGGCGCTTCGCGGTCAGGAACGGCCTGCGCCGGCCCAGAAGATCGTGCAGCTTGTCGTCCGCTATCCAGAGGCCGGCGAATACCCGCCGGCCCGTCTTGTTTTCGAACGAAAGCCGCAACGGACCCGGCTGCATCGTCAGCGTCTCGTTCGGCGCATGCATGTCGTTGAAGACGACGGTTAAATTCCGCCGCTCGGTCGTCGGCTCGCCCTTCACGTCGATGAATTGCGTGCTGTGGGTAACCGGATCAAAGACGATCACGAACTGGGGCGGCAATTGCAATGACAGTATCGCCTTTTCGCCGGGCGGCAGCTCGACGCTCTCGAGGATGATTTCGTCGATCAATTGTTCGATATTGCCGGGCAGATCGACTCCCGAGCTCCAGAAGAGCTGGCGCAGGTACTCCGTCATCGACAGCGTGTCGGGATCGTGCGCCGCTATGCGTCTGACGCGCGGACTGATTGTGAAGGTCACCTCGACCATTTCGTCAAGCGTCGGCTCGTAACCGGCGGCGCAGAGCCCGCAGTGATACTCGGACTGATGCACTGACTTAAGCGTCGCCGACGCGTCGAGCACGCCGCCGCAACCCGGGCACAGCACGTTCCACGACAATTCGAAAATGCCGAGCCGGGCCGCGTGCAGGAACCCGGCGACGACCGCTTCCGGATCGAGATTGTTGCGCGTGGCGAAGGCGAGCGCGTTGACCCGGCACAGCTCGCGGTCGAGCCCGTCGCGCACCAGCCGCTCGATCGCGGCACTCACGGCCGGATCTGCCGATTGCCTGAGCACGCCGAAAAGCGCGTCCGATTCACTCATAACTAAAGTTTACGCCTATTGACGCCGTACCGAAAGCGCAGTCGGGTCGACCTCTGGAAGGGCTGGTTATTCCGCCGCGACGGTCAGAGGCGCGCCGCCGCCGATCCGGCAGCCGGCGTCGAACGCCAGCAGACGCGGCAACACGCGCTCGGCAAACAGCGTCATGTTCCGTTTGGCGAGGTCGTGCGGCATGCCGCCGTAGCTGAACATGCCGATGACGCCGCCGCAGTCCGCGCGCCGCTGAAAGTCCAGCAGCTTGTTGTAAACCTGGTCCGGCGTGCCCCAGACCTGCAGTTCGGCCAGGAAGTTTACGAAGGCGTCGATGCCGTGCTTGCGAATATTGGTGGCGAGCTTGCCGTAGTACTCGTAGCCGGGAATGTCCGCCAGGCCTTCGTTGTGGAATTCGTAATGGTCCAGCGCCGAGCGGCAATAGGCCCGGATGTACTTGTCGAACATCTCGCGCGCCTTCGCCTCGTCCTCGTGCACGGCGACGAAGCTGGCGATGATGGGTTTCGGCGCCGCGGTGCCGTTGACCTCCAGGTAACGCCGCCGGTAGTCGCGAAGCTCGGCTTCCGTCGTATCCCACGGCTTCTGCGCAATGATCAGCAAGCCGACGCCGAGCCTGCACATGATTTCCAGACTTTGGGGCGAGACCGACGCGGCGTAAGTGCGGCCGCGGAACGAATGGATGGGCGCCGGCCTGACCGCGACACGGGGCTGCTTGTAGTACTCGCCGGCGTACTCGATCTGCCCGGTCTCAAGTCCCCGCAGGATCGCTTCCGCATATTCGGTGAAGCGCGTGCGCGATTCGCCCATGGCGACGCGAAAGCCGCGGAACTCGATCCGCCCGAGGCCGCGGCCGATGCCGAGAATGACCCGGCCGCCGGATAGATTGTCGAGGACCGACACCTCTTCCGCCAGGCGCACCGGATCGTGCCACGGCAGCACCATCACCATGGAGCCGAGCTTGACCCGCTTTGTCCGTCCCGCCATGTAAGTGAGGAACTGCGCCACGTTCGGGCACATGGTGTAGTCGTCGAAATGGTGCTCCGCCGCCCAGACGGAGTCGAAGCCGAGCGGTTCAGCCAGGTCGGCCATGGACACTTCGTGCCGATACACCTCGTGGTCGCTGATCGGCTGGCCCAGGTTCTGGAAGAACGCACTCATTCCCACATGCATGGACCGGTTCCTTTCACCAGGATTTTTTCGCGTGCGGCGGCGGCGCCCGGCGTCACCGCGGAGCGGCCGCCGCGGCTTCGGCAAGCGCCGCCGTCACCGACCTGTGGAAGTGCTGAAGCGACGGCTCGTTGCGGCCAAACACGATCTCGTCCTGGGCGCCGGAGTAGTAACCCTTCTGGATGCCTTCGACGACTGGGAAGTCCTCCATCTCCACCGTCGACATCAGCAGATTGAAGTTCCGGTCCCAATGTCCCTTGGCGCTATCCGTGACCGCCGGCTCCGGCGTGTAGAGCGATACATACATGGTGGTTTCGTCCGTGCCGTTGCCGGCCGGAAACACGTGCCAAGTCTCCACATGGTCGCCCTGCATGATGAAGACCGTGTTGGGGAAGAGCACGCAGATGACGGCGCTGTAGGGAATCAGATTCCATTCCGGCTCCGGGATCTCGCGCATCCGCTCGAGGGTCCGGCGTGCGGCGATCATGCGCAAGTTGCGGCCGAACGCATCGAACGTCGCCAGATTGGTATGCAGGATGGAATCGATGGTTTTCGCGTGGAGCACGCCGATGTGATAGGACTCCAGGAACGTATCGATCACGCCCTTCCAGTTCATCTTGCGGCTGAGCACGCGCGTCTCGTAGTGGTGATACCGCTCGAGACCGTAGGCGGCGAGATCCTTCTGCAGGCCGCCAAGCGCGGCGTCGATGTCGAATTCGGCGTCCGGCGTCGGGCAAACCCAGATCATGCCGTACTTCTCGACGACCGGGAGTTTGCACAAGCCGCGCGTCGACTTGTCGATCTCCGCGAACGAGCGCTCATCGGGGCGCGAGAGCAACCGCCCATCGAGACCGTACGTCCAGGCGTGGTACGGACAGGAAAAAGCCCGCGCGCCCTTGCCGCAGCCTTCGGCCAGCCGCGAACCGCGATGGCGGCAGACGTTGAGGAACGCGCCGAGCGAGCCGTCGGCGCGGCGCGCCAGCAGGATCGGCACGCCGCTATAGTCGTGTGTCATGTAGTCGCCCGGCGACGGCAGCAGGCCGCTTAAACCGACGTTCAGCGGTCCGCGGCGGAAAAAGACATCGCGCTCGCGCGCCGCCTGTTTCGGGCAGGTGTAGTCGCTGACCGGATTTCGATAGACCCCCTCGACCATCGCCGTGGTGCGGGTCTCGAGATAGCCAAGCAGCTTGCGCGCTTGAACCACCTGGTCCTGCTGCAGCATCGCATGCCCTCCCAGTGGCTGATCCGGCCAAGGGGAAACTATAACAAAT
>DASQHM010000124.1:0-16442 GCA_035632095.1 Candidatus Cybelea sp. | reverse complement strand
CCGCCTGCCCGTGGGCCGTTTCGGCACGCTCGACGAAGCCGGCGAAACCGCGGTACTCCTCGCGCGCAACGATTTCATCACCGGCCAGACCATCAATCTCAACGGCGGGCTCTATATGAGCTGATGCGGCGATTGGTGCCTTGCCGAGCGCGAGGACTTTCGCCATTTTTGGCGCCTAGTCGCGCCGCGTGCGACGTCTTGCAATTCGGAAGTGCTCCCATGCTGGAACAATTGAAGGCCAACAACCGCGCCTGGGCGGAGCGGAAGGTTCATCAGGACTCCGACTTCTTCCGCCGCCTCGAGCGGCAGCAGGCGCCCGAATATCTCTGGATCGGCTGCTCGGACAGCCGCGTGCCGGCCAACGAGATCGTCGGCCTCGATCCCGGCGAACTGTTCGTGCACCGCAACGTCGCCAACCTGGCGCCGCCGCAGGATGCGAACTATCTCTCCGTGCTGCAATTCGCGGTCGACGTCTTGAAGGTCAAGCACGTCATGGTGGTCGGACACTACGGATGCGGCGGCGTGGGTGCCGCGGTCGACGGCCAGCGGCGCGGACTGGTCGACCACTGGCTGCATCCGATCCGCGAGCTGCTTCACCAGCACCGCCACGAATTGGATGGCATCGCCGACCGCACGGCCCGTCTAAACCGTCTCTGCGAACTCAACGTGATCCGGCAAGTGCGAAACGTGGCGTCCGACGTGTTTGTGCACGATGCCTGGGCGCGCGGCCAGGAACTTCACGTCCACGGC
Source organism: Candidatus Cybelea sp. (assembly GCA_035632095.1). Classification (GTDB taxonomy): domain Bacteria; phylum Pseudomonadota; class Alphaproteobacteria; order Ferrovibrionales; family Ferrovibrionaceae; genus DASQHM01. The sequence goes on along the minus strand of DASQHM010000124.1, from coordinate 15,692 downwards.
TGGGTCTACTCCCTTGGCAACGGCCTGGTGCGAGACCTGAACGTGACGGTCGGCCGGTGGGAAGAAATCGAGCGGTTGACCTAAAAATTCCCACCTCGTCTTGGAGCCCGCGATGGACATCTATCACATCTGGTTCAATCTCAAGGACGGCGTCAAGGACGTCGCGTTCGCCGACAGCGCCAAGTCATACTTCGATCACTTGAAAGGCGAAAAGGCCATCGCCGGATACCGGATAACCCGGAGAAAATTGGGCTTGGGACATCCAAGCCTCCCGGAATGGCACGTCACCGTGGAATTTGAAAACCTGGCGCAGATGGACCACGCATTCGAGAGCGTCGCTTCGCGCAAGGACCCGGTCGAGAGCTTTCATCATGCGGTGAACTCAAAGGTCACCGACGTTTTCTTCTCGCTTTACCGGGATTTCCCCGACCCGGTGCGCCGGCGGGGCGAGGAGCGGTTCTAGGCAAGCGGCATCGCGCCCGGTCAGTCGCGCGCGTCGCGCCAGCGGTAGACCAGCCGCATGCCCCGGCCGGCGAGCTTGGCTAGCCCGTGGGCCGGGATACGCGCGAGACCGCCAACCGGCAGCGGCAAGTCTTCCGGCGGAGCGCCTTGCAGCCAGTCGGCGATCACCGGGCCCATGGCGGTGGCGAAGGCGACGCCGCGGCCGGAATAGGCCAGTGCCGCGAACGCGCCCGGCGCCAGATTGAACAGACGCGGCAATCGATCCGGCGTGACGGCGATCAATCCGTCCCAGAAATAGTCGAATTCGATGCCGTCGAGCGCCGGGAAGACCTGAGCAAGAAGCCGTTCCCGGCTCCGGCGGGCGCGCGCCTCGGCATTGTGCCAAAGCACGTAGCCGCCGCCCGTCACAAGCCGCCCGTCGCGATCGTAGCGAAAGAAGCGGAGGTCGCCGCGCGTGTCCGACACGGCCTGATTGCCGGGAATGATCGACTTGCGCACATTGCCGCCGAGCGGCCGGGTGGCGATCTGGTAGGAGCGTACCGGAATAATGGTCTGCTCGAGGCCGGGCCAAAGCGCGCCCGTGTAGGCATTGGTCGCCAAGAGAACCTTGCCAGCGGCAATGCTGCCGGCGATGGTCTCCACACGCCAGCCGCCGTCGTCGCGGGCAACGCGGAGCGCCGGCGATCGCACGAAAATTCGCGCGCCGGCCCTGGCCGCCGCGCGCGCCAATCCCCTCGCATAGGCCAACGGATTGATGTGACCGCCCGACGCCGCCATCCAACCGCCAAAATAGCCGCCGGCGCCGAGCATGTCCGTGGTGCGCCGCCGGTCGAGAAATTCCACGTTTGCGCCGCGTTCGCTCCATTGCCGCGCCAGCAGCCGCGACCGGGCGACCCGCGACTGGGAATGCGCTGGTTGCATCCAGCCGTTCTGAACCGCATCGCAATCGATGTCATGGCGGCGGATCAGATCGAACACGAGCGCCGCGGAATCGCGCACCAACCCATTGAGCCGTTCGCCCTGCCGCGGGCCGAGTTTGGCGGCGATGTCTCCCGGCGTATAGATCGTGTAGTGCGGGATGACCTGGCCGTTGTTGCGGCCGGATGCGCCGTGACCGATCTCCCCCTGTTCCACCAGGCATACCTTCACGCCGCGCTCCGCCAGGTGCAGCGCCGCCGAAAGGCCGGTGAAGCCGCCGCCGATGATGGCGACCGCGGCTTCCTCGGCTCTCGTCAAGCTTGGAAAGGCCGACGGGGGCGGGGCAGTGGCAGCCCAGAGCGATTGCGGGTGTGCGGGGATTGTTGCCAGGGCGTCCATCAAGCGTCCGCGACCGGATTTCGCGAACCCTCACCCTACAGCGTCATGCCGCACCACGAAACCGCTGCCAATCCGCGAAGGGTCACGCGGCGCGGCGTTCGTCCGGCCGGAGCGGATCTTCGGCAGGCGGCATGCGCGGTTCAAGCCGATGCGGTTTCTGGGCGCGTGCGGACGACGCGGGGCCGTGCCCCGACGTCTCGTCCTGCCTGCCGGGCTGTTTGGCCGAAGCCAGCAGTTTGCTGCCGATGAGACCCGCCACGCCGGTCGCGCCGATGACACCTTTGATGAATTCGCGCCGATCCACAGTCCCGCCTCCGGCAATCGTACGACCCGGTAACGAGCAAGCAGCGTGCCAATCCAGCGACTCGGCCAAAAGCTAGCTTTCATGGTCGAACGGCGCGGATCAATCACCCGGAACGCCCTGTTTGGCAGCAAAGCGCGGCCGGGAACTGCCCAGCAATTCGGCACGGCGAGGGCCGCCGCGAGCCCTGCTATTGGACGGACTCCGGCAAACCGTTCTACCTTTACCTGTGCCGATTCGAAGCGGCCAAGTAAGCGATAGGTTGGACCGCGCATGGCCAAGAGAACCGCACAGGCCGATGCAGGAGCGAAGCCGCCGGGCGCCGAAGGCGGCGCCATGCTCCGCATTGCCGAGGAGCTCTACCCGATCTGCCGCAGCATCACCGGCGACGGGGTGCGCCGCAGCCTGGAGATTCTGCGCGGCGTTGTGCCGCTCGAGGTCCATGAGGTTCCGTCAGGCACGCCGGTGCTCGACTGGACGGTGCCGCTCGAATGGAACATCCGCAGCGCCTATATCGCCCGGCTTGACGGTACGCGCATCGTGGACTTCGCGAACCACAATCTGCACATCGTCCAGTACAGCACGCCCATGGACGCCGTGGTGCCGGTCGACGTCCTGCGCCAGCACGTGCACAGCCTGCTCGACCATCCGGATTGGATTCCCTATCGCACGTCCTACTATCAGGAGACCTGGGGTTTCTGCGTGCAGCACCGATTGCTGCAGACGCTGACCGATGACTCCTATCGCGTCGTCATCGATTCATCCCTGACCCAGGGGCACCTGACGTACGGCGAATATGTCGTTCCCGGCGCAAGCGACGACACGGTTCTGATCTCCTGCCACGTCTGCCACCCTTCGCTCGCCAACGACAATCTCGCAGGAATGGCCGTCGCGGCCATGCTGGCGAAACATGTCGCCGGGATCCGGCCGCGCCATACTTATCGCTTCGTGTTCATTCCGGGCACCATCGGCTCCATCACCTGGCTGCACCGGAACGACAACATCACCCGCCGCATCCGCCACGGGATGGTGCTTTCGTGCCTCGGCGATTCCGGCGGCATGACCTACAAGCAGAGCCGCCGCGGCAATGCCGATATCGACCGCATCGTCGCGCATGTCCTGCGTCACGACGGGACGCCGCACCGCATCACGCCGTTCATTCCCTATGGATACGACGAGCGGCAGTATTGCTCGCCCGGCTTTGATCTGCCGGTCGGCTGTCTCATGCGCACGCCCAATGGCGCCTATCCCGAATATCATACCTCCGCCGACAATCTCGACCTCTTGCGCGCCGGCAGCTTGCAGCATTCGCTCGACGTCTTGCGCCGTGTCGTCGCCGTGATCGAAGGCAATGCGACGTATCTAAGCCGCAACCCGAAGGGTGAGCCGCAGCTCGGCCGCCGCGGTCTCTACCCGTCGATGGGAGGCATGCGCGGCGCCGGATACGATCAGATGTCGTTGCTGTGGGTTCTCAATCTCGCCGACGGAGAGCATTCGCTGCTCGACACGGCGGAGCGCGCCGGATTGCCATTCGCCGCCATACGCGCCGCAGCCGACGCTCTCGTTCGTTCGGAGCTGTTGGAGCCTGTGGGATGAGCCTGCGCCGCAAGGCCCGGGCCCGCAGTCAGATTCTCGATGCCGTGAGCGGCTGCGACTGCTGCCACACCTCCCAAGGCGCTTGCCCGCTGGCCAGCAGGTTCTCGAGCGCCTGAAGGTCCTTGAAGGTATCGACGCAACGCCAGAAGCCGTCGTAGTCGTGGGCGAAGAGCTTGCCCTCGGCGATCAGCCGCGCAAACGGTTGCTCCACCAGTTCTTCGCCCGGACGGATGTAGTCGAAGATCTCGCTCGAGAAGATGAAGTAGCCGCCGTTGATCCAGGCATTGGCCTTGACCACGTCATCGACCGAGATGACGCGGCCATCGGAGTCCCGCCGCACGAAATGGGCGCTGTAGTTAGGCCGCACCGACACGAACATGCCGATGGCTTTGCGCGCCTTGAATTCCTCGATGATCACCGGCAGGTGAAAATCCGTCAGGCCGTCGCTGTAATTGGCAAGGAATATCGCTTCGCCCTTGACGAACGGCTCGACCGCCTTCAGGCGCTGCCCGACATTCGACATCAGCCCGGTGTCGACGAAGGTGATGCGCCAATCCGCAATGTCGGTATGCAGCAATTCCACCTGCTTCGCACCCTGGGTGAGCACGAAATCGTTCGACAGGCATTCGTCGTAGTTCAGGAAGTAGCGCTTGATCTGGTCGCCCTTGTAGCCGAGGCAAAGCACGAAGTCCTTATGGCCGAAATGGGCGTAATACTTCATCACATGCCAGAGGATCGGCCGGTACCCGAGCGGCACGAGCGGCTTTGGAATCTCGTCGGAAAACTCCCTCAGGCGCGTGCCGAGACCGCCGCAAAACAGAACTACCTTCATACCCCACCTCGACCCGCGCGAAGACGGTGCACGTTTCCGTCGTCGCTCATGGCGTCAGTCGGCGGAATCCCGCCCATCGCCGCCGCCTTCAACGCCCGTTTCAGCGCCGACATCCAATTTTCCAGGGTGGAGTTTTCTTCGACCCATCGCCGCGCATTGCGGCCGAGCCGGTCGCGCAATTTTGCATCGTCATGCATCCGGCGAATGGCGGCCACCCAGCCCGCGACATCGCCGGGCGCCACGGCCAGACCGGTTTCCCCATCGACGATGAAATCGGCGAGGCCCGCCGTGCGGGTGGCGATGATCGGTTTCCCCATCGCCATGGCTTCGAGAAGCGTGGTCAACCCCGCTGTGGAGAAACTGTCGCGCAAAGGCACGCAGACCACCGCGGACGGTCCGTAGAACTCGCGCAGGCCGCCATGCTCGAAATCCTGGAACGTGACGTTAGACGGGATGGGCACATCGGGAATGGAGCGGCGATTGAGCCGCAGCGGATGTCCGGTCGGAACCACCAGCAGCGTCACGTCGGGCACTTGCGTCGCGGCCAGCGTCAGCGTCGCATAGTCGCGTTGCGCCAGGCCGGCCGAGCAAAACCGGTCCGGCTGAACCGGCGTGACCTGGATCGGGCGGTAGAAACGCGCGTCCACATGGCCGCGAACCAAGGCGAGCTGCTTTGGCGGTATCTGCAGCTGGTCCGTCGAATAGCTATAGAGAGCGCGCGAATAGACGACGGTCGTGTCGATCTGCTTGTGCGCCTTGAGCCACTTGAAAAAGTACCGTGTCTTCGCTTTCGACACGTCGTAGGCGATGCTGACGTGGCCGGGCCTGGACCTCGCCAATTTGAGGAAGATGGCCAGAGGCAAGCCCGCGGTTTCGCCGAAAGTGAGAAAAGCGTCGCACTCGTGACGGCGAAGGAATCCGTACCACGCCAAGGCCACGGGCTGACCAAACAACCGGCGCGCGAGCACGACGGAAAGCCGGCGGACGCGGTCGACCGTGTTGTAGTCGATGATTTCGGCTTGATCGCCGGCGGCGCGGATGGCCGCGGCGAGCTCGACGGTTTCGACGCGCGCGCGCCGATCCGTGTCGACCTGGTCGGCCAGCGATTCACGCACCGTCCCGGGAACCAGCAACACGTACTTCCGCATTAAGCCGTCCCCCTACCGACGACTGGCAATCATTTACATTGTTTATACCATTCCATACTAAATCAACTTCAGGTTAAGATTGCCTCAACGCAAGGCACGCTATGGAAACATTTCCTGACCCGCAAGTTGTGGGTCCTAAGAGGCGTTCCGAGCGACTTATCCACAGGGTATGATGGCAGCACAGAAAATCCTGCTGACCGGCGCGGATGGCTATATCGGCGCGGTTTTGGGGCCCATTCTTCTGGACCGTGGGTTCGATGTAACCGGCCTGGATTGCGGATTCTATCGTGACGGGTGGCTCTACAATGATTCTCGCGCCCGCCCGCGAACCGTCTCGAAAGACATCCGCCGCATTGTTGCGGACGATGTCCGCGGCTTCGATGCCGTGGTGCACCTGGCGGAATTGTCGAACGATCCGCTTGGCGCCCTCAATCCGAAGATCACCTTCGACATCAACCATCGCGGTTCGGTCAGCCTGGCCAAGTCCTGCAAGGCGGCCGGCGTTCCGCGCTTCGTCTATGCGTCCTCCTGCAGCGTCTACGGCGCCGCCAGCGACGGCGGCGAACGGACCGAGCAATCGGCATCCAATCCGCAAACCGCCTATGCCGAATGCAAAGTCCTCGTCGAACGCGACGTAGGCGCGCTGGCTGACAAGGATTTTTCGCCGGTGTTCTTGCGCAATGCGACGGCCTTCGGCGCGAGCCCGCGCATGCGGTTCGACATCGTATTGAACAATCTGTCGGGTCTCGCCCACACCACCCGGGAAATCAAGATGACCAGCGACGGCACGCCGTGGCGGCCGCTGGTTCACGTCAACGACATCAGCCTCGCCGTGGCGCTGGCGCTCGAAGCCCCCCGCGAAAGCATCCACAACGAGATTTTCAACGTGGGTGACGACGCACAGAACTACCGCATTCGCGAAATTGCCGACATCGTCGCCGGCGCCTTCCCCGGCTGCACGGTCAGCTTCGGCAAGCCGGGCGGCGACAACCGCAGCTACCGCACTTCGTTCGCAAAGATCCGCCGGCATCTGCCTGCGTTTCGCTGCGGCTGGAGCGCCGAGCGGGGCGCTGCGCAATTGCATGAGATATTCGAGCGCATCGCGATGACCCGCGAGATGTTCACGTACCGCGCATTCACGCGCCTCGACCAGCTCAAGCATCTCGTCGCCACCGGTCAGATCGACCAGGATTTCCAATGGCGGCCGCTGACCGATCCGCCGGCGGCCGGCAGCCGCGCATGATCTTCACGGCAATCCGGATCGTCGGCGCCGCCTTGATCGACTTGGAGCCGCGAGCCGACGAGCGAGGCTTCTTCGCACGAACCTGGTGCCGTCGCGAATTGGCGGAGCACGGCCTGGATCCGGACGTCGCGCAGGAAAGTCTGTCCTACAACCGGCGCCGCGGCACGATCCGCGGATTACATTTCCAGCGCGCGCCGCACGAAGAAACGAAGATCATAGGCTGCTCGCGTGGCGGCATCTTCGACGTGATCGTGGATTTGCGGCCAGACTCGCCGACGTTTCGGCAATGGCAGGGCTTCGAGCTGACGGCAGAGAATCGCCGCGCGGTCTATGTACCCAAGGGCGTCGCCCATGGCTTCCAGACGCTCTCGGACGACACGGAGGTGCACTATCGAATTTCGGCCTTCCACGTGCCCGAAGCCGCCGACGGATACCGCCATGACGACCCCGCGTTCGCGATCGCGTGGCCGCTGCCGGTTTCCGTCATCGCAGAACGCGACTTGAAATGGCCGCCGTTTTCGCCTCCTGGTCACGCGCGCTGAGCCCGTGCGCCGCGCTGCGGATCAGTGGTCGGCGAGACCCTCCCAGACGATCTTTTCCGAGTAGAAACCCTCTGCTAATCCGTCCGGCGCTTTGCAGCCGACGCCGCGGAGACGCGCCAAGGCCATGAACGTGTCGGTGGTAAACCAGCCGCGCCCGCTTTGGCTCGGGAACCCGCTGGCGAGCAGGCGGGTCTTTTGCTCCATCTGCGGGCGGGTCAGCGGCACGAAGAAATTCGGGTTGCCGAGATCGTTGTCGTACTTGGGAATTTCGTAGGCGAGGACCAGGTGATCCCGGAAGGTATTGCCGGTCAGTTCGGCGATCAGGCGATGATCCTGATGAGCATCACCGCGCCAATGGGTGAGAACCAGCGTCGGCTCGAATTCGTGCTTCAAAGCCTCGAAACGGTCCTTGATTGCCGCGCCTTCGAAGGGGAAATATCCGTCGCGAAACTGCAGCACCTCGACGTGGCGGTCCTTGCACCCGGCCAGGAATGCATCGGCGCTGCTGCGCGCTTCCGCTTCGCGAGCGTCATGTCCGCTGAACACGATCCAGCACACTGACAGATCGGGAATCTCGGCGACAAGCCGCAGCACCGTGCCGCCGCAGCCGATCTCGATATCGTCCGCATGCGCGCCAAGGCACAGAAGCCTGAACGGCCGCGGCCGGTTCGGAGGAAATGTGAGGCGAAGCATTGCGGATCGACCGTTTTAGAGGACTTGCACCTCGGGAATGGGCACGACGAATTTACCGCCCCAGCCGCGAATATAGGCCAATTGCGCCATGATTTCGTCCTTCAGGTTCCATGGCAGGATCAGTACGTAGTCCGGCTTCGTTTGCTGGATACGGTCCGGCGGAAAGATCGGGATATGCGTTCCGGGCAGATATTTGCCGTGCTTGTAGGGATTGCGGTCGACGGTGTATTCGACGAAATCGGTGCGAATGCCGCAGTAATTTAGCAGCGTATTGCCCTTGCCCGGGGCTCCGTAGCCCGCGATGCTCTTCCCCTCGCCGCGCGCTTCGATCAGGAACCGCAGCAGCTTCCGCTTCGTCGCGCGCACCTGTGCGCCGAATTTGCCGTAGGTTTCGATCCTATCCAGACCGGCGGCGCGTTCCGCGCCGATCACGGCCTCGACCGACGTGTGGGTCGAGTGCCTGGTACAGTCGCGATGACAGGCATGAATGCGCAGCGATCCGCCGTGGGTCCAAAGTTCGTCGATGCGGAAAATACGCATCCCATGCGCGGCGAAGACGCGCTCTGCGGTCAACGCCGAGAAATACGAGAAATGCTCGTGATAGAACTGGTCGAACTGATTGCCCGCCATGGTTCGCAGCAGGTGCGGAAATTCAATGGTGCATACCGCATCGGGCTTCAGCAGGATGCGAATGCCCTCGACGAACGAGTTCAGGTCGGGAACCTGCGCCATCACATTGTTTCCGAGCACCAGGTCGGCCAGAACGCCGCTTGCCGCGAGTTCACGCGCCGTATCGCGGCCGAAGAAGCGCACCAGCGTCGGCACGCCGCGCGCCTCGGCCGCCTTGGCCACATTCGCGGCTGGATCAATGCCCAGCACCTCGATGCCCTTTTTCACGAAGTATTGCAGCAGATAGCCGTCATTGCTGCCGAGCTCGATGGCTCGGCTTTGCGGACCGAGCTTGTAGCCTGCGACCATGTCGTCGACGTATCGCCGCGCGTGCTCGAGCCATGCGTCGGAGAAGGCCGAGAAATACGCATATTCCGAAAATATGTGATGCGGCGTCACATATTCCTGCAACTGCACCAAGAAGCAGTCGCGACAGACATATGCGGTCAACGGATAGAACGGCTCCATGGCGTTGAGCTGACTCTCGCTCAGAAAGCTTTCGCAAAGCGGCGACATGCCGAGATCGACGAAATCGTCGAGTGCGCCGCCGCAGAAGCGGCAAGAGGTCTTGATTGCCGGTGCGACCCCGACGATCCGGCCATTTTGAGCGGCGCTCATTCCAATGCGGTCCTCTCTCGCGACGAATGCGCGGACTGGAAACGGCAGCGGCATCTGATTGTTAAGGGCGGAATCCTTAACACCCTGTCAATCCTGTCCGGGCGAAGAACCGCAGTTGCCGCAAAGGATTTTGGACCTAATTCTCATCTACGGCCTACTTGGGCGTGATAATTATCCTAAATAGCGGAACGATTGTCGCTGTTTGAAGCCGCGACCTGCCCTGTTGCGTGTTTCCGCCGACCTTCAGCGACCATTAACTTGCACCTGAGCATTGTAGCTGCCATGGTCCCGCGTCCGCGTAGCATAGCTGTCATATGGTGACACCGAATTTCCGTAGCCATTTCGCCCGCTACCTTGGCATTTGCGCCGTTTTTCTAGGCATCCAGTTCCTGGTGCTCGGACTTAGCGCCGGTGCGATCGAGGTCGTCAACGTCACGCGGTCCTATGCAACGGGCGAGAGCTTCTTTTCCAAGGGCGGCAAGGAAGCGATCATCGATCTGCAGCGCTACGCCGAGGACGGCGATCCCGCCGACTACGATCGGTTTCTAGCCGAGATAAGCGTCCCGCTCGGCGACATGCACGCCCGCAAATTCATGGAAAGAGATTCGCCTGACGACGTTGCGGCGAGCGCGGCCTTCCTGCGCGGCCGCAACGCGCCTTCGGACGTTTCCGGCCTGATCCTGGTCTTTCACTGGCTCGGGGCTTGGGGCCCCATGGCGGCGGCAATCGACGATTGGCGCCAGGCAGACGACCTTGTGGACGGGTTGGTCCGGGACGGCGCTGCTCTGCATGCGCTGATGGAAGCCCATGCGTTCGATCTCGCCGACCCGCAGGACCAATACGCCCGTCACCAATTGCTGGCCGACATCGACAGCCTGAACCGCCAGCTGAACATTCTCGAAGACAATTTCGCCGGCCATATCGGAATTGCGGCCCGATCGGCGCGGACCGGGGTGATTGCCGCATTGATCCTGTCCAGCATCGCCCTTTGGACCATCGGATTCACCATCGTGTGGCGCATCTACAGCCGCGGCATCGGTGCGGAACAGCATGCTCTCTTGAGCGAACAGCGTTTCCGCGACATCGCCGACGTGGCGACCGATTGGTTCTGGGAAGCCGATGCCTCGCTGCGGATCACCTATCTTTCGGATCGATTCACCGCGGTGACCGGCGTGGCGCAGTCGGACCTGCTCGGCCGCGTCGGGCCGGCCGTGGTCGAATCAAAGGCCATCGATCAAAACATGCACGACTATGTGGCGGCGCTTCAGTCGCGTAAACCGTTCCGCAATTTCCGCTACCAGTACATCCGGCCCGACGGCCGGGCGACCTATTGGTCGTTGAGCGGCAAGCCTTTGTTCGACCGCGGCGGGAAGTTCGTCGGCTATCGCGGCAGCGGCGCCGACGTGACGGCCGGCGTGCGCTCGGCCGCCGCGTTGAACGACGCAAAGGAGCTGGCCGAGGCGGCCAATCGCGCCAAGTCCGAATTCCTGGCCAATATGAGCCATGAATTGCGGACTCCCCTCAACGCGATTATCGGTTTTTCGGAGGTGATCCGGTCGGAGATCTACGGACCGCTCGGCGCCGCAAAGTACCGCGAATATATCGACGACGTCCACGGCGCCGGTCAGCACCTGTTGAACCTCATCAACGACATTCTGGACTTGTCGAAGATCGAGGCCGGATTTGCGGAGCTGCGCGAAGAAACGGTGGATGTCCGCAAAGCCATTGCGGCGTCTCTGACCGTCGTGCGCCAGCGCATCCGCGAAAGCGGCCATAACCTTGTCCTCGATATACCGGAGGACTTGCCGCTGCTGCGCGCCGATGCGCGGCGGCTGCAGCAGATTCTGATCAATCTGCTGTCGAACGCCGTCAAGTTCACGCCGGCGGCGGGACGCATTCGGATCGCGGTCGCGATGCGCCCCAACGGCGCAATGCAGTTCATCGTCGGCGATTCCGGCATCGGTATGGCGAAATCCGACATTCCGACCGCGTTGGCGCCGTTCGGGCAGGTCGAAGGCAGCTTCAACCGCCGCTTCGAGGGAACCGGCCTGGGACTGCCGCTGACCAAGCGATTGGTCGAGTTGCATCAAGGAGAGCTTCAGATCGAAAGCACGCCCGGCCAGGGAACCACGGTCACGGTCGTCTTTCCGGCATCACGCCTGGTCTGGGCAGCGGGCCCGGCGTTGGCGAACCGCGCCAGCGCCGCAGAATGACGCCGAAGCCGGCACCGGCCGGGAACGCCGGTCAGTTCACCAGGCCGTAGAACTTCGCTGCGTTGTCGCAAACGATCTTTTGCGTGTACGCGGCCGGCAGGTTGGCAAACTGCTCGGCGATGTAGCGTGAGGATTCCGGCCAGACGCCGTCGCCGTGAGGATAGTCCGAGCCCCACATCAGCGTCTCGACGCCCATGTCGTCGACCAGCTTGGTCCCGATGCGGTCGAATTGGAACGTGGCCTTGCATTGCCGCCGCCAATAGTCGCTCGGCTTCATCTTCAGGCCGAGGTCGCGGAAGCGGTCTTCCCATTCGAAGTCCATGCGATCGAGCGCATAGGGCACCCAGCCGATGCCGCTCTCGCCGAAGGCGATACGCAGATGCGGATAGCGCTCCAACACCGCCGCGCCCATGAGTGCGGCCAGGATATTGATCAGGTTCATCTGAAACCCGGAGACGATTGTGAAGAACGCGGCGCGCCGCGCCCGCCCCTCCAGCCCTTCGAACACTTTCGGCGACATGGCCGGGAACGTATGGAAGTGCAGCGGAAGCCGCACGTCGTTGACCGCCTTCCACAGCGGTTCCCACATGGGATGCCACATGGGCTCCATGTCCCAGGAGCACGAAAGCTCCAGCCCCTTCAGGCCGAGCTTCGCCACGCGGTGGACTTCGTCGACGGCCGCGTCCACGTCCCCGTACGGCAGACAAGCCAAGCCGATATGGCGATTCGGGTACGGCCGGCAGAACTCGACCAGCCAGTCGTTGTAGATGCGCAGCATCTCGTTGGCGGCGTCGCGGTCGTTCAAGCGCCCCGCGGCGCCCAGGATGCCGTAGATCACTTCCGCGTCGACGCCGTCGCGTTCCATATCCTTGATGCGAAGGTGTGGATCGGAAACACGGCGCACGCCGCGCTTGCCGTCGTCGTAGAGACCCGTCTTTGCCATCACGTCCACGCGCGCATGGGCGCCCGGCACGAACTTCTGTCCGGAAGGACCGACGCCGTTGACCAGCCCGAATGCCGCGCCGTTCTTGGCCACCCAGCGCGGGCCGTCGGGGCCGTCGGTCACGAACGGCATTCGCTCTTTCATGTCGCTGCGCGCTTCCGATACGAACAGATCCGGCGGCATCCAGGGAAGGTCGAGATGGCAATCGGCGGAAATTCTGCGGTATTGCATGATGCGGCTCCGATCCGTTACATCCGCGTGATGTTCTCCGGGCGCGCCGGCAGTTCGCCGCGCTCGACCCGCTTGACCAATTGCGTCAACGCCTCGTTCGCCGGGGCCGGACGTCCGACCTCCCGCCCCTTGGCCGCGATGAAGCCATTGATGTAGTCAATCTCGGTGCGTCTTCCCTTGAGCATATCCTGACCCATGGAGGGGCGCTGCAGGTCGCTGCGCGCCCCGGAATTCGAGCCCGCCAGCATCGATCCCTCGATCTCGCCGAGGGCAGACTTATCGCCTTCGTAGGCTTGCGCCAAGCGGTCCGGATCGAGATTGCCGATGTGCTCGAGCTCGTAGCCGAGCGCCTGACCGATGCGAACCGCCTCGCCGCCGAGCCGGATGGCGAAGCGGCGGATCTCCTCGTAGCGGTCGCCGTCGTTCCCCGCCAGACCGGTGGCCGCGGAAACGCCGTTGCGCATGCCGTTCAGGCAGAGTTTGGACCAGCGTTCGCCCCAAAGGTTGGTGGTGACCTTCACGCTGTCGATGCCGGAAATCATGTCGGCCAACTCGCGCACGCGCGCTGTTTCCCGGCCGTGCACTTCGCCGATGCGGAAGACCGTGTGCTTGGCGCCGCCCATGGGCACGGTGCGGCGGATTCGGCCGGGCTCGTAGAGGTCGACGGAAATGCGCGCCGCGATGCAGCCGAGGGTCTTGCCCCAGCCGACGATGGCGGCGACGCGCTCTTCGTTGATGCAATTCTGCAGCGACACCACGAAGCCTTCCGGCGCCAAATACGGCCGGATCATCATCGTGGCCCATTCGGTGTCATAGGATTTGACGGAGACGAGCGCGATGTCGATCGGCTTTTGCTTCGACAGGCCCTGCACCTCGGTCAGATGCATGGTCTTCGCCGACTTGATGATGAAATGCTCCGCCGCTGTCACGCCCGTGACCTCGAGGCCGCGCGCGCGGATCGCCTCGATATGTTCGGGCCAGGGATCGATCAGCGTCACGTCCTGGCCGAGGCGGGCCAAATGACCGCCCACATAGCCGCCGACCGCACCCGCTCCGACCACCGCTATACGCTTGCTCACCGCTCAGGTCCTCCCGAAGTTTCGCCGGCTTCACCCGCCGCCGAGAAAGCTCTTGGTCCACATCGCATGGTCGCCTTCGCGCGACAACGTCTTCATCAGATCGGCCGAGGCGAGGTTCTGGAGATCGCCCGGCCGCGTCCCCTCCCGCAACGCCTTGAGCGTCTCATAGGCGGCGCGCACGGCAGCCATGAACGGCTGGTGGCCCTGCAATGCGATTCGCACACGCCTGGCGCTCAGATAGTCCCTGTCGGAGAGCTCGGGCCCGGCGCCGCCGAGAAACAGCGGAACGGTCACGGCCGCGGACACCGCGTCGAGCTCCGCCCGCGTGCGGACGCCGACGAGGAAGATCGCATCGACGCCCGCCGCTTCGTACGCCTTGGCTCGCGCTATGGCGTCGTCGATTCCCGTGATGGACACGGCGCTTGTCCGGCCGGCGACGACCAGCCTCGGGTCCTGGCGGCCGGCAAGAGCCGCCTTCATCTTGCCGACGCCCTCGGCGATTGTGATAAGCCTTGCCTTGCCGCCGGCGCCGAACGGCTGCGGCAGCTCCGTATCCTCAATGGTAAGGGCGGCGACGCCCGCCGTCTCCAGCTCTTCGACCGTCCGCTTGACGTTGAGGGCGTTGCCGTAGCCGTGATCCGCATCCACCAGAAGCGCCAGGTTGCCGGCGCGACAGATGCGGTAGGCCTGCTCGGCAAACTCCGTAAGGGTCACGACGATCAGATCGGGAGCGCCCAGTATGGCAAGGGAAGCCACGGACCCGGCGAACATGCCGACCTCAAAGCCCAAGTCTTCGGCGATCCGGGCCGATATCGGGTCGTAGACCGAGCCCGGATGTATGCAGCGCCCCCCGCCGATCACGCTGCGAAAGCGCTCGCGCCGCGCGCCCCAATCCATGCCGTTGCCCTACCTGCGGTATCTCCCCGCGCTTAGGTTAGAGGGCAGAGCCACGGTTCACAAGATGCGCTCTTCCCGGGGCCGGGAGTCGACGGATCGCCGCGCTTCGGCTATTGGAGAGTGTGAAACGGAACGCCCACGGCTGCAGCAGGAGGCACGCGATGGCGACGACCAGCAAGCATCCCGAGACAATCGTTCTGCATTCAGGCTATCGCAGCGATCCAACCACCAATGCGGTCGCCGTCCCGATTTACCAGACGACCAGCTATCAATTCAAGGATACGGCGCAGGCCGCGCGGCTGTTCGGGCTGCAGGAGCTCGGCAATATCTACACCCGCATCATGAACCCGACCCAGGCGGTGTTCGAGGATCGGATCGCGGCGCTGGAGGGCGGCGTCGCGGCGCTCGGACTGGCGTCGGGCCAGGCGGCTTCGGTGTTCGCCGTGCAGAACGTCACCCACGCCGGGGACAACTTCGTCAGCTCCACCGATCTCTACGGCGGCACGTGGAACCTGTTCCTCAACACCATGAAGACCATGGGCATCGAGGTGCGGTTCGTCGACCCGAGCGATCCGGAGAACTTCCGCCGCGCGACCGACTCACGCACCCGTTGCTACTATGCCGAGACGTTGCCCAATCCCAAGCTGACGGTTTTTCCCATCGCCGAAGTCGCGAAGATCGGCCGTTCAATGGGCGTGCCGCTGATCATGGACAACACCGCATCGCCGATCATCTGCCGGCCGCTCGACCACGGTGCGGCCATCGTGATGCACTCGACGACCAAGTACATCGGAGGGCACGGCACCTCCATCGGCGGCGTGCTCGTGGACGGCGGCAATTTCGATTGGGAAAAGCACGCCGACCGGTTCCCCATGCTCAACCAGCCGGACCCGAGCTACCACGGCGCC
>DASQHM010000123.1:0-23443 GCA_035632095.1 Candidatus Cybelea sp. | reverse complement strand
CATGCCGGGCATATCCGCGGGCTCGTAGTATTTCTTCGCGCCGAGCGCCTGGACGCGCGCGATGAACTCGGGCCCCGACGCCTTGCCCACCTGCTCCAGATCGGCTGTCTGGCGGTAGAAGTTCCAGGATTCGGGCCGCAGACGAATGGCCTCCTTCAGGAACGGCTCGGCCTCGTCCTTGCGCCCGGCCAGGAACAACCAGCGTCCGAGGCGGAAGTTGGCGTTTGCTAGCGCGATGGACTCGTCCGGAAGCTTCATGCGCCGCTTGGCTTCCGCCGCGTCAAACGCAAACGCGCTCTTCGGCCCGTTCCGCACCCAGTCTTTGATGGCCGCAATGTAGATGTCGCGCGCCTTCTTGCGCCGCTCCTGCGCTTCCGGCGGCAAGGTCATGGTCTTGCGGTCCATGCTGCGCCAGGCGTCGTTGAAGCCGGCGGTCTCGGTCGGACGCACGATGCGGCCCGCCTCGTCGATCCATACCGCTTGCGGCACGTTGACCATGTTGTAGAGCTCGGCCACGCGATGCTCGCGATCGATCAGCGACACGTATGCCGGTTTCGCCGCCTCGATCCATTGCCGCGACGCTTCGGGCCGCGAATCCATCGCGACCGCAACCACCATGAAGTTCTTGTCCTTGAGTTCGCCGAAAAGGTCCTGCCACACGGGCAGGTCAAAACGGCAGCCTCACCAAGACGCCCAGGTGGTGAGCAGTACCTTCTTGCCGCGCTGCTCCGACAGCGAATGCAGCTTGCCGTCAAGATCCGGCAAGGTGAAATCCGGCGCCTCCAGGCCGGCGAGGGCAGCGGCGCGATCCGCCGCGCCTTCGCCCAGCATCCAGACATCACGCTTTGTTGAATGCAGCGTCGGCCGGCCGGTGTGGCGCCAGAAAGCGTCCAGATCGACCTTCCCCGACGCAACGAACGCGGCCTCCTGCCCCTTCGGGACCGGCACGCAGATGTCGCCTTTGCAGAAGCCCTCGGGCTTCAAGGCCCAGCCGGTCGCCCGGGCCATGTCTTCGGGCGTAACCCAAAGGCCGGAACCGGGCTTAACGGCGACCTCGGCTTCGCCCTGATCGGTCAATAGAGTGGCCATGCCGAACTCCCTCTTGATGCGCTGCGCGTCAGCCTAACAGCGGCAGCCGCTTAGCGCCAGACGCGCGCAGTTGCGATGTCATTCCCCCGCTAGTCGCAAGCGCGCACTTGACTATTGCCCGGAACGAGGCACGATTCAGGCGGTAGCAACAAGGAAAGGAGGTGATCCGATGTCTGACAGTCTTAAGGGACTGTTCGCCGTCGTGGCGATCGCACTTGGATCGCTTGGCTTGAGCGCACCCGCCTTGGCGATGTGCAGCTCGGAGCACGCCGCCCAAGCCTCATCTTCGGATCAGGCCACGGGCCCGACGGCCTCAACTGATCAGACCGGCTCGCCCTCCACAGGGAACGGCGGCTGATCCAACGTCCTTAGGTGCGCGGCCGACGAAGCCGCGCTCCATCCACAGCGACACTTCGCCGCCCTGCTTATGCGGGGCGGCGTTCTTATTTCCCGGCCGATAGTTCAGACTTCGCAAGCGTAGATCGCGGTAAGCAGACGGTCGACGGCGGCGCCGTCGTTGGACAGCGGCAGGATCAGCTTCTCGATGGTCATGTGTTGCTTCGCCGCCGAGCGCATGCGCTGTATGTAGTGCGGCTGGCCGGACTTGCAGACTTTGCGATATTCGTTCAGCACCACTTCGGTAATCAAACCTTCCGCGACCGCCTGGCTCACGCGCTTGCCGGTCGCCTCGAAACCGAACAGTTGCACCAACGTCGTTCCGTAGAGGTTGTATAAGAAGTCGTTGCCGTCATCGAGCGCCGCGACGATCAGCAGATGGCCGAGCCACGGCTTCATCTCGAGCGGGTCGAGCGCGGCACGGGGCGGCATGCGCCGGCCGCCGCATTTGCTCAACCAGTAATCGTACAGACCTTTGACGCGCGAGCCGGCCGGGATTTCCATGACTCATTTGATCATAGCATTTCGAGCGGCGCGGCGCGCTTGGGCGGCGGGAATGCCTTGTCGAGCTCGGCCCGGTCGCCGGCGTCGAGCGCAAGCGAAACGGCCGAGCGAATGTCGCGCACATGGGCCGGCGACGCGGCCTTCGGGATGGTGAACACGCCTTCCCTGTCGATCAGCCATTTCAGCGCCACTTGCGCCGGCGTGGCGCCGTACCGTGCGGCAATTCGCTTCAAGGCGCGATGGTCGAGAATGCGGCCTTGGTCCAGCGGCGAATACGCCATGACCGGCATGTGCCGCTTGCGGCACCATGGCAGCACATCCCATTCGATGCCGCGGCGCGCCAGATTGTAGAGCACTTGGTTGGTCTGGCAGGCCTCGCCGCCGGCAATTTCGGACAGCACTCGCATTTCGCCCGCGTCGAGATTGCTCACCCCCCAGCGGCGAATTTTCCCGGCCGCAACGAGATCGCCGAATCCGGCGACGGTCTCCGACAGCGGCACGGAGCCGAGCCAATGCAGCAGGTAAAGATCGAGGCGGTCCGTCTTGAGACGTTTCAAACTGCGTTCGCACGCGGCCACCACGCCGCCGCGGGACGCATTGTGCGGGTAGACTTTGCTGACCAGGAACATCCGGTCGCGAAGTCCCGCCGTCGCTTCGGCGACGATTTCCTCCGCCCCGCCCTCGCCGTACATCTCGGCCGTATCGATCAGCGCGAAGCCAAGTTCGATGCCGAGCTTGAGTGCGGCCACTTCCGCGGCGCGGCGCGCGCGGCTCTCGCCCATGCGCCAGGTGCCGAGCCCGAGGCGCGGCACGATCGTGCCGTCGGGCAAGCCGATGGTCGGAATGGACCCCGGCGGCTTCACCGCGATCCGGAGTTCGGCGGCGGCAGCGGCTCGGACGTCACCGCGGGCTGCGGCGCGGACGGCATTGCGGCGCCCTGACTCATGTCGGTCGATGGCGGAACGCGCTGCGCCGGCGGCACATAATTGTCGTCGCGCGCCGCCTCGCGCTTCTTGTCCTCGGCGACGGCAAGGCCGCCCGCGGCCCCGCCCGCCCCGGCCGCGCCGGCTACGACCAGGCCGACGCAACCGCTCAATGAGAACGCCACGACCGACGCAATGACGGCGGCGCTGAGCCGCGCCGCGGAGAGATGTAACAATCGCATGTCAGCTTCCCGACTCGGTGGCCAGTACCGGTATCTTGACGGCTAAATTGCACGGCGCCAGCGTTTTTGCCGCCATTGCGCGAAAAGCGAGTAGCAACTTTGCGTTATCCCGGCCGGCGCATAGAATTCCGCCGGCAATCGACGGCAGCGAGGAGGACATCTTGGGTCAGTTCGGCATTGGACAATCGGTCCGCCGCAAGGAAGACGTGCGTTTCATCACCGGGACCGGGCGTTTCACCGCCGATATCGAACGGCCGAACCAGGCACATGCGGTTTTCTTGCGCTCGCCCCATGCCCATGCGCGCATCAAATCGGTCGACGCGGCCGCCGCCAGGCGCAGCCCCGGCGTGCTCGCCATCTATACTTACGCCGATGTGGCCGCGGCGAACCTGGACGTCATCAAATGCGTGGCGCCGCTCAAGAACCGCGACGGCACGGATTACGCCAATCCCGGCCGCGCGCAACTCGCCGGCGACCGCGTGCGGCATGTCGGCGATGCCGTGGCAATGGTGGTCGCCGAAACGCTCGAACAGGCGCGCGACGGCGCGGAGCGAATCGAGGTCGATTACGAGATCCTGCCTTCCGTCGTCGACCCGCTCGAGGCGGTGAAGCCCGGCGCGCCGGTCCTGCATGAAGCGGCGAAGAACAACGTCTCGCTCGATTGGGGCTTCGGCGATCCGAAAGCCACCGACGCGGCCTTCGCCGGCGCGGCGAAGGTGGTGAAGATCGACCTCGCCATCAATCGCGTGGTGGTCAACTCCATCGAGGCGCGCGGCGTGATCGCCGAATACGACGCGGCGTCGGGACGCTACACCGTGTACCTCGGCACCCAGGGCGTATTCGCCGGGCGGCGCAACATTGCCAAGAACCTGCGCGTGCCCGAGGACAAGGTGCGCGTCATCACGCCCGACGTGGGCGGCAGTTTCGGCATGAAGGGCTTCGACTTCCCCGAAAACACGCTGGTGCCGTGGGCGGCGAAGAACCTCGGCCGCCCGGTCAAATGGACCAGCGACCGGCAGGAGGCGTTCCTCACCGATACGCAAGGGCGCGAGCAGCATGTGCATGCGGAACTGGCGCTCGACAAGGACGCGCGCTTCCTCGCCATCCGCGCCGAGACCCATGCCAATATGGGCGCTTATCTCTCGTACTTCTCATTGGTGATCGCGACCATCGCGGGCTTCCGGCTCCTGACCGGCGCCTACCGCATTCCCGCCGCCTTCGTGAGCGTGCGCGCGGTGTTCACCAACACGGTCTGGGTCGACGCCTACCGCGGCGCCGGCCGGCCGGAGACGTCGTATATCCTCGAACGCCTGGTGGACGCCGCGGCGCGCGAGACCGGGCTTGCCCGCGACGAAATCCGCCGGCGCAATTTCGTCCCTAAGTCCGCCATGCCGTATCAGACGCCGCTGATCGCGCGCTACGATTCCGGCGACTTCACCACCAACATGGAGCTGGCGCTCAAGCGCGCCGAATGGTCCGGCTTCGAGGCGCGGCGCGCGGCGGCGGCGAAGCGCGGCAAGCTCTCCGGCATCGGCATGTCCTACTACATGGAGGTGACCGCCAACATGCCGCAGGAGGCGGCGGACATCCGCTTCACGCCGGAAGGCCGCGTCAGCATGCGCATCGGCACCGGGCCGTCGGGCCAGGGTCACGAGACCGCGTTCGCGCAGATTCTCGAAGACCGGCTCGGTGTGCCCTTCGATGCCATCGACTTCATTTTCGGCGACAGCGACGAAATGAAGCAAGGCGGCGGCACCGGCGGCGCCAAGACGTTGATGCTGGCCGGAACCGCGCTCGTCGATGTCTCCGACAAGATCATCTCGAAGGGCAAGAAACTCGCCGGTCATTTTCTCGAGGCGGCGGAACGCGACATAGAGTTCGCCGACGGCCGTTTTGCGATCGCCGGCACCGACCGCGGAATCGGCATCCTGGATCTGGCGCGGCGCACGCGCGAGGCGCGCAATCTGCCGCCGGACCTGCCCAACGCGCTCGACGACATCGGCAAGAGCACCAGCCACGCCAACACCTACCCGAACGGCTGCCATGTCTGCGAGCTGGAGATCGATCGCGACACGGGCGCGACCGAGATCGTGCGTTACACCGTGGTGGACGACTTCGGCAAAGTGGTCAACCCGCTGATCGTCGAAGGCCAGATTCACGGCGGCATCGCGCAAGGCATCGGCCAGGCCTTGATGGAAGACGGACGTTTCGATGCCGAGAGCGGCCAGCTCCTCGCCGGCTCCTACATGGACTATGCGATGCCGCGCGCCGGCGACCTGCCGAACTTCCGCGTCGACTTCAACGGCGTGCCTTGCACCACCAACGTGCTCGGCATCAAGGGCGCCGGCGAAGCCGGTTCGGTCGGCGCGCTCGGCGCGGTGATGAACGCCGTCAGCGATGCACTGGCGCCGATCGGCGCGGCTACCCTCGACATGCCCGCCACGCCGCACAGGATTTGGCAGGCCATCCGGGCGGCCGGGTGAAAACCCGGCGCGCGAGCAAGCTCACGCTTTTGTGATCAAAACGTGTGTCACAATACTTAACATCGCGCGAATCGATGTACAGGTATTCGACGCATTTTGCGGCCGGGCGGTGTGAATTTTCATTCCGCATCTGGCGGAAAACCGCCAGTTGGTCGCGTGCCGACGCGATGGCATGAATTTCGCTTTCTAACTCCCCGTGGAAGCGTCGCGGCCAAAACAGTGCGGAATGCCGCGCCGCGTTTTGAACCGCTCTAGGGGAGGACGTACCAATGATGGTTCGCAGCTTCGCTGCCGCTGTCACGGCTGCCGGATTGCTTTTCCTGACGGCCGCAACACCCGCCGGCGCCGGCGCAGTCGATGCGGTGTTTGTCTTCGGCGACAGCCTGTCGGACACCGGAAATCTCGCCGAGATCCAAGGCGCGAACTTTCCCAATCCGCCGTTCTTCAACGATCGCGTCACCAACGGGCAAGTGGCCGTGGATTATCTGTCGGAGAAATTCGGACTTGGTCCGGAGCGGCCCTCGCTGTTCGTGAACGGATTCCAGGACACCCACAATCTGTTCGGACCGGGCTTTCAGTTCGGCACCAACTACGCCATTGCGGGCGCACGCGCGTTCCAGCCGGGAAATGGCGATCTGACCGATCAGGTGAACGGCTTCCTGGCGCGGCCGGGCGGCGGCGGCGTGGCGGATCCGAATGCGCTCTACACGGTCTTCATAGGCGGCAACGACGTGCGCACCGCCGCGCATAGCAACAACGCCTCGCTGATCACCAGCGCCGTGAACGCGGTCAAAGCCAATATCCAGACATTGATCAACAAGGGCGCGGTCCACATCCTGGTGCCGAACGTCGGCAACGTCGGCGGCATTCCCGAATTCACCCAGCAAAGCCCGGCGGGCCAGGCGGCGCTGGCGACGGCGGATTCCATTCTGTACAACCAGCTCCTGGCGACAGCCATCGCCCAACTCAGGGCGGCAAATCCGACGGTGGAGCTGACGCTGTTCGATTTCTTCGCGTTCTCGACCGACGTGGCGAACAACGCGGCGGCGCTCGGCATCACCAACACCACCGATCCGTGCCTGAAAGGCAACTTCACCCCGAACGCCAACTGCTTCGATGCCCAGACCAACACCATCCTGTTCAGCAAGTTCCTGTTCTGGGACGCCATCCATCCCACGGCGCAGGTGCAACAGGCATGGGGCCAAGGATTGATCGAAGCGGTCCCGGAGCCGGCGACCTTGCTGGTGCTGGGCGCGGGCCTGCTCGGCATGGCGACGATCCGCCGGCGCGCGGCCGCGTAAAACGACGCACCGACAGCGCCGGGCCGCGACAGGGCGGCCCGGCGTTTCCTTTTGCGGCAACTGCTTGGACGCCGCCCCGGCTCGGCCGCCGCCGGCTCTTGACTTCCAATCAACACAGTTGTTGACTCTCAACCATCTTGTTGAGCGATCAATCCGCTGCGCCGGAATCCGCAGGCCGCGGCGGATCACGAAAGGAGCGATGCCATGCGCTACCAGGAAGCATCGGAAAAGCTGAGCGGCTATCGCCGGCAGATCAACGAGCTGCGCGAGAAGATGCGTTCGGTACAGCAGGACGTTGAGCCGGAGCCGGTGAAGGACTACGAGTTCGCTGCCGCCGGCGGCAAGCGCCGGCTTTCCGAGTTGTTCGGCGACAAGACGCACCTGTTCGTCATTCACAACATGGGCGCCGGATGCCGCTACTGCACGCTTTGGGCCGACGGCTTCAACGGCGTGCTGCCGCATCTGCAAAGCCGGGCCGCTTTCGTCATCGCCTCGCCCGACGACCCCGCCAACCAGCAGAAGTTCAAGGCCTCGCGCAATTGGCGCTTCGAGATGGTGTCATCGGCCGAAGGCAGCTTCGCCGCCGACATGGGCTATCGCGAGGGCGGCAACTGGCATCCGGGCGTCTCCGTGTTCGAAAAGCGCGACGGCAAGATCTATCGCGTGTCCGACACCGGCTTCGGCCCCGGCGACGAGTTCTGCTCGGTCTGGCATTTCCTCGGCCTGCTGCCGGGCGGCGCCGGCGACTGGGAACCGAAATACAAATACGGCTGAGACGTCCGCCATGCCCTTCGCCTTCACGGTGTCGGATATCGTTCCGGCGAAACCGAAAGCGGTCTATGACGCCTGGCTCGACAGCAAGCGGCACGGCGCCATGACCGGCAGCCCGGCGAAGATACGCGCCGAAGTCGGCGGCGCGTTCACGGCTTGGGACGGTTACATCCGCGGCAAGACGCTGACGCTCGAACCGCCGCACCGCATCGTGCAATCGTGGCGGACCTCGAAGTTCACGGAGGCCGACGCGGATTCGCAGATCGAGGTTCGGTTCGATGAGGTCGCGGGCGGCACGCGAATCAGCGTGCGCCACAGCAACGTGCCCGATGGCCACACCAGCTATCGCGACGGCGGCTGGCAGGACAATTATTTCGAGCCCATGAAGCGGTACTTCGCCAAGGGCTGAAGCGGCTCGCGCGATGAGCGGCCGTCGCCGGAGTTGCGGCGCGTGAAGGAATGCCCCGCGCTCACCGGTTAGGCCGAGCCGCCGCGCCTGGGACGCCCGCTATTCCCACGTATCCGGCTGAATTGAAAACTTGTACCGGATCCGGCGCACGACCTTTCGCGGCGCGCCGGGTATGGCGGCGGCGGCGATTTCGGCCGGCTCCTGCTTGAGCCAGGCGGGCCAAGGCTTCGGCGGCGGCGGCAGCGACGGCCGCTCGCCCAGGACCATGGACGTCGCCAAGGTGCATTCGACGGCCATAGCGAGGGCGGTATCGCGATCGACCGGCGGCGCGGCCTCCGGGGCGATTTCCGGATTCAATGCGG
This sequence comes from Candidatus Cybelea sp., assembly GCA_035632095.1. Taxonomy (GTDB): domain Bacteria; phylum Pseudomonadota; class Alphaproteobacteria; order Ferrovibrionales; family Ferrovibrionaceae; genus DASQHM01. Next base: position 14,963 of record DASQHM010000123.1, on the reverse strand, counting down.
CCAGTGCATTGGCGGTTCTGGAGCTCATGGGCGCCTCGTTTCCCGGCTGGAGTCTAGTTCGTGCTGGCGGCGAGCTTGATCGCGTTGTCGATCGCCGTGAACGTGTTGACCAAATCGCCGCCGACCACGCTCAACGCGGTCGCGATCGCGGCAGCAATGCCGCCGGAGATAAGCGCGTATTCGATCGCCGTGCCGCCGGAGATGTCATCGCCGAGGCGCGACGCGGCATTGCGGAGCTCGAGCGCTGGGCGCCATGCGGCGCCAAAGCCTTTTGTCATCGTTGCCTCCTGTCATCGAACGCACGTCAGCCCGCGACGGCGCGATCTCTTTTCTTGCGCGACCGGATGCCCATCCAATCGCGCCGTCGTTTGCGCCGGCCTTAGTTGCCGGTAGCGGAATTCAGCGCCTTGTCCACGGCCGTAAATGTGCTCTTCACGTCGGAGCCGACCAGCATGACGGCGGTGATGATCGCGACGGCGATTCCGCCTGCGATCATGCCGTATTCGATGGCCGTGACGCCGCGCGCATCGGCGCGAAGGCGATGCAGGGATTCGGTGACGGCGACGGTCAGAGCAAGCATTGAAGCCTCCAGCTTTATGTTTCGATCCCGGCGGCGGCAGCGCTGTTCGTTTGCTTCGAACTTCACGGACCCAATCTGGCGCCGGCGGGATCCAATCTCGATTGCATACAAATAATGAAAAATTTTACGAAAATTACAAGATTAACGCGGCCAGTCGAATGATTAACACTTGCGGATTTGATATGTATTAAAGATGTTGGTAAAGACAGAATCCCGCCGGAACTGCTTGATTTCACTCATGCGACGAAAAGTATTTCCTTAACAGGGATGCTTAATCCCGACAATTTGCCGAAAATTGTATGCAATCGCCCACGGCGTCGAAACGCTTCCGGCAGCGGCAAGGTCGCTTCCACGTCTTTCCCGGGCAGCGCAAGAACGGTCAAATGAGCCGTGCCGGACCCTGGCACCATCGGCTCTGCTTACGTGAGGCAAGCATGACCCCAGTCGGCAAGGCGCTCTGGTTCATCGAAAGCCACTTCGCGGGCGACATCTCGCTCGACGAGATTGCCGGCATCAGCGGCGTCTCGCGCTACCACCTGTCGCGCGCCTTCGGCGAGGCGATGGGCCAACCGATCATGCGGTACGTGCGGAGCCGCCGGCTGACGGAGGCCGCGAAGAGCCTGGCGGACGGCGCGACCGACATTCTCGCCGTCGCGCTCGATGCGGGTTATGCGTCGCACGAGGCATTCACCCGGGCGTTCCGCGAACAATTCGGGCTTACCCCCGAGGCGGTTCGCGGCCGGCGCCGCTTCGACAACCTCTCACTCGTGGAGCCGATCAAAATGGACGAAACACTCCTGACCGCAATCGAACCGCCGCGTTTCGCGGACGGCAAGCCGCTGCTGATCGCAGGCTTGGGCCAGCGCTACACCTGCGACACCAGCACCGCCATACCCTCGCAATGGCAGCGCTTCGGTCCGCATATCGGCCACGTCGCCGGGCAGAAACCTGGGCGGGCGGCCTATGGGGTCCGCTGCAACAGCGACGACGACGGCAATTTCGACTACATCACGGGCGTCGAAGTGACGAACTTTTCCGACCTGCCCGCCGACTTCGCCCGCGTGCGCCTGTCCAGGCGGCGCTATGCCGTGTTCACCCATCGCGATCACGTGTCCACCATCCGCCGCACCATCAACACGGCCTGGAACGCGTGGCTGCCCGCATCCGGACATGAGGTGGCCGACGCGCCCGATTTCGAGTTCTACGGCGAGGACTTCGACCCCTTGACGGGCAACGGCACCATCGAGATCTGGATTCCGCTCAAGGCTTGAGCGGCGGTAAGGCGCGGTCTGCGGCGGCTATTCCGCCGCGGCCTGCGCCGGCCGCTTCGCCGGCGCCGGGTTGGAGAATTCCATGGCCTCGTCCTTCACCGCGCCGAACTTCAGGCTCATGAGATCGAGCGCGTAGTTCTGGTAGAGCTTCCAGGGCGCGCGAGAGCCCTGCTTCGGGAACTTGTCCATGGCGCGCTGGATGTAGCCCGAGGAGAAATCGACCCACGGCGCTTCGGCCAGGGCCGGATCGTGGTTTCGCGGTGTGCATTGGCGCATGCCCGTCCGCGTCATGTGATTGAGCAGGCGGCAGACATAGGCGCAGGTCAGGTCGCACTTCAGGGTCCAGGACGCGTTGGTGTAACCGAAGGCCGAGGCGAGGTTCGGCACGTCGCTGTACATCATACCCTTGTAGCCGAAGGTCTTGGAGGGCACGACGTCGCGCCCGTCAACCGACAGCTTCAAATTGCCGAGCACCACCAGGCTGAGCCCGGTGGCCGTGACAATGAGATCCGCCGGCAGCTCGGCGCCGGACTTGAGCTTCAGCCCGTGCTCGGTAAAGGTCTCGATCTGATCGGTCACGACGGACGCGCGCCCCGCCTTGATGGCGTCGAACAGATCGCTGTCGGGCACCAGGCAAAGCCGCTGGTCCCACGGATTGTAGCGCGGCGTGAAGTGGGTCTGGACGTCGTAGTCGGGTCCAAGCTCCTTGCGCACCATGTCGATGATCGCCGCCTTCACCTGGCCCGGCTTGCTGCGCGCCATGCGATAGAAGTACATGCCGAGGAGCACGTTCTTCCAGCGCGTGATCCGGTATACCGCCCACGACGGCAGCCAGCGGCGCAGCCGGTTGGCGATCTTGTCCTCCGCCGGGCGCGAGACCACGTAGGTCGGCGAGCGCTGCAGCATGGTGACATGGGCCGCGGTCTTCGCCATTTCCGGCACGATGGTCACGGCGGTGGCGCCGCTGCCGATCACGACAACGCGCTTTCCCGCATAGTCCACGTCCGCGGTCCATTTCTGCGGATGCACGATGCGGCCCTGGAAGCGTTCGACCCCGGCGAATTCGGGCAGGTAGCCGGCCGCGTAGTCGTAGTAGCCGCTGCACATGAACAGGAAATTGCAGGTGAAGCGCACCGTCTCGCCGGTGCCGCCCTGCGTGGCTTCCACGGTCCACGCGGCATCGGCGGTGGACCACGAGGCGCGCGTCACGCGATGGTGGAAGCGGATGTGCTTGTCAACGCCGAACTCGGCCGCCGTCTGGCGTACATAGCTCAGGATGGATGGGCCGTCGGCAATCGCCTTCGGCTCGGTCCACGGCCGGAACGAATAGCCGAGCGTGTACATATCCGAGTCCGAGCGTATGCCGGGATAGCGGAAAAGATCCCAGGTGCCGCCGATGCAATCGCGGCCCTCGAGGATCACGAAACTGCGGTTCGGACAGCGCATGGTCAGGTGGCAGCCCGCGCCCACGCCGGAGAGGCCGGCGCCCACGATCACCACGTCGAAATGTTCGGTTTGCATCGTTCGCCTCTGCCTTCCATGACCGCTCGCCGGCGCACAAAGGCCTGACGGATTGCAACAAAAAGCGCCTGCAATCCGCACCTGCCCGCCGATGCGCTGGGACGGCCGGATAGAAACATATCGTCCTGTCCTCCGCAAGCGAGGGGCGCCGGGATGCTGCCGCGAACATATTCATCGCTCTTGGTGCCATCTTTTTGGAAAGCCGCGGACGCGGGCGGGAACGTCCAGGCAGGCCAGCGGTCCTGCCTGGACGCCCAAGGCTCTGAGGCCTCGTCCCCCGGTGACGGCGCCCACGGAGTGAAGGCGTGCCGCAGCAGACGAGGGGTCGCCGACTGGCGGCAGGTCCGTCACGCGCCTTCGAGCTTGCGCTCGCGGCAATTGACGGACAGTCAAAACCCCGCACGAGCGCGGGGCTATTCGGACCTACACCATCGGATGTAAAGCACCGACGCCGAATTCCGGCGGCACCAAAAAATGTCGGCAACCACAACAAGCGTTGGTCCCACGCTCGGGCCGCGGGATCAGCCGGCACATAATTCACGCGGGAATGTAATTTTGCGGGTTCGACAACGGGTTAACCAGGTCCCTTAGCAACTCGTTAATCGCGTTCTGCCAGCATGGGCGGTGAACCGGCTGTCCACGCTCCGCATCGCCGACTGCCCAAAGCGGCGCCGACGCCAGCATCGTTCAATCAACGCGGGGGATAAAATGCTTCGTATCTGGATCGCTTTCGACAACGTCAAGCACGGCGCAGCCAAACTGCTCGTGCGCGAGACCGATGGCGTGACCGCCATCGAATACGGCCTGATCGCGGGCGCGATCGCCGTCGCCATCATCGGCACGGTGGTAGCCCTCGGCAGTGACATCAAGAACATGTTCACGGCCGTCGGCAACGCGCTCAATTCCACGGCCGGCGGCGCGGCGAACTAATCCGCGCTGACGCTCCGACGCCTGGCTCCCGCTCGCTCTGCATCGAGCGCGATCGGGAGCCAGGCTTTCGGTGCCTTGCTCACGCCCCGGAAGCGCGCTTCCGGCGCCACGTCGTTCAGCGTGATCCCGCCTGCATCGGCGACCGATCCCACCGCGCACTCGCAATCTTCTGCTTCGGCGACGAACACGTGTTTGTCCGTCTTGGCGATGCACGACGCGACGATCTCCGGCGTCTTGTCGGCGAGCCAGCGCGCGAGCGTTCCCCGCCTGCATCGGTCGATGCCGCTCAGAAGTGCGCGGGCTCGAAAAAGTCCGGATTGTCTTCAAGCGTGGCCAGCCGGGCGCGAAAGCACTCGCCGTGGCAGAACCACACCTGCCACTTCGCTTCCGCCGTCTCGACGGTCAACCGGCACGGGTCGGTGCCCGCTTCCTTGATCGGCGCGCCGCAGAAACAGCAAGGCCCGAAAGTCGCTTCGATCTTCGCCATCGCGCCCCCTTTCAGCGGCGTCTCATCCGCCGCGTTGCTCTGGCACCACCTCGCCCGAGCCGCTCCGATCTATGCGGCATTGTATAGAAGCCTCCACGGCACAGCGACAAGCGGCGAATCCCGGAAATAGCGTCTTCCTGCCGGTCCAGGCGCCGAGGCAGGTTCGCGCGGCACCATGGAACGAACGGAAAACCCGAATCGTCTCAGCCTAGGGTGCTTCGGCCCCGCTCATCGGCCGTCCGTCATCCCGCAGCCAGACGTAGAGCGCGGGGATAACAAGCAGCGTCAGGGCCGTCGACGACGCCAAGCCGAAAACCAGCGAAATGGCCAAGCCCTGGAAGATCGGATCGGTGATGATGAAGGCGGCACCGATCATGGCGGCCGCGGCGGTGAGAAAGATCGGCTTGAAGCGTACCGAACCCGCTTCGAGCAAGGCATCCCGCAAGGCGACGCCCGCGGCGCGGCGGCGGCGAATGAAGTCGACCAGCAGGATCGAGTTGCGCACGATGATGCCGGCCAGCGCGATGAAGCCGATCATCGACGTCGCGGTGAACGGCGCGCCGAGCAGCCAATGGCCGAGCACGATGCCGATCAGCGTGAGCGGCACCGGCACCAGGATCACCAGCGGCAGGCGGAACGAGCCGAATTGCGCCACGACCAGCAGATAGATTCCGAGAAGGGCCACCATGAAGGCCGCGCCCATGTCGCGGAAGGTCACGTACGTCACCTCCCATTCGCCGTCCCAAAGCAGGGCGGGTTTGGCCTCGTCGACGGGTTGGCCGTGATAGAGAATCTCCGGCGCTCCGCCGCTTCCCCAGGCCATGCGCTTCACCTGGTCCTGCACCGCCAGCATGCCGTATATGGGCGCCTCGAAACGGCCGGCGACTTCCGCCTGGATCATCTCGGCGAAGCGCCCGTCGCGGCGGAACAAGGTGTGGGAGGCAGGTTCGCGCGTCACTTTCACGACGTCGCCGAGTTCGACGTTGCTGCCTTGCCTGACGGTGCCGCCGGCGGGCACGGGCGTGGACAGAACATGCTCACCCATCCATAGCGAACGCTTGGGCAATCGCACGGAGATGTCGACCGGTTTGGTGCCGCGGCCCTTTTGCGAATAGCCGATCTTCACGCCGCCGACCACCGCCGCAATGGTGTCGTAGACGGCCTGCTCCTCGACCCCGTAATACTCGAGCCGCTCCTGGTCGATGGCGAAGCGGAGCCGCTCGCCCGGAGCATGCATGGTGTCGTCCACGTCGACGATGAAATCGACGGCCTCGAAGGCGCGGCGCACCTGCTTTGCCGTGGCTACGCGGGTTGCCTCGTCGGGCCCGTAGATCTCGGCCAGAAGAGTTGCGAGCACCGGCGGCCCCGGCGGCACTTCCACGACACGGACCACCGTGCCGGCAGGCCGCGGCAGCCCCGCCAGGCGCTGACGCACGTCGAGGGCGATCGCGTGGCTTGCCCGTGTCCGCGCCGACTTCGGCAGCAGATTCACCTGCAGATCGCCGAGTTCGGGACTCTGGCGCAGGTAGTAATGCCGGACCAGGCCGTTGAAGTTGAACGGCGCGGCGGCACCGGAATAGGTCTCGATCGAGGCCAATTCCGGCAGATCGGCGAGACGCCCCGCCGCGGCGGCAAGCAGCCGGTCGGTCTCTTCCAGCGTCGTGCCTTCCGGCAGGTCGATCACGACCTGCAGCTCGGACTTGTTGTCGAAGGGAAGCAGCTTGACCGTCACGTCCTTGGTCGCGAACAGGACGCAGACCAGCGCCGTCGCCAGTGCCACTGCGGCCAAAAAGCGTTTCGAACGCTTCCGGCCGCTCAACAGCGGCCGCGCAACGCGCAGATAGAAACGTCCGAACCTGCCGATTTCGTGATCGCCGGACGGCCCCGCGCCGGAGCCCGAAAACCGCTTCCGGGCGATGTGGTAGAGCAGCCAGGGCGTGATCGTCACGGCGACAAAGAACGAGAAGAGCATCGCCATGGATGCGTTGGCCGGGATCGGACTCATATAGGGCCCCATCAGGCCGCTCACGAACATCATCGGAAGCAACGCGACAATGATGGTCAACGTCGCCACGATGGTCGGATTGCCGACCTCGGCGACGGCTTCGACGGCCGTCGCGACGAGATCCTGCCCGGACCGGCGCTGCCAATGACGGATGATGTTTTCGACCACGACGATGGCGTCGTCGACCAGGATGCCGATCGAGAATATCAGCCCAAAAAGACTGACGCGGTTGATCGTGTAGCCCATCAGCCAGGCGGCGAACAGCGTCAGCAGGATCGTGGTCGGAATGACGACGAGAACCACGACGCCTTCCCGCCAGCCGATGGCGAGCGTGATGAGAACGACGATGGAAACCGTCGCCAAGCCTAGATGGAACAGGAGCTCGTTCGCCTTGTCGCTTGCGGTCTCGCCGTAGTTCCGCGTCACCGTGACCGCGACGTCTTGAGGGATCAGGCGTCCCTTGACCGTATCGAGCCGCCGCAGAAGCTCATCGGCCACGACCACGGCGTTTGCGCCGCGCCGTTTGGCGAATGCGACGGTGACCGCAGGCCGACGCTCGAAGCCTCCTTTGCCGTCCGGCGTCAGGCGCCAGGCGCGATGTTCGGGCTCGGCCGCGCCGACCGCGACTTCGGCGACATCCTTTACGTACACCGGCCGGCCGTCGCGCGAGGTGAGCAGCAGCAGGCCGATGTCCGGAACCCCCTGCAGGGTTTGGCCCGCCAGCACCGGAAGATTGCGGCCGGCGTCGCGGAACGCGCCGACCAGGAACGACCGGTTGGCGTTCTGCAGTTTGTCCACGAGCTGGTTCAGGGTGATGCCGTAGAGCGCCAAGCGCTCAGGATCCGGCTCGACGCGAATCTGGTTGGGACTTCCGCCGACGATATAGGTGAGGCCGACGTTGTCGACCTTGATCAGTTCGTGCCGCAGTTCCTCGGCGATTTGAAAGAGGCCATTGTCGTCCCAATAGGCGGCATGGTCGGGTTTCGGCTCGAGCGTCAGCGCGACCACGGCGACGTCGTTGATGCCGCGGCCGATGATGATCGGCTCGGGAATGCCCTTCGGCAAGTCGGCGATATTGGCCCTGATCTTCTCATGCACCCGAAGCAGCGCCGTATCCTCGTCCGTGCCGACGAAGAAGCGCGCGGTCACGATGACGGAATCGTCCTGCGTGCTCGAATAAACGTGCTCGACGCCGTTGATGCCCTTGACGATGTCTTCCAGCGGCTTGGTGATAAGTTCGATCGCATCGACCGCCTTGTATCCGTTGGCGGTGACCAGAATATCGACCATCGGCACGCTGATCTGCGGCTCTTCCTCCCGCGGCACCGACATCAGGGCGAGCGCCCCCACCACGACCGCGGCGATCAGGAACAATGGGGTGAGCGGCGAGCCGATGAAGATCCGGGTCAAATGGCCCGACAGACCGAGTTTCATGGCTTCAGGACCACGTCGCCGTCGCTCAATCCGGAAAGAACCTCCAGACCCCGTTCCGTCGGCGCCCCGATTTGCACCACCACTTCCGCGCCGTTCTGCAGCTTCACGTAGCTCACGCCGAAGCGGCGATAGACGTAATCCTCCGGCACGACATGCGTCAGCCGCGTTCCTGTCGCCACATAGACGCGCGTCCGCTCACCGACAAAGTAATCGCCGAGTCCCTCGACCTCGACGTCCGCGATGACCCGGCCTTGCTGGATTTCGGGGTAGACGAGGCGCACCTGGCCGCGGCGCAGGGTTTCCGGCGTTTCGCCGGAGAGCCCGCGGGCGCCGACGAGGATCGTATCGCCGGCCTTGATGAACCGGGCGTGCCGCTCGGGCAGTTGCACGCGCAGGATATAGGCGTCGGTCGCGATCAGGGCGACCGCTTCGCCCGAAGTGATGACGCTCCCCGTCCCCACCGGCACCTTGAGGACGCGGCCCGGCCCGGGCGCGAGCACCGCACCCTCGGCCGTTTGCTGCGTGATGACGTCGCGCTCGGACCGCGCCGCCTTCAGGTTCCGTTCCGCAACCTCGTACTCCGTTCTGGCCTGATCGAGACGCGACTGGGATCCGGTTCCCGACCGGCGCAGTTCCGTCGCGCGGTCGAAGTCGAGCTTGGCCTGATCGCGGTTCGCCTGCTGCGCCTGGAGACGCGCCTCAAGCGCCTGAATCTGCAATTGGAGCTTCGGATCGACCACGAGCGCGATGCGATCGCCGGCGGCGACCCTGTCCCCCTCCTTCACCGTGAGCTCGACGATGGTGCCGCCGATCCTGGCGCGGGCCGGCAGCTCGCGGACGGGCTCCACCGTCGCGATGATCGCCTTTCGGTCCTCGACGGCGATGGTCGAAATCGTCACCGATTGCGCCCACGCGGCGGCCGGCAGTAGACCGAGCCATGCGGCGCAGAGGCCGGCTCTGAGTTTGGCATTCACGGTCCGTGCTCCTTCGCCATTTTGATCTTGACATTTATATTAGTAATATCTAAATTAGCAAGTATGAATGTAAGCAACATCGAGCGTCTCAAGCCGCGGGCGGGCGAAGCGGCCGCCCTGATGAAGGCGCTGGCCAATCCGCACCGGCTCATGATCCTTTGCGAGCTGCACAAGGGCGAGCGTTCGGTCGGCGCCCTCGAAGGCGCGGTCGGGCTCAGGCAGTCGCCGCTGTCGCAGCATCTGGCCAAGCTTCGCCGCGACGGCCTGGTCGCCACGCGGCGCGAAGCGCAGACGATCTTCTATTCGCTCGCCGATCCTGGCGTGACCAAGTTGATCACCGTTCTTCACGATCTCTATTGCAAGCCGACCCGCCGCAGATGAAAGGGCAACCCCATGTCGATTGACCGCGCCGTGATGGCATTCGCCGGATTGATGGTCCTCCTTAGCCTGGCTCTCGCCCAGTTGCACAGCCCCTATTGGCTTTGGTTCACGGCTTTCGTGGGCGCCAATCTGATCCAGGCTTCGTTCACGGGCTTCTGCCCCGCGGCAATCGTGTTTCGGCTGCTTGGCCTGCGCCCGGGCAACGCGTTCTCCTGATCGCGCCGCGGGGCGCTGCGAGGCGCCGGGTTCCCGATCCTGCTGCATCCACATGATGCGAGAGGGTCGGTCAGGCGCGGTTTGCGGGCATTGACCAGGGTCAACGCGGTCGGGCGCAGCGACTGACGGGGATCAATGCGGCGGATGCGGAGCCGCGCCTAGACTGCGAGTTAAACACCGCAACAATACGACCAGGGAAGGAGACAAACATGGCACACGTCGTGGTACTCGGAGCCGGCATCGGGGGCGTGCCTCTAGCATTCGAACTGCGCCAACTCCTCGGCGGCGGGAACCAAGTCACCGTGGTCTCCAACTCGCCATGGTTCCAGTTCGTCCCGTCAAACCCGTGGGTTGCGCTTCGCTGGCGCAAGCCCGAGGACATCAAGGTCGACCTGAAGCCGGTCCTCGAAGCCCAAAACATCCGCTTCAACGCGTCCGGCGCGAAACGCGTGATCCCGGACGAAAACGCCATTGAGCTGGGCGACGGGACGCGCCTCACTTACGACTATCTTGCGATTGCCACGGGCCCGGACCTCGCCTTCGACGAAATCGAAGGTCTCGGGCCTTCGGCCAACACGGTATCGATCTGTCATGTGGATCACGCGGCAGCAACCGCGGAACGCTGGGACCGTTTTTGTCAGGACCCCGGCCCGATCGTCGTCGGCGCCGTGCAGGGCGCCTCTTGCTTCGGTCCGGCCTACGAATTCGCGATCATGATGGTCACCGAACTGCGGCGCCGGCGCATCCGCGACCGCGTCCCGATCACGTTCGTCACCTCGGAGCCCTATATCGGCCACCTCGGTCTCGGCGGTGTCGGCGACACCAAGGGCTTGCTCGAGAGCGTCTTCCGCGACCGCGACGTGAAGTGGATCATCAACGCCAAGGTCGACCGCGTCACGCCGGACGGCGTCGAAGTGACGGAGGTCAACGAGGACGGCACGGTCAAGAAGGCGCATAAGCTGCCGGCGAAATTGACCATGTTCATCCCGGGCTTCCGCGGCGCCGGCTGCCTCAAGGGAGCCGACGGCAAATACATCGCCGGCCTAACCAATCCCCGGGGCTTCGTGACAATCGACAAGTTCCAGCGCAACGCGACCTTCAAGAACATCTTCGCGCTCGGCGTATGCGTGGCGATTCCGCCGTTCGAACAGACCCCGGTACCGGTCGGCGTGCCGAAGACCGGCTACATGATCGAGAGCATGGCGACGGCCGTCGCCCACAACATCGCCGATCTCGTGGCCGGCCGCGAACCGAGGCAGCAAGCCACGTGGAACGCCGTATGCCTGGCCGATTTCGGCGACGACGGCGTCGCTTTCGTCGCCCTGCCGCAGATCCCGCCGCGCAACGTCACCTGGTCGAGCCAGGGCTATTGGGTGCACATGGCGAAGGTCGCTTTCGAGCGCTATTTCCTGCGCAAGATCCGGCGCGGTTCGAGCGAGCCCGGCTATGAGCGCTATGTCCTGAAGCGGCTTGGGATCGAAAAGCTCCAGAGGGATCGAAGAGCCGCTTCTTGAATGGCGGTTCACTTCATGTCCCCTGACCAAGCGGCCGACGCCGCAGCCGCTTCCGTTCGATAGGCATCGCCAGCGGCTCAAAGGGAACCGGCTCGTCTTAGGAGCGCGGGACGTTTTTTGTGGCAAAATCCATTTTCCGCGACCGGCTCGGAAATGGTGCTTCAATGCGCGTATTCATCGTCCATGCTCATCATGAACCAGCGAGCTTCAACGGCGCGATGACTCGCATCGCCAGAGAGGCCCTGGATCAGGCTGGGCACCAAGTCGTCGTCTCCGACCTGTACGCCATGGGCTTCAATCCAGTATCGGACCGGCGAAACTTCACCACGACGAAGGATCCCAACCTGCTCCGCCAACAAGCGGAAGAGGCCTATGCCGCCGAACACGACGGCTTCGCGCCGGACATCCAGGCGGAGATGGACAAGCTTTTCTGGTGCGACGCGCTCATCCTGCAATTTCCGCTCTGGTGGTTCGGACTTCCGGCCATCCTGAAAGGCTGGGTCGATCGCGTCTTCGCCTCGGGCGGCCGCACCTATGGCGGCGGCAAGTGGTATGACCGCGGCGTCTTCGTGGGAAAGCGGGCCATGTGCGCGCTGACGATCGGCGGCCCCGCCCCGATGTACTCCGAGCACGGCCTCAACGGCCCGATCGATTCGATCCTTTTTCCGGTCAATCACGGCGTGCTGTACTTCACCGGCTTCACCGTGATCGAACCGTTTCTCGTGCACGCTCCGGTCCGGATAAGCCAGGAAGACCGGGTGGCCCATCTGGCGCGCTATCGCGAGCGCGTGCTCGGCCTGGCGAGCGCACCGACGATCGCCTATCCCAAGCTCGCCGACTATGACGAGCGATTCGTATTGAAGCCGGAGCGGCGTCTCAAGACCGGCCGGGAGGTCGAGCAATGAAGGCGTGGCGACTGCAAAGTGCCGGCGGGCCGTTCGCGCTCGAAGACGTTCCGGTTCCAAAGACGCGCCCCGGCGCCGTTCTGGTGCGGATGCAGGCGGCGCCGGTCCTGAGCTACATGGGCGACGTTGTCGCCGGGCGGCTCTCCGCAACGTATCGGTTTCCCGGGCGGCCGTTCACGCCAGGCACCAACGGTGTCGGCACCGTGACGGACGTCGGCGCCGAGGTCTATCACGTCAAGCCCGGACAGCGCGTGGTTCTGAACCCGCACTTCGTCGCCAACGAAGTCACCGGCGATCCGGCGCAGATGTTGATCGGCCTGACGGCGATCAGCCCGGACTCCGGACCTTTGCAGGCCGATTGGCCGGATGGCGCCTTCGCGGAATACGCGCTGATGCCGGCCAGCGTGCTTACCCCGTTGAATGCCGACATTGCATTGCCGCCCGAACGGCTTGCGATCTTCGGCAAGTTCGCCGTGCCGTTCGGAGGCTTGACGGAAATCGGCCTCAGCGCCGGGGAGACGCTGATCGTCAACGGCGCGAGCGGATACTTCGGCTCCGCCGCCGTGCTGCTCGGAATTGCCATGGGCGCGGCTCGCGTCATCGCGGCCGGACGCGATGCGGGCCGGCTCGCCGAAGTGGTCGCCGCGGCGGGCTCCCGCGCCGTCGCCGTCGCGCTTGGCGGCGATCCGGCGAAAGACATCGCCGCGCTCCGCGAGGCAAGCGGCGGCGGCGCCCACGCGGCAATCGATCTGGTCGGACGCGCGACGGATGCGTCCGCCACGCTTGCGGCGCTGCGCGCCCTGCGCCGTGGCGGACGGCTCGCCTTGATGGGCAGCATGACGGCTCCGTTGACGCTCGCCTACGGCGAGGTGATGGTCAACGACTGGACCATCCGCGGCCGCTTCATGTACCCGCGCGACGCCATCGCGCGGCTCATGGCGATGGCCATGTCGGGCGTGTTGAACGTGAGCGCGGTGAATATAGGCTTACATGCGCTGGCGGATCTCCCCGCAGCCATGCAAGCCGCCGCCAAAATGCGCGGGCTCGACGCCGTCGTGCTGAAGATGTGAGCTGCTCCGATGACGATTCAAGCCGCCGAGAATGGTCGTCCGCCGGCAAAGACGGTACCCGGCGAATTTCGCGCCGTCGCTGGCAGTTCAATGGGCAGAGTGGTATCCTTATTTATAAAGGATCGGCGCTCCGGTATCGCTGCGTGCTTGCTGGCTCGATCGCAAACGTGCTGCACCCTCAGGCCTCATGCTTCCCACGCATTGCCGCTCGCGCCGGCACGCCTGTCGACGCCGCGAGCAACCCGTCCGGAAAACGGATGTTGATCGAAATCTCATGGCCGGAAGCACGGCTGCGCGGAGCAGGTCCATGACGGCGACGCTCGAAGCCACACTGGCCGATCTTAGGCACGCCAACGCGGAGCTGCAAAAAAAGCTGCGCGAGTTTCGCGCCGAGCGCGATCAGGCGCAAGCGCAACAGACGGCCAGTGCCGAGGTGCTACGCATCATCGCGAGCTCGCCGAAAGACCTGCAGCCCGTGTTCGAGAGCATCTTGGCCAACGCGACCGCGCTGTGCGATGCCAAGTTCGGCAATCTGTGGCTCCGCGAGGGATCCGCCTTCCGGATTGCCGCGACCCACGGTGCACCGCCCGAGTACGAGGACTATCTGCGCCGCGAGCCGGTGGTCCATCCAGACCCGAGAACCGGGCTTGGCCAAATTCTCAAAACCAAGAAAACCGTCCATGTCGCCGATATGACCTCCGCGGAGACTTTCAAAGATCCAGTGCGGCTTGCCACCATCGAGCTCGCGCATGCCAGAACCCTCGTCGGGGTTCCGATGCTCTCGGACAACGAGGTGGTTGGCGTGCTCGGCATTTATCGCCAGGAGGTGCGTCCATTCAGTGACAAGCAGATCGACCTTGTTACGAGCTTTGCCAGCCAGGCAGCCATCGCCATCGAGAACGCCAGGCTGCTCCGCGAGTTGCGCCAACGCACCGGCGACCTCCAGGAATCGCTTGAATACCAGATCGCGACGAGCGATGTGCTGAAGGTCATCAGCCGTACCGATCTTGCGCTCCAACCCGTGCTGGAAACGCTCGTCGAGACCGCCACACGGCTTTGCAAGGCAGACCACGGCTATGTCTTCCGGCATTTGGAGGGCCGCCATCATTTGGCTGCCGCGTTCGGCGTGACGCCGGAATACAGGGAGTTCGTGTCCCAAAATCCGTTTGTGCCCGATCGAGGCACGCTGTCCGGGCGCACGGCGTTGGAACGCCGAATCGTTCATATCGAGGACGTAGCGAACGACCCCGAATATACCTGGTCGGAGGCGCAGAAGCGCGGAAACCTGCATACCGGGCTCGGCGTGCCGCTGCTCCGCGACAACATTCTTTTCGGCCTCCTCGTGCTTTACCGCTCGCGCGTCGAACGTTTCAGCGACAAGCAAATCCAGCTGGTATCGACGTTCGCCGACCAGGCGGTCATCGCGATCGAGAATGCACGCCTGATCGCCGAACAGCGCGAAGCGTTGGAGCAGCAGACGGCGACTGCCGAGGTGCTGCAAGTCATTAACAGCTCGCCGGGCGATCTGGTCCCGGTGTTCGATGCGATCTTGGAAAAGGCACACAGGCTTTGCGACGCGCCCTGCGGCAGCTTGCAAATCTACGACCGCGAACATATTCGGGCGGTGGCAGTGCGAGGCCTGCCCGAGCCGTTCGCGGCAATTCTTCGTCAGGGC
>DASQHM010000122.1:0-6167 GCA_035632095.1 Candidatus Cybelea sp. | reverse complement strand
AGGGCCTGCCCGAGATCTACATCGTCTCCAACGTGATCGAGAACGGGCAACCCATCGGCAGTCTGGGCGCTGGCGAAGCGGTGTGGCACACGGACATGTCCTACCTGGATCAACCGCCCAAGGCGAGCATGCTCTATGCGCTGGAGGTGCCGCCCGCCGGCGGCAACACGTCGTTCTGCAGCATGTATCGTGCCTATGAAGCCTTGCCACCGGCATTGCAGGCACAGATCGCGTCGCTTCGCATCAAGCACGACGGCACCTACAACAGCGGCGGATATCTGCGTCAGGGTGTGATTGCCGACGACGATCCGCGCACCTCGCCGGGGACGGCGCATCCGCTGGTTTGCCTGCATCCGGAAACCGGCCGGCGCATGCTTTACCTCGGCCGCCGGCGCAACGCCTATCTCATGGGGCTCGCTCTGGAAGAGTCGGAAGCGCTGCTGGACGAACTTTGGTCATACGCCGAGCGCCCGGATTTCGCGTGGACGCACGTTTGGCGGGTCGGCGATCTTGTGCTGTGGGACAACCGATGCACCATGCACCGCCGCGACCCGTTCGACGACGCCGCGCGGCGCGTCATGCACCGCACTCAGATCAAGGGCGAGCGGCGGCCTTCGGCTTCCTGAAGCGCTTTGCCTTGATCGGGCGCGTCGCGGCGCGAAGCCACGCGGCGGTTCTGGCGTCCACCAGCGGCTCGATCTCGCGCCGCACGTCGGCGTGATAGGCATTCAGCCAGGCGATTTCGTCGGCGTTCAGCATTGCCGGATCGATGGCGTTGCGGTCGATGGGCGCCCGGGTCAGGGTCTCGAAGCACAATAGCGGACGTTCGGCGCCCGCCGGTGCTTCCGCTTCGCGCACCAGCACCAGATTCTCGATGCGGATGCCGAAGGCGCCGGCTTTGTAGTAGCCGGGTTCGTTTGACACGATCATGCCGGGCTTGAGCGGCACCATGCTGCCGGCCTTGGAAATGCGTTGCGGCCCTTCATGCACCGAAAGGTAACTGCCGACTCCGTGGCCGGTGCCGTGGTCGTAATCGAGGCCGGCCTGCCAAAGTGCGTGGCGCGCCAGCGCATCGAGCTGCAATCCCGTCGTGCCGGTCGGGAAGCGGCAGGTGGCGAGCGCGATATGACCCTTAAGCACCCGCGTGAACCGGTCGCGCATTTCGTCGGTCGGCGTGCCGAGAGCCACGGTGCGCGTGATGTCCGTGGTGCCGTCCAGATACTGCGCGCCGGAATCCACCAGATAGAGCGTGCCCGGTTCCAGGCGCCGGTTGGTCTTCGGCGTGACGCGGTAGTGCACCACGGCGCCGTTCGGGCCGGCGCCGGAAATGGTGGAAAACGACAGATCCTGAAAGCGCTCATTCTGCCGCCGGAAACCATAGAGCCGCGCCGCTGCCGCGATCTCGTCGACGCCGCCCTTCGGCATTTCGCGCGCAAGCCAGGCCAGGAACCGGCAGACCGCAGCGCCGTCGCGCCGGTGCGCGTTGCGCGTGCCCTGGATTTCCGACGCGTTCTTGCAAGCCTTCAGGATCAGGCAAGGGTCCTCGGCGCGTTTCAAGCGTGCGTTTGCCGCCTCGAGCCGATTGAACACGAGAGCGCCGGCCGTCGCCGGATCGGCCTGCACCATCTTGCCTGAGCGACCGAGCGCCGAAAGGGCGTCGGGAAACTCGCCCGGCTCGCGCGTCGCGACCCCATTGCCGAGATGGGCGCCGAGGCCCGCCGTGAGTTTTCGCCGGTCCATGAACAATTCGACCGTGCCGTCGCGGTGCAGGAGGGCGAAGCCGAGCGGCAAAGGCGTATGGGGGACGTCGCCGCCGCGGATATTGAGCAGCCATGCGAGCGATTCCGGCAAGGTCAGGACCAACGTGTCGACGCCGCTTGCGCGCAATGTGGCGCCGACGCGCTCGCGCTTGGCTTCCGATGTCTCGCCGGCAAATTCCAGAGGTTGGGGCACGACCGGCGAAATGGGCGCCGGCGGCTGATCGTGCCAGATCGCATCGATCGGATTTGTTTCGACCGCGACCAGCGAAGCGCCGCTCCGCTCGCAGGCGGCCTTGAAGCGCGCGACGGCATCGACCGTGTGCAGCCAGGGGTCGTAACCGAGGCGCTGACCGTTCGTGATAGCGCCGGCGAGCCAATCGTGCGGCGGCTCTTCGGTGATGTGGTGGCAGGTGAACAGCCGCTGATCGACCTGCTCGCGCACTTGCAGCGTATAACGCCCGTCCGTGAAAACGGCGGCCTTGGCCGGCAGGACCACCGCGATCCCGGCCGATCCGGTGAACCCGGTCAGCCACGCCAGCCGTTGCGCCCGCTTCGGCACGTATTCGCCGTGGTATTCGTCGTTGAGCGGTACGATGAAACCGTGCAGGCCGCGACGCTCGAGTTCGCCGCGCAAGTCGGCGAGGCGTCCGGCGCTGGCGCCGGCGCGCTCCAACTCGGCGTCGAAGCGGTGGGCCGCGCCCTCCGCGATGGATTCCAGCCGTTCGCGCGGCCCCGGGCCCAAGCCGCCGAGCAGCGAAACGCCGCTGTATCCGGCAGGCGTGGGCGGGGCAGCGGCAATGCCGGCCAGCAGCGCCATGGCCTCATCCGGCGGCGTGGTAAGGCCCGCATCGCGCAGGATCGCGGCAAGCTCCGGCATCGCGGCAGGAACGGTCATTTTGGCACCCCAAACTTGCCCCGGATTATCGTGCCTGATGGCACCCGCGGCAACGCGTTGCAGCGCGGCCAATGTATTGTGCTATGCAATAAACGCATGGCGGATTTGATGATTAACCCTCTGACTCTTAATTGAAATTAATATGTTGCAGCGCAATATTTCGGACAGCACAGAACACGAAGCCAGGGTGTCGATCATGTCCGTACTTAAACCTGCTGCCGACCAAAGCCCCATTTCCGCGGCCGCATTGAAAGATGCCGCTGCCGCCCTGTCGCGCCTGGCCAATCCGCTCCGCGACGCGCTAATCGCCGTGGCGCGCTGGCGCCGCCAGCAGCGGGCCCAGGCGGAACTGGTCCAGCTCGACGACCGTCTCCTGGCCGATATCGGCATCAGTCGCAGCCAAATCGATGCCGCCATTATCGGAAGCCTCGGCACTCCGCGGTGCGCGCGCAAGGAAACCACGACCCGCGGCCTTTGAGCGGCGGTCTGTCCGGAAATCTCAAGGCGGCGGGTCAAATCCCGCCGCCTTGAATTTTTCCCGGCCGGCCGGGCCGGTCAGATACTTCACCAGCGCCTGGGCCGCTTCGGGCGATTTCGCGTTCTTCACCAGACCTGCCGAATAGATCGACGTGAGTTGCAGCGGCGCAGGCAATGGGCCGACGATGTTCACCCCCGCAACCGGAATCACTTCGCTCTTCTGCGTCACGCCGATTTCCGCCGTGCCGTCGGCTACCATCCTGGAGACACCGATGCCGACCTCGGCCAAATGCGTCTTGGCCGCGACCGCATCGGCGATGCCGAATTGCTGCAGCAACTTGAGGAAATGAATGCCGCTGGTCGCGCCGAGCTTCGGATCCACATAGGCGATCGATTTCGCGGCCAATAGCGCGCTTTTCAGCGCGTCGGGCGACGACACGTCCGGGGCGGGCGCGCCGGACTTCACGGCGACGACGGTGCTTACGCTGCCGAGATCGGCGCGGCTGCCCTCGATGACCAAATTGAGTTTGACCAACGCATCGATGACGGGCGGCGTGAGCAGCACCGCATCGGCATCCGTGCCGCTTTCGAGCTTGACGGCAAGATCGCCGACCGGACCGGTCGTCATGTGGACCTTATTGCCGGTTTCCGCCTCGAAGGCGGGAAGCAACGACGCCACGGGCGCGCGCACGGCACCCGCCGCCAGGATTTGCAGATCCGCAGCGCCGGCCTGCGATCCGAGCAGCAATGCCGACACGGAGAGCGCGCCGATCCAGCGGCCTTTGATCATCGTTTCCCCCATTTATTCTTGTTCGAGCGGCCGGAAGCTTCGCACGCTCATGCCGCCAGCACCAGCGTATGCCAGCCTTCGCGGGCGATGCGCATGGTCAGCCGCAGGCCTTGACGGCGATAAGCGCCAAGCACCCAATTCTCCTGCTTCGCAAGCAGGCCGGATAGCACGATGACTCCGCGCCTCGCCGTGTTTCGCCGCATTGCTGGCGCCAATTGCGCCAGGGGACGCGCCAGGATATTGGCCAGGATGAAATCGAAGGGCGCGGATTTTCGAATCACACGGTGAGCGAAACCGCGAGCGATCACGCCCCGCATGGACGAATGCACGCGATTGATGCGCGCGTTTTCCAGAGCGACGGCAACCGCGACCGGGTCGCTGTCGGTTGCCAAGATTGTCCGGCGCCACGTCTTTGCCGCGGCGATCGCCAAGACGCCGGACCCGGTGCCGAGATCGAGTATCCGGGCAAAACGGCGCATCCGCCTCAGCCGATCCATGGCGAATAGGCAGCCCCAGGTGCTGGCATGGCGGCCGGTGCCGAAGGCCATTCCGGCGTCGATTACCACGTCGGTGCGCGAAGGCGAGGCGTGCCGCGGACTGTGGGAACCGCGAACATAGTAACGTCCGGCTGCCACTGGCGGCGCCAGCGCCTGGGATTCGGCGACCCAGTTCCTCGCCGGAACCGCCCTGATCTCGATACGTTTTGCGATGGACCCGAGGCCGGCGCGCAGCGCCGCCCGGTCCGGTTCGCCATCATAGATCGCCTGCACCAGCCAGAGCGGATGGTCCGGCGCCGTCTCGAAGCTCGACACGCTGAGCGCATCCGGGAAGAGCGCATCTTCGACTATTCCGACGTCCGCCTTGGGCACGGTGACGGACGCTTGCCAGAGCTGGTCAGGCCGGTTCGACAAATCCGCCGATCACCTTCTTGCGGCCGGACTTCTCGAAATCGATCTCCAGCCGGTCGTTCTCCACGTGCAGAATGCGGCCGTAGCCGAATTTCTGGTGGAACACCCTAGCGCCGACTTGCCAGCCGCCGCTCGGGCTCGCGTCCTCGATGCGCTTGGCGGTGCCGTCGATGGTGCGTCCGCCGCCGACGCGATAACCGCGTTGCAGAAGCCGCTGCTCCGCTTGCAGCCACGGCGCGTCGTAGACGAAGCCGCCGTGTCCCGTGCCGCCAAGCCCGCCGTAGCCATAGAGGCCCTGGTCGGCGTCGCGTGCCACGTGCTCCGGCGGCAGTTCGTCGATGAAGCGGCTCGGCACCGAGCTTTGCCATTGGTTGTAGACGCGACGATTGGCGGCGAACGAGATGAGACAGCGCCGCCGCGCGCGGGTGATGCCCACGTAAGCGAGCCGCCGTTCTTCCTCGAGGCCGGCCGTGCCGCCTTCCTCGAGCGCACGCTGGTGCGGAAACAGACCCTCTTCCCAGCCGGGCAGGAACACCGTGTCGAATTCAAGGCCCTTGGCGGCATGGAGGGTCATCAGATTGACCATGTCGTCGCGCTCGGAATCCTCGTTTTCCATCACCAGCGCGACGTGCTCCAGGAAACCCGAGAGGTTCTCGAACTGCTCAAGGGCCCGGATCAACTCCTTCAGATTCTCCAGCCGGCCAGGCGCCTCGACCGACTTGTCCTGCTGCCACATGGCGGTGTAGCCGCTCTCGTCGAGCACCGTTTCCGCCAGTTCCGTATGCGGCATGCCGTCGAGCAGCGAGCGCCAGCGCGCAAAGCCGTTCAGCAAGTCGCGCAACGCCGAACGCGGCTTCGCCTTAAGCTCGTCGGTCGCCACGATCGTCTCCGCCGCGCGCACCAGCGACGAATTGCCGGCGCGCGCCGCGCGGTGCAGTGCCTGCAAAGTCGCTTCGCCGAGGCCGCGCTTCGGCACGTTGACGATCCGCTCGAAGGCCAAATCGTCGTCCGGCTGCACCACGACGCGCAAGTAGGCGAGCGCGTCGCGGATCTCCGCTCGCTCGTAGAACCGCAAGCCGCCGATCACGCGGTACGGCAGCCCGAGCGTGATGAAGCGCTCTTCGAATTCGCGGGTCTGGAAGCCGGCGCGCACCAGGATTGCCATGCCCGACAGCGGCTCTTTCGCGCGCTGAAGGGCTTCGATCTGCTCGCCGACAGCGCGTGCTTCTTCCGGGCCGTCCCAAACCCCGCGCATGGTGACCATTTCGCCATCGGCGATATCGGTCCACAGCGTCTTGCCGAGGCGGCCTTCGTTCTTGGCGATCAGGCCCGAGGCG
>DASQHM010000121.1:0-3206 GCA_035632095.1 Candidatus Cybelea sp. | reverse complement strand
GTAGTAGCGATGCACCCAGGCGCGTGCCGCCTCCGGCGACACGAAGCTGAAGCCGAGCGCGCCCATGCCCCATTCGCCGGCCTTGCCGATGGTCTGAATATTGGAGCAGGCGACCCAAAGCGGCGGATGCGGCTTTTGCATCGGCTTCGGGATAACGTTGCGGGCGGGAAAATCGTAGTACTGCCCGTGGAACTCCCAGTTCTCCTTGGTGAACATGGGCACGATGGCCTTTACCGCCTCCTCCCAGCGGTCGCGCTTGTCGCGCACGCGGATGCCGAAGGGGTGCAATTCCGCCGGGCCCGCGCCCTCGCCGAGCCCGAGTTCGACGCGCCCGCCGGAAATCAGGTCGAGCGTCGCCACGCGCTCCGCCACCCGATGCGGCTGGTTGGTGGTGATTTGGATGATGCCGTGGCCAAGCCGGATGTTCCTGGTTCTTTGGCTGGCCGCCGCAAGAAAGACCTCCGGCGCCGAGGAGTGGGAGTACTCCTCGAGGAAATGATGCTCCACCTCCCAAACGAAGTCGTAGCCGAGCCTGTCGGCCAGCTCCACTTGCTCCAAAGACTGCTGCAGCAGGTCGTATTCGCTGCTGGCGCTCCAGGGCCGCGGCAGCTGATGCTCGTAGAAAATGCCGAATTTCATGGCCGGGCTCTCTGTGGGCTGTTGCCGGCGAATGTTAGAGGATGAGCGCCGCGCCTGCCAACACTAACCCAGCCATTCCGGCCGGCGATCGAGGTCGGGACGCGATGCTTCGTAAAGTGCCGCGATGCGAAGCACCGACGCGTCATCGCGGAACCGGCCGACGATCTGCAGCCCGATCGGCAAACCGTCCCTTGCAAAGCCGCAATTCAGCGTGATCGCCGGATGGCCTGTGATGTTGAAGGGCATGGTGTAGGGAAACCAATTCTGGCGCAGCTCGCCCACAATCGTGCCGTCGATCTCGATGGGCTCGAACAGATCTTGGGAGATGGGGAGCGCGGTGCGCGACAAGGTGGGCGTGACCAGAAAGTCGAAGCGTTCGAGCCAGCCCTGCACCCGGCGGAAGAACGCGGCGCGCGCGAACATGGCCTTTTGGTAGTCGGCGGCGCTCCAATCCGCGGCCATTTCGACCTGACGGACCAGGGACGGGGTCATGCGGTTGCCGTCGCGGGCGATCATCTCGCCGAAGCGCGCGCGCCATGTGGCGTGATTGATGACCTTCCAGATCGACTCAATGCTTGGAACGTCTTCGCGCAGCTCTTCAACCTCGGCGCCGAGTTCGACGAGCCGTCTTAGCGCCGCGTCGAAAGCCGCCCGCACGTCTTTGGCCACGAGTGTGTTGCCGAATGTCGTCGAAAACAGGACCCGCTTGCCGCCGAGCGTGCCTTCCGCGCGCGCGGCGGACACGTAGTCCTGCGGCGTGACGCCGATGGACCAGGGATCGCTGGCGTGCGGGCCGGCCATGGTTTGCAGCATCAGCGCCGTATCCATCACCGTGCGCGTCATCGGCGTGACGAAGGTATAGTTGCCGAACGCATCCGATGCCTGGTCGTGCGGGATCACGCCGTTGCTCTGCTTCAGGCCGACCATGCCGTTGCAGGCGGCCGGAATGCGGGTCGATCCGCCGCCGTCGGTCGCGACCGCCAGAGGCGCCAGACCCGCCGCCACCGCCACGGCCGCGCCGCCGCTCGATCCGCCCGATGTGCGGTTCGCATCCCAGGCATTGACGGTCCGGCCGAACAGTGGCGCATCTGTCAGGCTCTTGTGTCCGAACTCGGGCGTCGTGGTCTTGCCGACCAGGATCGCGCCGGCTGCCTTCAATCGCGCAATCGCGACGGAGTCTTCCTTAGGCACGTTGCCCTCGAACAAGAGCGAGCCGAAGGTCGTTCGCACGTCCCTCGTGTTTATGAGATCCTTGGCGGTGAACGGCACGCCGTGGAGCGGGCCCAATCGCTCGCCGCGAGCGACCGCCGCTTCGGCGCGGCGCGCCTCCGCCTGCGCCTGCTCGGTCGCGACCGTGATGAAGCAATTCAGCTTCGGCTGCAGCCGTTCGATGCGCCCGAGCACGGCGGCGACGGCTTCGACCGGGGATGCGTCGCGGGTGTGTATCTTCCGGCTCAACTCCGATGCGGACAGCAGGCAAAGGTCGTCGGTCACGTTGGGCGCTCCGATCCGCGTGGCGGGCAGGTCTGCCGCTATTATAGGGCTGGCGAGCCGGCGGCAAATCGACGCTATGCTGCGCCGGCTTCGCGAGGCAATTCGAGGAACCCATGCCGTTGGCTGAGCCTCCGCACTTTCCGCACTTGTTTTCGCCCATCGATCTAGGCCCCGCGACCCTGCCGAACCGCATCATGATGGGCTCGATGCACACCGGCCTGGAAGGGATCGCGGGTGGCCTAGAGCGGCTGGCGGCGTTCTACAAGGCCCGCGCCGCCGGCGGTACCGCCCTCCTGGTGACCGGCGGCTTTTCGCCCAATCGCGAGGGCCGTTTGAAACGGGAATTGGCGACGATGATGAGCGCCGAGGACGCCGCCCGGCATCGGTGCATTCCCGATGCGGTGCATGCGGCAGGCGGACGCATCCTGCTGCAGGTCATCCACAGCGGGCGCTACGGCTATCACAAGGAGATCGTGGCGCCGTCCGCGGTCCGCGCCTCGATCAATCCGAATACGCCGCGCGCGCTGGATGCGGCGGAGATCCCCGGAATCGTCGAAGATTTCGCCCGCGCCGCCGAATTGGCGCAGCTTGCCGGCTATGACGGCGTCGAAATCATGGGCTCGGAAGGATATCTGATCACGCAGTTCCTGGCCGAGCGCACGAACAAGCGGACGGACGAATGGGGCGGCAGCTTCGCCAATCGCGCACGCTTCGCCACGGACATCGTGCGGCGAACCCGCGCGCGCGCGGGAAACGACTTCATCGTCGCCTTCCGCATGTCGGCGCTGGATCTGGTGGACGGCGGATTGAATGGCGAGGAAACACTCGACTTGGCGCGCCGCATCGAGGAGGCGGGCGCAACGCTGATCAACACCGGCATCGGCTGGCACGAAGCGCGAATTCCGACGATTGCCCAGGCGGTTCCGCCGGCGGGCTTCGCCTGGGCCACGGCGCGATTGAAGCGTGCCGTGCGGATTCCGGTGATCGCCAGCAATCGCATCGCCACGCCGGCCCAAGCCGAGGCGGTCCTTGCCGCCGGTCAGGCGGACATGATCTCCATGGCGCGTCCGCTG
>DASQHM010000120.1:0-7935 GCA_035632095.1 Candidatus Cybelea sp. | reverse complement strand
GCCATGGCGGCGAGCATCAACTTCATCGGCCCGTTCATCGTCACGGCGCTGTCCGTGCCCATGCTGGGCGAGCGGGTGGGCCCACGCCGTTGGAGCGCCGTAGTGATCGGCTTCACCGGCGCGCTCATCATCATCCGTCCGGGCTTCGGCGCGGTGCCGTGGTCGGCGCTGTTCATCGTCGCCAATGCCACCTGCTACGCGTTCTATCAAATCCTGTCGCGCAAGCTCGCCGCGGTCGATCCGGCCGAAACCTCGATCACCTACGTGGCGCTGGTCGGCATGCTGGTCGCGACCGTGTGGCTGCCGTTCGACTGGCGCCTGCCGGACAGCGTCTTCGATTGGGGCGCGTTCCTGACGCTCGGCCTGTTCGGCGGGCTCGGCCATTATTTCGTCGTGAAGGCGTTCGAGGGCGCGCCGGCGTCGGTGCTGTCGCCGTTCTCCTACGGACAGCTCGTCGGTGCCACGGCGCTGGGCTATGCCTTCTTCGGCGACTTTCCCGACGGCTGGACCTGGGCCGGGGCGGCGATCATCGTCGCCAGCGGCCTCTACATGACCTACCGCGAGGCCAAGCTGAAGAAGGTCGGAACCCTCGCCGCGAAAAGCGCGGCGTAAACCATGAATCGCCGCTCCGCTTGCTTGACCGGCCGCGCGCCGCCGCTGTATGCCTTGCGCACCGAAAGCCAGGGGAGTCCGGCATGAGCGCGATTGTCGACATCAAGGGACGCGAGATTCTCGACAGCCGCGGCAACCCGACCGTGGAAGTGGACGTGGTGCTCGAAAGCGGCGCGGTCGGCCGCGCCGCGGTGCCCTCCGGCGCCTCGACCGGCGCCCATGAGGCGGTCGAGCTCAGGGATGGCGACAAGAAGCGCTATGGCGGCAAGGGCGTGCGCAAGGCGGTTGACGCGGTCAACGGCGAATTGTTCGACGCGCTGTCCGGCATGGAAGCGGCCGAGCAGGTCGCCACCGACCGCGCGATGCTCGCGCTCGACGGGACCCCGAACAAGTCGCGCCTCGGCGCCAACGCCATACTCGGCGTGAGCCTCGCCGTGGCCAAGGCGGCCGCGGCCGACGTCGGCTTGCCGCTCTGGCGCTATGTCGGCGGCACCCATGCGCACGTGCTGCCGGTGCCGATGATGAACATCATCAACGGCGGCGCGCACGCCGACAATCCGATCGACATTCAGGAATTCATGGTCATGCCGGTCGGCGCGCCGAGCATGGCGGACGCCATCCGCATGGGTGCGGAGGTGTTTCATAGCTTGAGGACGCGGCTCAAGGACGCCGGCCACAACACCAACGTCGGCGACGAGGGCGGCTTCGCGCCGATGCTGGCGAGCGCGACCGACGCGCTCGACTTCATTCTGCGCGCCATCGAGGGCGCCGGATACAAGCCGGGCGACGACGTGGTGCTGGCGCTCGATCCGGCGGCGACCGAGTTCTACAAGAACGGCAAGTACCATCTTGAAGGCGAGGGCAAGGTGCTCGATGCCGGCGGCATGGTGCGCTACTACGAAGCGCTGGTGGCGAAATATCCCATCGTCTCCATCGAAGACGGAATGGCCGAGGACGACTGGGACGGCTGGGCTGCGCTGACAAGCGCCATCGGCGCCAAGGTGCAGCTCGTGGGCGACGACCTCTTCGTCACCAATCCGCGGCGTCTGGCCGAAGGCCTGGCGCGCGGCACAGCCAACGCGATCCTGGTCAAGGTGAACCAGATCGGCTCGCTGACCGAGACCTTGGAGACGGTCGAACTGGCGCATCGCAACGCCTACCGCGCCGTCATGTCGCACCGCTCCGGCGAGACGGAGGATTCGACGGTTGCCGATCTCGCCGTCGCCACCAACTGCGGTCAGATCAAGACCGGCTCGCTTTCGCGCTCCGACCGCCTCGCCAAATACAACCAGCTGATCCGCATCGAAGAGACCTTGGGCGCCACCGCCGAATACGCCGGCCGCCGCGCGCTGAAGCGGTAACGGTCGCTTCGGCCGCCAGCGCGACAAATTCCTGCGGTTATTCGCGTTTTCTATTGACGGCCGGAATCCTCTCTGATTCGATCCGGCCATGAGCCGCGCGTCATGAGCCTTGCCTACGAGCTGCGCCGCCGCGCCAAAGCGGCGATCACGCCCATCGTCTGCGTCTGCGGCATCGTCTACTTCGGCTACCACCTGGTGGAAGGCGAACGCGGCCTTTACGCCTATACGCGCCTCGGCGGCGAGATCGCGAAAGCCAAGCTCACTCTGGCCGAGACCGCGGTGGAACGCCGGCGGCTCGAGCGCCGCGTCGCCCTCATGCGGCCGAGCGGCCTCGATACCGACATGCTCGATGAACAAGCGCGCCTGGTGCTCGGCCTGGTCCGACGCGACGAAGCGGTGATCTTCGACGGCAATTGACGAGTGGCGGCCGCTCTGGTCGGCCCTGCGCTCAAGGCATGCCGCCCTCCCTGTGGACAGCCCGGATACTCATGCGTCCTCAGTCAATTAACCGAAATTCGGTTATTTTGCCTTAATACTTGAAATCGTTAAGCGTTCCGGCTCAACTTGATGCCGCGAAGAGGCGCCGTCGTTAGGGAGGACCCATGCCCAAGGCTGCCCGCCGCGCCGGTCTCGCGCCGGCCAAGGAAACCGCGCCGGCCCCGGAGGAATTGCTCCGCTATTACCGCGACATGCTGCTGATCCGCCGCTTTGAGGAGAAGGCCGGCCAGATGTACGGCATGGGTCTGATCGGCGGTTTTTGCCATCTCTATATCGGGCAGGAAGCTGTCGTCGTCGGCATGCAGGCGGCGCTCTCGGAGGGCGACAGCGTCATCACCAGCTATCGCGACCATGGCCACATGCTCGCCTGCGGCATGGACCCGCGCGGCGTCATGGCCGAACTCACGGGGCGCAGCGGCGGCTATTCCAAAGGCAAGGGCGGCTCCATGCACATGTTCAGCCGCGAAAAGCATTTCTACGGCGGCCACGGCATCGTCGGCGCCCAGGTGCCGCTCGGCACCGGTCTGGCGTTCGCCGCCCGATACAACGGCACGGATCGCGTGACGGCGTGCTACTTCGGCGACGGCTCCGCCAACCAAGGCCAGGTCTACGAAAGCTTCAACATGGCCGAACTCTGGAAGCTGCCGGTGGTCTACGTGATCGAGAACAACCAGTACGCCATGGGCACCTCGGTGAAGCGCTCTTCCGCCACGGTGGAGCTGCATCGCCGTGGCGAGAGCTTCGCCATTCCGGGCAAACCGGTCGACGGCATGGACGTGGTGGCGGTGCGCGAGGCCGCCGACGAGGCGGTCGCCTGGTGCCGGTCCGGCAAGGGGCCGACGATCCTCGAGATGAAAACCTATCGCTACCGCGGCCATTCCATGTCCGATCCGGCCAAGTATCGCAGCAAGGAAGAAGTGAACCGCATGCGGGCCGAACACGATCCGATCGATCAAATGCGAAAGCGTTTGCTCGACGGCGGCGGCGCCAGCGAGGACCGGCTGAAGGACATCGACCGGGAGGTCAAGGCCGTCGTCTCCGATGCCGCCGAGTTCGCCCAGGATAGTCCCGAGCCGGATGCCGCCGAGCTTTGGACCGACGTCTATCGCACCGCCTGAGCCGGAGGGCGCCATGCCGATTCAAATCCTGATGCCGGCTCTCTCGCCCACAATGACCGAGGGCAAACTCGCCAAGTGGAACGTGAAGGAGGGCGACGAGATCACGGCGGGCATGGTGCTGGCGGAAATCGAGACCGATAAGGCGACCATGGAAGTTGAGGCGGTGGACGAGGGAAAGCTCGGCAAGATCCTGGTCGCCGAAGGCACCGAAGGCGTCGCGGTAAATACGCCAATCGCGGTGATCCTGGGCGAAGGCGAGAACGCCAGCGCAGTCGACGGCGCTTCGGCCGGCAAACCTATGAGAGCGCCGCAGCAGCGGCCGAACGCCGCCGCGGCGGCCGCTCCGGCAATGCAGCAAGCAACGGCACCAGCGCCGACATTCGTCGCGCCGCCGAGCGAGGAAATTCCCGCCGGCACGCAGATGCAGACCATGACCGTACGTGAAGCGCTCCGCGACGCCATGGCCGAGGAGATGCGCCGCGACAAGACCGTGTTTCTCATGGGCGAGGAGGTGGCCGAGTACCAGGGCGCCTACAAGGTAAGCCAGGGGCTGCTGCAGGAATTCGGACCGACCCGCGTGGTCGATACGCCGATCACCGAGCACGGATTCGCCGGCCTTGGCGTCGGCGCGGCGTTCGGCGGCCTCAAACCCATCGTCGAGTTCATGACGTTCAACTTCGCCATGCAGGCGATCGATCAGATCGTCAATTCCGCGGGCAAGACGCTTTACATGTCGGGCGGCCAGATGGGATGTCCCATCGTCTTCCGCGGTCCCAACAGCGCGGCGGCGCGCGTCGCGGCGCAACACTCGCAATGCTATGCGTCATGGTACGCCCACGTGCCGGGCCTGAAGGTGTTGGCGCCCTATTCGGCGGCGGACGCAAAAGGGCTGCTCAAGGCGGCGATCCGCGATCCGAACCCGGTGATTTTCCTCGAACACGAAATTCTCTATGGCCGCAGCTTCGAAGTTCCGGTCATGGACGATTTCATCGTGCCGATCGGCAAGGCGCGCGTGGTGCGCTCCGGCAAGCATGTCACCTTGATCGCGTTCTCCATCGCCGTCGCGCACGCGCTGGCCGCCGCCGAACTCCTGGCCAAAGACGGCATCGAGGCGGAGGTGATCGATCTTCGCTCGCTCCGCCCGCTCGATACCGAAACAGTGGTCGCCTCGGTGAAAAAAACCAATCGCGCGGTCACCATCGAGGAAGGCTGGCCGGTCTGCGGCATCGGCTCCGAACTCTCCGCCGTGATCACAGAGCAGGCGTTCGATTGGCTCGATGCGCCGGTGACGCGCGTCACGGGCAAGGACGTGCCCATGCCCTACGCCGCGAACCTGGAAAAGCTGGCGTTGCCGCATCCCGAAGACGTCGCCGCGGCCGCGCGCGCCGTCTGCTACCGGACGTGAGGAGACGGTCATGCCCATCTCCATCACCATGCCGGCGCTCTCGCCCACGATGACCGAGGGCAAGCTTGCCAAGTGGAACGTGAAGGAAGGTGACGAGATCACCGCCGGCATGGTGCTGGCCGAGATCGAGACCGACAAGGCCACCATGGAAGTGGAGGCGGTGGACGAAGGCAAACTCGGCAAGATCCTGGTCGCCGAGGGCACAGAAGGCGTCGCCGTCAATACGCCCATCGCCTTGATCCTGTCCGAGGGAGAGGACGCGAAGGCGCTGCAAGGCTTCACGCCGAAAGCGCCAAAAACCGCTGCGGCACCTGCGCCCGCGCCAAAGGCTGCGCCCGCGCCGCCTCCGGCCGCGCCGCAACGGCCGACGGCCTCCGCGGCACCGCCTTTGCAGGTTGCGGCTGCGGCGGCCCGGCCCGATGGCGCGCGCGTCTTCATCAGTCCGTTGGCGAAACGGCTCGCCGCGCAGGCGGGGCTCGATATTCGGGCGATCCAAGGCTCGGGTCCGCACGGCCGTATCGTGAAAGTTGACGTGGACGCCGCGGCGGCCCGCGGCGGCATGCCGCGCGCGCCGCAGGCACCCGCCACGACGTTACCGGCCGGCGAAGGCTTTATAGAAGTGCCGCTCAGCATGATGCGCAAGACCATCGCGCGCCGGCTGACGGAATCGAAGCAGACCATTCCGCACTTTTATCTCAGCATCGATTGCGAGCTCGGCGCGCTGGTCGAGCTCCGCCAGAAGATCAACACCAAGCAGGACGCGTACAAGCTCTCGGTCAACGACTTCCTGATCAAGGCGTGCGGCCTGGCCCTGAAAAAGGTGCCGACGGCCAATTCGATCTGGGGCGGCGACAAACTCCTGCAATCGCGGACCTGCGACGTGGCGGTCGCCGTGGCGCTCGACGGCGGGTTGATCACGCCCATCGTGCGAAACGTCGATCAGCGCGGCCTGCCGTCCATCTCCGCCGACATGAAGGAGCTCGCCGAGCGGGCCAAGAAGGGCAAGTTGCGGCCGGAGGAATATCAGGGCGGCACCTTCGCCATTTCGAATCTCGGCATGTATGGCATCAAGGATTTCGCGGCCGTGATCAATCCGCCGCACGGCTCGATCCTGGCCGTGGGCGTCGGCGAACAGCGGCCCGTGGCCAAGAACGGCCAGCTTGCCATTGCCACCGTGATGAGCTGCACGATGGCCTGCGACCACCGCGTGATCGACGGCGCGCTCGGCGCCAAATGGTTGGCTGCGTTCAAGGCGCTGGTCGAAGACCCCCTGCTGTTGCTGCTTTAGGAGAACGTCATGGCCGAGACCAGCTTCGACGTCATTGTCGTCGGCGGCGGCCCGGGCGGATACGTGGCGGCGATCCGCGCGGCGCAGCTCGGCATGAAGACCGCCGTGGTCGAGCGCGAGCATCTCGGCGGCATCTGCCTGAATTGGGGCTGCATTCCGACCAAGGCGCTATTGCGCTCGGCGGAAGTGATGCATCTCATTCGCCACGCGGGCGATTTCGGCTTCAAGATCGATGGCCAGGTCTCGATCGATTTCGCCAAGGTGATCGAGCGTTCGCGAAAGGTCGCGAAGCAGCTTTCGAACGGCGTCGGCTTCTTGATGAAGAAGCACAAGATTGCGGTGTTCGACGGTCACGGGAAACTCGCGGGCGCCGGAAAGGTGGCCGTGACCAAGGACGGCAAGCCGCTTGCCGATCTTGCGGCCAAGCACATCGTGCTTGCGACCGGCGCGCGGGCGCGCGCGCTACCTGGCTTGGAGCCGGACGGCAAGCTGGTCTGGACCTATAAGGAAGCGATGGTGCCGTCCGCCATGCCGAAGTCGCTGCTGGTGATCGGCTCCGGCGCCATCGGCATCGAGTTCGCGTCGTTCTATCGCACGCTCGGCGCCGACGTGACGGTCGTCGAAATCCTGGAGCGGGTGCTACCCGTCGAGGATGCAGAAATCTCCGCCTTCGCCGCCAAGCAGTTCCTGAAGCAGGGTATGAAGCTCCACACCGGCACCGCGGTCACCGCGCTGAAGAAGGGCGCCGACAACGTGACGGCCACGCTCAAGCACCCGGACGGCAAGACCTCGGAGCTGACCGTTGATCGCGTCATTCTGGCTGTCGGCATCGTCGGCAACGTGGAGAACATAGGTCTCGAAGGCACGAAGATAAAAGTCGACAAGACCCATGTGACCGCCGACGAATGGTGCCGCACGGGGGAGCCCGGCATCTTTGCCATCGGCGACCTGGTCGGCCCGCCCTGGCTGGCGCACAAGGCCATGCATGAAGGCGTGCTTTGCGTCGAGAAGATTGCGGGCGTCGCCGGCGTGCACCCGCTCGATGTCAGCAAGGTGCCGGGCTGCACCTATTGCGCGCCGCAAGTGGCGAGCGTCGGACTGACCGAAGCCGCCGCCAAAGCCAAGGGCCACCAGGTCAAGGTCGGCCGCTTCCCGTTCATCGGCAACGGCAAGGCGATTGCGCTTGGAGAAGCCGAGGGCATGGTCAAGACCGTGTTCGACGCCAAGACCGGCGAGCTGCTCGGCGCACATATGGTTGGCGCCGAAGTGACCGAGTTGATCCAGGGCTACGGCATCGCCCGGACCTTGGAATCGACTGAGGCGGAACTCATAGGCACGATCTTCCCCCATCCCACTTTGAGCGAGATGATGCATGAGTCGGTGCTTGACGCTTACGGCCGCGCGCTCCACATCTAAGGGACGCATGAGCGACAGCATTCTCCGCCACCCCGAAAAGGCGCACCGGCCGGACAATCCGGTCCAGCGTAAGCCCGACTGGATTCGCGTGAAGGCGCCGGTCTCGCGCGAGTACCACGAAACGCGCAAGCTGATGCGCGAGCTCAAGCTCAACACCGTTTGCGAGGAGGCCGCATGTCCGAACATCGGCGAGTGCTGGGCGCACGGCCATGCGACGGTGATGATCCTGGGCTCGGT
>DASQHM010000119.1:0-9520 GCA_035632095.1 Candidatus Cybelea sp. | reverse complement strand
CGTTCCCGCTCATGCGGGCGATTCAGCCGAAGCTGCGCTACACCGGCTACGTGGTGGACGAAACCGGCACGATCCCGCCGGCCGATGGCGCCGGATCGGGCGAAGTGATCGTCTCGGCCGGCGGCGGCGCCGTCGGCGAAGACCTGCTGGCCGCTGCCATCGCCGCACGTCCGCTGACGCCGCTCAAGGACGCACCCTGGCGCGTGCTGGTCGGCATCAGCGTCGAAGCGGCGGTGTTCGAGCGGTTGGCGTCGTCGGCGCCGCCGGGCGTTCACGTGCAGCGCGCGCGGCCGGATTACGCCAGCCTGCTGCCCCGCTGCCTCCTCTCCATCAGCCAGGGCGGCTACAATACGGCCATGGAAGTGCTGCAAGCGCGCTGCCGCGGCGTGGTGGTGCCCTACGCCGGCGGCGTCGAAACGGAGCAGACCTTGCGCGCGCGCCTGTTGGCCGAGCGCGGCGGCCTCCACGTTCTCGACGAGCGCTCTCTCACCCCCGAGTCCTTGGCGCAAGCCGTGACCCGCGCGCTCGCGGCGCCGGTTCCATCGTCAAGCGGCATCGACATGAACGGCGCCGATGCGAGCGCCCGCCTCGTGCGCGGCTTTGCCGACGCGGTGCCCTGGTGAGCGGCGGCGCATGAGCACGTGGACCGCGCTGCATGCCGAACTCGATGCGTGGGGCGCCGCGCGAAAGACCGCGACGTTCTGGTGGCGCGACGACGACGCCACGTCGCTGACGCCGGCACTGGAGAAATTGCTGGACCGCGCGGCGCGCCACCGGGTGCCGCTTTGTCTCGCGGTGATCCCGGCCAAGGCCGACGCCACCATTCCGTCGCGCTTATCCGCGGCATCGGATGTCGCCATCGTGCAGCACGGCTTTGCCCATGCCAACCATGCGCCGCCGGATGCGAAGAAGGCGGAATTTCTCGACGGCCGGCCGATTGCGGACATGGTGAGCGAGGTCGCCGACGGCGCGCGGCGAATGGGCGAGCTGTTCGGCCAGAGACACACGCCGATTTTCGTCCCGCCGTGGAATCGCGCGCCGGCCAGCCTGATCGCGCGCCTGCATGGTCTCGGTTTCGTCGCGCTGTCGAGTTTCGGTCCGCGCCGGAGCGTGCTCGCCGGCCCCGCCTTGTTGCAAATCAATGCCCACGTCGACCCCATCGCCTGGGGCGGCGGGCGCGGCTTCGTCGGCGAAGCGGAGGCGCTGGATTATTTGATCGGCCTGCTGGCGGCAAGGCGGCGTCGCGATGCCGATCCGGCGGAACCGACCGGGTTGCTCACCCATCACGCGGCCGAAGACGACTCTTGCGCGAATTTCGTCGAGCGGCTGCTTGACGAGACGCGCAATCATCCCGCCGCGCGCTGGCTCGATGCCGTCGCGGTCTATCGGCAAGCGTTGGAGCAGATGCATGGTCTGCAATCGTGATCCGCTATCGCTATAGCTTTGCCGCGCTCGCTCCCGACTATGCGCGCGCCGCTGCCGGAACGCTTTTGACCGGTGCCCCGGTATTGTTCGCCGACCTTGCATCTGTCATGCTTTGGCTGCTGGGAGGTTTAGCTGTCCTTTTCTTGACTTTTGGCGTCCGCACGGCAATCAGGCAGGCGACAAGCGTTGAGATCTCGGCAAAGAGAGTCCGCGTCGATGGCCCTTTCGGCGCGACCATAAACTGGGAGGAATTACAGGGCCTCGATGTGCGGTACTTTTCGACAAAGCGGGATAGAACGGGTGGTTGGATGCAGCTGACGCTCCGCGGTAAGGGGCGCAGCATTCGCATCGATTCCACCATCGACGGTTTTGCCGATTTGGCGCGTCGTGCCGATATGGCCGCGCAGGCACGGGGCGTGCACATGACCGCGTCGAGCCGCGCCAATCTCGATGCGCTCGGCTACGGCCTGGACGCGAGCGGCGGCCGGCGCGCCGGAGGACACGCAGGCTGATGGGCGACGTTCTCCGCATCGACAACCTCTCGGTCCAGTTTCACGTTGCCGAAGGCGTGATCAAAGCCGTCGACGGCGTGTCGTTCCGCATCCCGGAAGGCCGCACCGTCTCCCTGGTCGGCGAGTCGGGTTCGGGCAAATCGGTCGTCAGCCAGGCGATCATGGGCATCCTGCCGCGCGTCGGGCACATCACCAGCGGCGAAATCCTGCTGTACGACGCCGAGAATCCGGACGTCCCGCCGGTCGACATCGCGCAACTGCCGGTGGACGGGGAGGAGATGCGGAAGATCCGCGGCGGACGCGTCTCCATCATCTTCCAGGAGCCGATGACATCGCTCAGTCCGCTGCACACCATCGGCAACCAGATCGTCGAGGCGCTGCATCTGCATCGCGACGCCACCACCGCGCAAGGCCGCGATTTGACCATGGAGATGCTGCGGCTGGTCGGATTTCCCGATCCGGCGCGCGCCTTGGACACCTATCCGTTCGAGCTTTCCGGCGGCTTGCGCCAGCGCGCCATGATCGCCATGGCGCTGATCTGCCGTCCGTCGCTGCTGATCGCCGACGAGCCGACCACGGCGCTCGACGTGACGATCCAGGCGCAGATCCTGAAACTCATCAAGGACCTGCAGAGCGAACTCGGCATGGCCGTGCTGATGATCACCCACGACCTCGGTGTGGTCGCCAACATGGCCGACGAGATCGTGGTGATGTATCACGGCCGCGTCATGGAGCGCGGTTCGATCGACGATATCTTCCGCCGCGCCGAACACCCCTATCTGAAGGCGCTGTTGCGCGCGGTGCCGCGCTTCGACATGCGGCCCGGCGAGCGCCTAGTGCCAATCCGCGAGATCAAGTCGGAAGGCGGCCAGTTGCTTCGGCACAAGGAGCCATGGCCGGCCGGCGCCGATGCGGAACCGCTGCTCGAGGTCAGCGGATTGACCAAGCGCTTCGGTGCGCGGCGCGGCAAATGGTTCGGCGGCAGTCGCGGCGCCGGCGTGCTGGCGGTCGACGATGTGAGCTTCTTCATCCGGCGCGGCGAGTGCCTCGGGCTGGTCGGCGAATCCGGCTGCGGCAAGACCACGACGTCGAAGATCGTGTTGCGCGCCATGACGCCGGACGCCGGCGCGGTTCGATTCAACGACCGCGGCCGCATGATCGATGTCTTGACGTTGAACGATGAAGAATTGCTGGCCTATCGGCGCAAGGTGCAGTTCATCTTTCAGGACCCGTTCTCGTCGCTCAATCCGCGCATGACGATCTACGACATCATCTCCGAGCCGCTGGTGATCCACCGCATCGGCGATCCGGCGGAGCGCTTCGAGCGTGTCAAGGAGCTGATGTTGCTGGTCGGCCTCGATCCGCGCTTCCTGCGCCGCTATCCCCACAGCTTTTCGGGCGGCCAGCGTCAGCGCATCGGCATCGCGCGCGCGCTGGCGCTGCAGCCGGAGCTGCTGATCTGCGACGAGCCGGTGTCCGCGCTCGACGTTTCGATCCAGGCCCAGGTGCTGAACCTTCTTAAGGATCTGCAGAAGGAATTGGACCTGACCTACCTGTTCATCTCGCACAATCTAGCCGTGGTCGACTACATCGCCGATCACATCGCCGTCATGTGCGCCGGCCGCCTGGTCGAGATGGCGCCGAGCGAGACGCTGTTCAAGAATCCGGTGCACCCCTACACCCTGGCGCTGCTTTCTGCCGTGCCGAAGCCGGACCCGGATGCGCGGCTCGATCTGCATGCCCTGATGGAGGGCAAGGCATCGAACCCCGCCATGTGGGCGCCGCCTTTCACCATCGACGGAACGACCCATCCGCGCATGGTGCATCTGGGTGGGGGCCACTATGTGCGCGCCGACGAAATGCAGATGCAGGAGGTTGCCGAGTGAAGTCCCGCCGCATCGTGCTTTGCGCCGCCTTGCTTTCTGCCGCGCTGTTTTCGCCATTGCGCGCCGGCGGCGCCGGCGCGACGGAATACATCGAGACGCCGTCGCTCGCCGCCGACGTCGCCGCCAACAAGCTGCCG
The DNA here is from genome assembly GCA_035632095.1 of Candidatus Cybelea sp. GTDB lineage: Bacteria > Pseudomonadota > Alphaproteobacteria > Ferrovibrionales > Ferrovibrionaceae > DASQHM01. The sequence goes on along the minus strand of DASQHM010000119.1, from coordinate 5,560 downwards.
CCCGTGGCCGACCGCGTGCCGAAGGTGCCGCTGGTCGTGCCCTTCGACGGCAAGGAGCGCGTCATCGGCAAGCCCGGCGGCGAATTGCGCACCTTGATCGCGCGCGCGCGCGACATCCGCTTCCTCACCGTCTACGGCTATGCGCGGCTCGTGGTGTACGACGAGAAGTTCCAGATCAAGCCGGACCTGCTGGAGAAACTGGAGGTGAGCGGCGACCGCGTCTTCACCATGCATCTCCGGCCCGGCCACAAATGGTCGGACGGGCAGCCGTTCACCACCGAGGACTTCCGCTACTGGTGGGAAGACGTGGCCAACAACGCGGAGTTGTCGCCGGCCGGCCCGCCGCAGGAGCTTTTCGCCGCGGGCGAGCCGCCGAAGGTCGAAATCATCGATCCGCTCACGGTGCGCTATTCCTGGAGCAAGCCCAATCCGTACTTTCTGCCGAGGCTGGCGGCCGCATCGCCGGTTTTCCTCTATCGGCCGGCCCACTATCTGAAACAGTTCCACGCCAAATACGCCGACAAGGCCGAGCTCGAGAAAAAGGCCGCCGCCGCCAACAAGCGGAACTGGGCGGCGTTGCACAATTCGCTCGACAATCTCTACGACGCCAGCAATCCGGACCTGCCGACGCTCGATCCCTGGATCGTGGTGACGCGCATGCCAGCCGACCGCTTCATCGCGGTGCGCAATCCGTTCTTCCATCGCGTCGACCCGGCGGGCCATCAGCTTCCCTACATCGATCGCGTGGTCATGGCGCCGGCCTCGCCGTCGCTGATCCCGGCCAAGACCGGCGCCGGCGAAAGCGACCTGCAATCCCGCGACCTGAGCTTTTCGAACTTCACGTTCCTCAAGGAGAACGAGGAGCGCGCCGGCTATCGCACCCTGCTCTGGAAGACGGCAAAGGGCTCGCATTTCGCGCTCTACCCGAACTTGAACGTGGAGGATCCGGTGTGGCGCGCGCTGGTGCGCGACGTCCGCTTCCGCCGCGCCCTTTCGCTCGGCATCGACCGGGACGGCATCAATCAATCGATCTTCTTCGGCCTCGCCATCGAAGGCAACGACACGGCGCTTCCGGACAGTCCGCTGTTCACCAAGGAAAACCAGACCAAGTGGGCGACCTACGACAAGGCGCAGGCCAACCGGCTGCTGGATCAGATCGGCCTGACCCAGCGCAACGGCGACGGAATACGTCTTATGTCCGATAGCCGGCCGCTCGAGATCGTAGTCGAGACCGCGGGCGAGGATCCGGAGCAGACCGACATCATGGAGTTGATCCGGGAAAACTGGAAGCAGCTCGGCGTGCGGCTGCTGATCAAGCCGTCGTCGCGCGAAATTCTGCGCAACCGCGTCTATTCCGGCGAGACCGTCATGTCGGCCTGGACCGGCTTCGAGAACGGCCTGCCCACCCCCGACATGAGCCCGGCGGAGCTGGCGCCGACCGAGCAGGCAAGCCTGGAATGGCCCAAGTGGGGCCAGTACTTCGAGACCGGCGGCAAGGCCGGCGAGAAGATCGACATGCCGATCCCCCAGCAGCTCATGAGCCTGAACGAGCAATGGGCGAGTTCGGTCGATTCGCAGGCCCGGCGCAAGCTCTGGGCCGAAATGCTGGCGCTGCACGCGGATCAGCAATTCACCATCGGGGTGGTGAGCGGCGTGCAGCAGCCCATCGTCATCAACAAACGCTTGCGCAACGTGCCGGAGGAGGGCATTTACAACTTCGACCCCGGGGCCTACTTCGGCCTTTACCATATGGACGCGTTCTGGCTGGCCAGCGGGGGTTGACGGCCGGCGTCGAGGCAAAATGTTCACCTACCTGATTCACCGCGTCCTGATCATGATCCCCACGTTGCTGGTCATCAGCATCATCACGTTCATGATCATCCGGCTGCCAGCCGGCGATTATCTTTCCAACCACATTGCCGAATTGAAGTCGCAAGGCGAGCAGGCGGCGATTCAAAAGGCGGAGTTCCTGCGCAAGCAATACGCGCTCGACAAGCCCCTCTTGCAGCAATACGCCATCTGGCTCGGCGCCATGCCGGGCGAGAACGGCTTCTCCGGCCTGCTGCAGGGCGATTGGGGCTGGTCGTTCGAGTACAACCGCCCGGTCGGCGAGGTGGTGGGCGACCGGCTGATGCTGACGTTCGTGCTCAATGTGGCGGCGGTCTTGTTCACCTGGCTCGTCGCCTTCCCCATCGGCGTCTACTCGGCGACGCATCAATATTCCTGGGGCGACTACGGCATCACCTTCCTCGGCTATCTCGGCCTCGCCACGCCGAACTTCCTGCTGGCCCTGGTCATGCTGTTCCTGGCCAACCGCTGGTTCGGGCTGTCCATCGGCGGCCTGATGGACGAGCAGTTCATGGATCAGCCGTGGACCTGGCCGAAAATTCTCTCCGTCCTGCAGCATCTGGTGATCCCGACCGTCATCATCGGCGCCAGCGGCACCGCCGGCATGATCCGGCGCTTGCGCGCCAACCTGCTGGACGAGCTGCAGAAGCAATACGTGATCACCGGGCGCGCCAAGGGCCTGCCGCCGCTCCGGCTGCTGGTGAAATATCCGATCCGCATGTCGCTCAATCCGTTCGTCGCCGACATCGGCAACATGTTGCCGCATCTGGTTTCGGGCTCGGCCATCGTATCCGTCGTGCTGTCGCTGCCGACCGTCGGCCCGCTGCTGCTGCAATCGCTGCAAAGCCAGGATCAATATCTCGCCGGATCGGTGCTGATGTTCCTGGCCATGCTGACGGTGATCGGCATGTTCATTTCCGACGTGCTGCTCGCCCTGCTCGATCCGCGCATCCGCCTGACCGGAACCGCGGCCCGATGAGTACGATCGACAGCGGTCGCCGCCCGGCCGGCCGGCCTTTGGAGCACTGGGTTTCCAGGGAGCCCTTCAATCCCTACTCCATCGAAGCGCTGACGCCGGAGCAGGAGCGTTTCTACCGCGCGTCCCAGTGGCGGATGATGTGGTGGAAGTTCCGCCGCCACAAGGTTGCGGTCGGCGCCGGCATCGTGCTGCTCGCGTTCTATATGTCGATCGTGGTGAGCGAAGTGCTGGCGCCCTACAACCTGGAGACCCGGGACGCGCGCCACATCTACGCCCCGCCGCAGCCGATCCATCTGTTCGATTCCGCGGGTCACTTCGTCGGGCCGTTCGTCTACGGCACGCGCTACAAGCTCGACATGAAGACGTTGCAGCGCGTCTATACGGCTGATCCGTCGCTGGTGCAGCCGATTCGCTATTTCTGCAGTGGTGACGGTTACAACTTATGGGGCACGTTTCCCGGCCACTTCCATCTGTTCTGCCCGGCGGAAGAAGGAACCGCCTATCTGCTCGGCACCGACCGGCTCGGGCGCGACATCCTCTCGCGCATGATTTACGGCACGCGCATCTCGCTCACCGTGGGCCTGGTCGGCATCACCATCAGCTTTCTGCTCGGCATCACGCTTGGCGGCATCTCCGGCTATTACGGCGGCTGGATCGATAATTTGATCCAGCGCCTGATCGAAATGCTGCGTTCGTTCCCCGAGCTGCCGCTCTGGATGGCGCTGTCGGCGGCGCTGCCGGTGAACTGGAGCCCGGTGCTGGTCTACTTCGGCATCACCATCATTCTGGGATTGCTGGATTGGCCGGCGCTGGCGCGCGCCGTGCGTTCGAAATTGCTGGCGTTGCGCGAGGAGGATTTCTGCACCGCCGCCCGTCTCATGGGCGCGCGGCCGCGGCGCATCATCGCGCGCCATCTACTGCCGAGCTTCATGAGCCATCTGATCGCCTCGGCCTCGCTCTCGATCCCCTCCATGATCCTCGGCGAGACGGCGCTGTCGTTCCTGGGGCTGGGCTTGCGCCCGCCGATCACCAGTTGGGGCGTGCTCTTGAACGAGGCGCAGAACATCAACGTGGTGGCGCTCTACCCGTGGCTGATGTTCCCGGTGGTGCCGGTGCTGATCGTGGTGCTGTCGTTCAACTTCCTCGGCGACGGCCTCCGCGACGCGGCCGATCCGTATAAATAGCGGCAGACCGCTATCGATTCGAGGCGCAATCCATATCGTATGGAATTGGGGATCAACGGTGATCGTCCCACCGCGACATCGAGCATTGCTCTCGGGGAACGATCCCAGCAATGCCGTCACTGGCAAAAAATAATCTTGGCTGGCACATACGTAAAGGCGATTGTCAGAACTGACCTACATTCTCTCATAGCGAGTGTGACGCTTGTCTCGCGTGAGGCGCCATCCATCGATGCCTGAAGCAATGCACCGCGAGCGATCTAAGCTTTACAGGACCGCACCAAAGGTCGCGAGTCCGGTTTCGATCGTGGTCTTCACGTTCGGATGCGCCGCGTAGATCGGCGCCAAGATGTCGTTGCGGATTTTTGCATCGACGCCGGCGAACGCCGCGCGGAACGCGGCAAGCTCCGCCGGCTCGCAGTTTTTCGCCAAGGCATAGTCGGCGGCCTTGAGGTATTCCGCCCCGGTGACGGCGATGCTCGCCACGTGGCGCGCCAGGTCTTCGTCCATGCGGTCCGGCCAATGATCGTGGATCAGATGACGTGGCCGAAACGTTCGACCTTCGCTTTGACCTCCGCCTCAATCTCGGGGTGAGTTTCGTAGACCCGGCTCAAAATCACATCATGGATCTGGCCGATGAGGCCGGCGATGGCCCGGCGCATCGACTCGTATTCCCCCGGGTCGCAATGCTCGCGCAAAAGCGGCATCAGGTTGCCGAGAAGTCCCGAACTCCGCCAAGCGACGGCGGACATGTGACGGGCGAAGTCCTTGTTCACGGCGAGGGTATGTCACCGCGAATGCGCGCGATGTCGTCAATGATCAGCTTCTTCGATCCATCGAGTCGACCGCGAAAGCCGGGAATCTCGAAGTCCTCGGGCAGCATCGCGCAATCGGCAAGCGCCTGACCGTATTGGCCGAGGCGAAGGTGGCATTCGGCACGATAGAGATAGCTGGCCGGACCAAAGAGCTGATCGGGATCATCTCGCGCGGCCTGGCGGGTGAATTCTGCGATGGCCTCGTCGTAACGCCCCATGTCGAGCAGTATTTGTCCGCGCCGGAAGTGCCAGATCGAATATTTGGGCGCAACCGCTTTAACCCGATCCCAGCACTGGAGGGCTTCGTCGGACCGGCCCATGTGATGAAGAACGTTGCTCTTGCACGCATAGCCTCCGGCATCGTTGGGATGCGCGCGAATGTGTTCTTCGACGGACTGGAGAGCCGCAGCGAAGTCGCCGATCAGTCCGAATTGATGAGCCCGCTCGATTCCCGGTGGCATAGCTTTGAAGATATCTCGTGTCCTATTATCTGGCATCGTATCTCGAGTCATAGAGTTCCCCACCATTGAAGTGTCTAATAACTGCATCCAAAAGGCGAAACCAATTGTCTCACGCAGATGCGGTAGAGACCGAGGGCATTCCCGTAGGGCGGCCCACCGCTGAATGGGGGATCCCCATTTTCATATCTTTCCCCGCACACCGATTGGGCCCAACGAACGATGGCCTGACACTCTGGGCCGTTTGGGTCTAAGACCTGCGCGGTTCTTTGCGATTCA
>DASQHM010000118.1:0-42425 GCA_035632095.1 Candidatus Cybelea sp. | reverse complement strand
AGTGGCGACACCGGGGACGGGTCACAACACCAAGAAGATCAATATTGCGCTTCAGGGCGGCGGCGCGCACGGCGCCTTTGCTTGGGGCGTCATGGATCGCCTGCTGGAAGACGGCAGGATCGAGATCGACGGAATTGTCGGCACGTCGGCCGGAGCCATGAACGCGGCGGTTGCTGCATATGGTTTGGCGATCGGCGGCAACCAGGGCGGGCGCGAGACGCTTCGCACGTTTTGGAAGCGTATTTCCGATGCGGCCCGCAATTCGATCATGCGCCCCACCATTTGGGACAAGATGTTCAGCCCGGGAAACATGGAATTTTCGCCGGGCTGGATCATGGCGGACGCCCTATCGCGAATGTTCTCCCCCTATCAGCTCAATCCGGCGAACCTGAACCCCTTGCGCGACGTGCTCACGTCGGTTGTCGACTTCGAGCGCATGCACAAGGAAAAGCGGGTGAAGCTGTTCATCTGCGCGTCCAACGTGATGACCGGCAAGATCCGCGTCTTCGATCAAACCGAGGTCACGGTCAACGCCGTGCTGGCCTCGGCATGTCTGCCGTTCATGTTCCAGGCGGTCGAGGTCGACGGCGAGTTCTTCTGGGACGGCGGCTACATGGGCAATCCGCCCCTCTATCCGCTGATCTATCACACGGAAAGCCGCGACATCCTGATCGTCCAGCTCAACCCCATCAAAATCAAGGAATTGCCGCAATCGGCGCAAGCCATTCTCGATCGCATCAATACGCTGAGTTTCAATTCGAGCCTGATGCGCGAGATGCGCGCCATCAATTTCGTCAGCAAGCTGATCGACAACGGGTTCGACGACGAAGGCCGCCTCAAGCGCATTTACATCCACACCGTGGACGCGGAAGAGGTGCTGAGCGGCCTCGGCGTATCATCGAAACTGAACGCCGACTGGGACTTCCTGATGTATCTGCACGAGCTCGGCCGCAAGCGGGGCGACGCGTTTTTGACCGAGCACTTCGAAAAGATCGGCCATTCCTCGTCGACCGACATCGACGAAAAGTTCCTGTGACCGGCGGCGCGCGTGCCGCGCTCGACAATCTGATGAGGACATCATGAAGAAGAAGGACATCCTGAAACTGCCGTCGATGCCGGCGGCCGGGCCGAGCTATCCGCACCTGCCGTTCCGCTTCGTCAATCGCGAGTACATGATCATCATCTACGAGAGCGATCGGGACGCGATCCGCGCCGCGGTGCCGGAGCCGCTGGTGCCCGATCCGTCCAATCAGGTGTTCTACGAATGGATCAAGATGCCGGATTCGTCCGGCTTCGGCGACTACACGGAAAGCGGCGTGGTGATTCCGTGCTCCTATAAAAAGGAGCCGTGCAATTTCGTGTCGCAAATGTATTTGGACGACGATCCCCCGATCGCCGCCGGCCGCGAAATCTGGGGCTTTCCCAAGAAGTACGCGCATCCCAAGCTCGAAGTATTCGAAGATACGTTGACCGGCACGCTGACCTATGCGGGCCAGCAGGTCGCCATGGGCACCATGACCTATAAGCACGAGAGCCAGGTCCGGCATCCGGAGAAGACCCTGGCGTCCCTCGGCAAGACGCAAATCAATCTAAAGATCATTCCCGACGTCGACGGCAAGCCCGCAATCGCCCAATTGGTTGCCTATAACCTGAAGGACTTTCGAGTGAAGGGGTCGTGGACCGGGCCGGCGCGGCTGCACCTCATTCCGCATGTCAATGCGCCGGTCGCGGACCTGCCGGTGCGCCGGGTCGTCGGCGGGCGGCATTTCATCGCCGACCTGACCTTGCCGGGCGGCCGCGTGCTGCTCGACTACATGAAATAGGCGAAGTCTTAACGGAGCCGCCGGGAACCGGATCCCGGCGGCTCGTATTTTTGGGTCACGGCATCGCCACATTTGGCGGATACATGACCGGCCCGACGGCCCAAGGCCATTAACCGGGTGCTTACAAATACTTGCGACGGTTGCATGGCCGGCGACCTCGTGGCACAACCAGACGCCTCAAGCCGGCACCCAGTGGCCCGGCGGCGCCCGCAAGGGCGGAAGCGCAAACGCGAAAGTCCAGCGATGAAGCAATCCGTTCGCAAGGCCGTCTTTCCCGTCGGCGGCATGGGCACCCGATTCCTGCCCGCGACGAAATCCATGCCTAAGGAAATGCTCCCGGTCGTCGACAAGCCGCTGATCCAATATGCCGTGGAAGAGGCGCAGGCCGCCGGCATTGAGGAATTCGTCTTCGTGACCGGCCGGGGCAAGGCGGCGATCGAGGACCATTTCGACCATTCCTACGAATTGCAGGACCTCTTGGCGTCGCGCCAGCGCACCGACCTGCTGCGCGCGATCAGCGCCTGGGTGCCGAAAGCGGGGCAGGTCGCCTATACGCGCCAGCAGGAACCCCTTGGTCTCGGTCATGCCGTCTGGTGCGCCCGCCGCCTCATCGGCGACGAGCCGTTCGCTGTGCTGCTGGCGGACGACTTGATCCTGTCGAAAACGCCATGCCTCAAGCAGATGGTCGATGCCCACGCCAAGGTCGGCGGCAACATGGTGGCGGCCATGGAAGTTCCGCTCGAACACACCAAGCGCTACGGCATTATCGACGTCGGCAAGGAAAGCGCGGGCCTGGCCGAGGTCAAGGGCCTGGTGGAAAAGCCGGAGCCATCCAAGGCGCCATCGCGGCTCGCCGTGATCGGACGTTACATCCTCCAGCCCGAGGTCTTCGACCACCTCGACCGGCAGGACCGGGGCGCCGGCGGCGAGATCCAGCTTACCGATTCGCTCGCCCGCATGATCGGCAGCGCCCCGTTCCACGGCCTCCGGTTCGAAGGCGAGCGGTTCGATTGCGGCGACAAAGTCGGCTTCCTGCAGGCCAATGTCGCCTTCGCGCTCGCGCGCGACGATATGCGGGCGGAAGTCGGCAGCTTTATCCGAAGTTTCTCGAAGAAGCTCTAGGGGCGGGGCCATGGACGTTGCGATGATCGGCACCGGCTACGTCGGTCTGGTGTCAGGGGCGTGCTTCTCGGAGTTCGGGCATCAGGTCACCTGCGTCGACAAGGACGCGGCGAAGATCGAGAGCCTGCGCAAAGGCCGCATGCCGATCTACGAGCCCGGATTGCAATCGCTCGTCGAGCGCAACATGGCAGCCGGACAGCTCAGGTTCTCGACGGAAATCACCGACGCGGTAAAAAACGCGGACGCGGTGTTCATCGCCGTCGGCACGCCGTCGCGGCATGGCGACGGCGAGGCCGACCTGACGTATGTCTACGCGGCCGCGCGTGAGATCGCTGCTGCGCTCAGGGACTATACGGTCGTGATCACCAAGTCCACGGTTCCGGTCGGCACCGGCCGCGAGGTGCATCGCATTATCCGTGAGACACGGCCCGACGCCGAATTCGACGTGGCATCCAACCCCGAATTCCTGCGCGAAGGATCCGCCATCGAGGATTTCATGCGGCCCGACCGCGTGGTCGTCGGAGCCGAGACCGACCGCGCGCAGGAGGTCATGCGCGAGCTCTATCGCCCGCTGTTCCTGATCGAGACGCCCGTGATGTTCACGGCGCTGGAAACGGCGGAATTGATCAAGTATGCGGCCAATACGTTCCTGGCGACCAAAATCACCTTCATCAACGAGATCGCCAACCTTTGCGAAAAGGTCGGCGCTGACGTGCATGATGTGGCGCGGGGCATCGGCCTCGACGGCCGCATCGGCCGGAAGTTCCTGCATGCGGGCCCCGGCTACGGCGGTTCGTGCTTTCCGAAGGACACGCGCGCCCTGATTGCGACCGCACGGCGTTCCGGCGCGCCGCTCCGCATCGTCGAAACCGTGGTCGACGTCAACGATCACCGGAAACGGGAGATGGCGGAGCGGATCATCGCCGCTGCCGGCGGTTCGCTGAAGGGCCGGACGGTGGCCGTTCTAGGCGTCACCTTCAAGCCGAACACCGACGATATGCGCGAAAGCCCGAGCCTCGACATCGTGCCGGCCTTGCAGGCTGCCGGCGCGAAGGTGCGCGCTTACGATCCGGAAGGCATGTCCGAGGCCCGGCAACTGCTGCCGGGAGTGAACTGGTGTAAAGACGCCTATGAAGCCGCTCAGGGCGCCGATGCATTGGTCATCATCACGGAGTGGAACCAATTCCGGGCGCTCAACCTCGATAGGCTCAAATCGATTTTGAAGCGCCCGTTGATGATCGATTTGCGGAACATCTACAAGCCGCAGGAAATGGCGGCGGCCGGCTTCGACTATCATTGTGTGGGACGGCCTTATGTATCAACGCAACATTGACGGATCCGACGTGGGCAAGGCGGACATGGCGGCGCACAGCTTCGATAAGACTGTTTTGCGCGAATACGATATCCGCGGCATCGTCGGCGAGACGCTGAACCGCGCCGATGCATTGGCGGTCGGTCGCGCCTTCGGCAGCGTGATCCGCGCCGAAGGCGGCAGGACGGTCGCCGTCGGCCGCGACGGACGCGGCTCTTCGCCGGAACTCGAAGCGGCCGTCGTCGAAGGCCTGGTCGATGCGGGCATGGACGTCAAGCGCATCGGGATCGGGCCTACTCCGATGCTGTATTTCGCCGTCTATCAATTGAACGTCGACGCCGGCCTGATGGTCACCGGTTCGCACAATCCGTCGGAATATAACGGCTTCAAGATGACGTTGTTCAAGAAGCCGTTCTTCGGCGAGCGCATTCAGGAACTTGGCCGCATCGCGGCGGGCGCGACCTATGCCAAGGGCGCCGGGTCAGCCGCGGACGTGGCTGTCGATGCCGCGTATCTCGATCGGCTGCTCCAGGATTTCAACAGCATGCGCCCGCTCAAGGTCGCATGGGACGCCGGCAACGGCGCCACCGGTGAAATCTTGCAGCGTCTCACCGCCCGGTTGCCTGGCATTCATATTCTGCTGAACGAGCAGATCGACGGGACCTTCCCGGCGCATCACCCCGATCCGACGGTCGCGAAGAATCTGGTCCAGCTTCAGGACGCTGTCGCACGCCACGGCTGCGACCTCGGCATCGCATTCGACGGCGACGGCGATCGAATCGGCGTGGTGGACGAACAGGGCCGCATATTGTGGGGCGATCAGTTGGTCGCGCTGCTCGCGCGCGAGGTTCTGGCCGAACGGCCCGGTGCCACGATCATCGCGGACGTGAAGGCGAGTCAGGTTCTGTTTGATGAGATTGTCAGGCTCGGCGGAAAGCCGCTCATGTGGAAGACCGGCCATTCGCTCATCAAGAGCAAAATGGCCGAGACCAAGAGCCCGCTGGCCGGTGAAATGAGTGGCCACATCTTCATGGCCGACCACTATTACGGCTACGACGATGCGCTTTACGTCGCCGTGCGCGTTCTCGGTTTGGCGGCCCGCGAAAGCCGGACCATGGGTCAGCTGCGCGACAGCCTGCCGCATCGCGTCAATACGCCGGAGCTGCGCTTCGACTGCGATGAGGCGCGGAAATTCGCGGTGATCGACGAAGTTCGCGCACGGCTGCAAAAATCCAACGCCAAAGTCGACTCGACCGACGGCGTGCGGGTGACGACCACGGACGGGTGGTGGCTGCTGCGCGCCTCCAACACGCAGGCCGTGCTCGTCGCGCGCTGCGAAGCCGCCGATGCTGGCGGACTCGACCGGCTCAAAGCCGTGCTGATCGGCGAACTGAAACGGAGCGGCATCACGCCGCCGGCGATTTAGCCGCGAGTTGCAGCGCTAAGAGCGCCGTACGCGGCGCCCGCGGCCAAGCCGACGGCGACAATGCGCGAGATTTCGCGATAGTCGATCCTGAGGGAGCCGCTAGCGGCGAAGTCCGGCGCCGAACCTGCCGTCAATTCGGCGCGATAGGCAAGCAGTGCATCTTCTTACGATGCAACTGCCGGCAGGCGTCGCGGGCTTCCTGCTCGCTGAGCCCGGTCACCCGGGCGCGGTACAGTTTCCCGGTTCCGTCGGGCGATGCCTCGACGCTGACCCCGTCGAGCTGCAGCAGGGCGGGGATCGACTTCATTGCTTTCTGCGCCTGGCGCTCGGCGGCGACCTGCTTGGAGAAGGCTCCCACTTGCAAAGCCCAAGTATCGCGGTCGGCGTGGGTCGAGCCTTGCTCGGTACCAATGTCCGGTTCCGCCGCCTGAGCCACCGGGACCGGATTGAACGCAGCCACCATCGAACTCGCCGCGCGCGCGGCCTGTCCGGGGTCGGCGCTGCCGGCGACGCGCATGTCGGTTTCGGGCGCGGGGACGGCGCGGGTGAATCCGGCATCGAGCAGGCGCGACATCTCATGGTCGCGCGCCGACACGCTGGTGCCGCCAAAGACCACGCCGATCAACCGCCGGCCGTCACGCTTCGCGGAGGCGACAAGATTGAAACCGGAGTCGTTGATATAGCCGGTCTTGATGCCGTCGGCGCCGTCGTAGTTGGTGAGCATGTGGTTGTGGTTGATATGGGTGTGTCCGTCGAAGGTGAATTCGCGGGCCGAAAAGTAGTGATAGTAGTTGCGATGATTGGCCCAAAGCGCCAGCGCCAAGGTCGCCATGTCGCGCGCCGTGGTGTGCTGCTGGCGGTTCGGCAAGCCCGAGGCGTTGCGGAATACGGTGCCGGTCATGCCGAGCGCGCGGGCGCGATTAGTCATCATGTCGGCGAACGACTTCTCGTTGCCGCCGATCGCCTCACTGAGCGTCACGGCCGCGTCGTTGGCGGATTTGGTGGTGATTCCAAGGATCGCCTGCTCGACGCTGATCGTCTCGCCGACGTGCAGGCCGAGAGACGAGGGCGCCTGGGTAGCGGCGTGCCGCGATACCGGAAGCCGCTGATCCAACTTCAGCTTGCCCTTGTCGAGCGCGTCGAACGTCAGATAGAGCGTCATCATCTTGGTGAGCGAAGCCGGATAGCGCGCCGCATCGGGCGCTTCCGAATAAAGCACCTGCCGGTTTGTCGCGTCGATGATGATGACCGAGCGCCGTTCGATGGCGAAGGCGCTATGGGAGACCGCCAACAATGCAATGGCGACGAGAGCCAATGATGCCGGGCGAAACGCCATGGCGGCCAAATCGTGGGCGGCAAGTCTCAACTGTCTGATAACCGAACGCATACGCTTTGACCCCTGGGCGTCTAAATCCTGCTGCTGCCGTACCCGCTGATGGTGCAACGACCTCGCTTCGGCGCTTAATCCTTCGATCGGCAACACGGATATCGCTTCCAATTGCCGGCCGCTTAGCTTCAGTCTCTCCCCAGGCGAGCGAACCGAATCCTCTGGCTAGGTACTCCACCGTCTTGACGACCGGACCGTGCTTCTAGTCACGCAAGGCGGCCAATCCGGCAACGTTCCAGGGTAGTTTCGCGTCGCACTGGTTAAAATTCTAAAAAGAACAGGATTCCGTGTCTAGGATTTATTTGCAAAACGGCAAAATGTCGACTGAATTCGCCCGGCTCCGTTATGGTTAATCGTAACCATGCACCGGTTCGTTTTACGATGATTGCAACCATTGCTCGAGCAGGGTTACCGCGGGAGCCACACCGCATGTCGCACACGCGAAAAGAGGAAACCACAGTCCATGACACGAACACGTCCAGTCCTGTTTGCCTTCTTCGGATCGCTCCTCTTGTCGGGCTGCATGGCGACAGGGGGACCGACCTTCAATCCCGTGGGACGCACGCTCACGTGGTTCTCCTATGTCGGCGGCGATGACATCCGCGTGCGCTGCGTGCCGGGCAGTCTTGACGTCTGGCGCTTTGTCTATAACGGCCATTATATGGAGCAAATCCGCAGCTATGACATGACTGCGGATCAGCTCGGCCCCGGCGCGATTTTGCAAGTGCGAGCGGCAGGACGGTCCACTGTGCTTGCCATGGATCTGCGCGATCCGTTCTCGGTATGGCGCGGGCAGATCGACCAGCGGTTCCTGCAGGCGAACGACCGTCGAAAGATCGTGGACGCGCTGGCGGCGAGCGGCTTTTCCGGTCCCGCCCCCGAAGGCCTCCGGCTCCGCTCGGATGCGTTTTATTGGGCGGTAAGCGCCTGCCAGGGAGGCGTATTCCATTTCAACGCGTGGCAACAGCCGGGGACTGACTTGTCGCGCCTGGCGTTCATCAAGACTCTCCTCGATGTCGACCGGACAGGCCTCCCGCTCAACCCGCCCAACGACGCGGTCTTGCCGCCCTATGACCCGTCACCCCGGGCCGGCTACGTCCAATTCCTTCTGACCGTGGGCAAGAACGGGCTGGTTTCCGGTCCGACCTACTGAGATTGGGCGAAGCGCTTCGGATTGGCTGATTCCTTGGTGGAATCAAGCCAGTAGGCCTTATGTTGCGACTGCGTGAAATATTTGTGCGTCGCAGCAATTAAGCCTTGACATGACGTAGGGGCCGCCTATATACAGGCCATGTTGCACCGCAACATATTCAAAAGGCGACCGGACAGGCGCTGGCACCAGTTTTGTCCGAGCACGCCCGATACGCAGGAGCTTGAGGCATGACCAGCAAGACCAAGAGCGCCGGCAAGGCAGGTAAGGGCAAAGCCGTTCTCCCGACTGTCGTTGCCTCCCAGACCGAAACCGCTCAGGCCGTCATGAAGGCCGGGGCCGATGTAGCAACCAAGGCAGTCGCGAGCGGCCATGACCGCATCGCTGCCGCAGCGAAGGGATACGAGAACATGACCGATTTTGGCAAAGAGACTGTCGAGGCCTTCGTGGCCGTCGGCACCGCAACCGCAAAGGGCGTCGAGGCGATCAACGCCGAAGTGCTGGCTTTCAGCAAGGCCCATTTCGAAGACAGCGTCGCCGCCGCCAAGGCCGTGCTCGGCGCGAAGACCCTGAAGGAGGTCGTCGACCTCCAGACCGACTTCGCCAAGAGCACCTTCGAGAGCTACCTCCAGCAGTCGAGCAAGCTCGGCGAGCTGACGGCGAAGCTCACCCAGGAGGCTTTCGAGCCCCTGAACGCCCGCTTCCAGGCGGCCGTCGAGAAGTTCGTGAAGCCGCTGGCCGCGTAAATTCGGTTGCCAGAGGCGCAGTCAAAGGGCCCGGACTTCCCCCTCCGGGCCCTTTCGCTTTTTCACCGCCGCGCGATCTTGTGATTGGCGCCGCGACTTGCGCCGCCGCTGAATTAAGGGACAATGGGTCCACGCGAATTGCGCGGTGGCGCCCATGCCCGGCACAACCGGCGAAACTAAGCCGGTCCCGTCGAGATTCAAAGCAAGACTTCGTTTCCGGCTGCGAACGCTTGCCGCATTCGCGGCAGTCGCTGCCATCTGTTCGCTCGCGATCGCCGGCTGGGGCGCGCCGAAGGCGCCCGTGGTCGTGCTGCAGGTGGACGGCATCATTGGACCTGCGGCGGCGGATTACGTGACGCGCGGCCTGGCGGAGGCGCGCGCAGCCGACGCCCCGCTCGTGGTGCTGACGCTCGACACGCCGGGCGGGCTCGATGGTTCCATGCGCGAGATCATTCGCGCCATCCTTGCCTCGCCCATACCTGTTGCGACCTATGTGAGCCCGAGCGGCGCACGCGCGGCCAGCGCCGGCACGTACATCCTTTACGCCAGTCACATCGCCGCCATGGCACCCGGCACCAATCTCGGCGCCGCGACCCCGGTGCAACTCTTCGGCTTGTCGCCCGATCAACCGAACGCGCCTGAAAAACCGGCTAGGCCGGGGCAACCCGCGGCCGACAAGCCGGCAAAGGGCGGCACGCCTCCGGCGGGCGCGGAAGCACCGTCCCACAGCGAGACCATGACGCTGAAGATGACCAACGATGCCGTCGCCTACATCCGCTCGCTGGCAAAGCTGCGCGGGCGCAACGCCGATTGGGCGGAGCAAGCGGTGCGCAAGGCGGTAAGCCTTCCCGCCGATCAGGCGGCGCAACAGGGTGTGGTCGATTTCGTCGCCAACGACGTGACCGACCTGCTCGCCAAAGCCAATGGCCGTAAGGTCTCGGTGCTCGGAACCACGGCCACGATCGCGGCCAGCGGCGCGACGCTGAAAACCATCGAGCCCGGCTGGCGCACGCAATTGCTGGCGCTGATCACCGATCCGCAGATCGCCTATCTCCTGTTCCTGCTCGGCGTGTTCGGAATCGTGTTCGAACTGGCGCATCCCGGCATGGCGGCGCCCGGCGTGGTGGGCACGATCAGCCTCATCGTTGGACTGTTCGGTCTGAACTACCTGCCGATCGACTATTCCGGCGCCGCGCTGCTGGTGTTGGGCTTAGGGCTGATGGTCGCGGAGGTTTTCGTGCCCGCCTACGGCGCGCTCGGTCTTGGCGGCGTCGCTGCCTTCGCCATCGGCTCGCTGATGCTTTTCAACACCAACGTACCGGCGTTCCAGCTTTCCGCGTGGACGGTGGCCGGGGCAAGCGTGGCTGCGGCGCTCGTCCTGTTGATCGTGCTGAACCTCGCGATCAAGGCGCGCCGGCGGCCCGTCGTCACCGGCGAGGCGACATTGATCGGCGTCGACGGCGAAGTGCTCGACTGGTCCGACGGAGAAGGTCAGGTGCAAGTGGGCGCCGAGCGTTGGCACGCACGCGGCGCCGCGAGCCTTCGCGAGGGCCAGAGGGTGCGCGTGACGGCACGCGATGGGCTGACCTTGGTGGTCGGCCCCGACATTCCAAATCAGGCTTAAGGAGCCGCGAATGATCTACGGCATAGGTTTCTTCGTCATTATCGCGGTGGTGCTGATCTGGCTGGTGCTGTCGTCGATCCGCATTCTGCGCGAATACGAACGCGGCGTGATGTTCACCTTGGGCCGTTTCACCGGCGTGAAGGGTCCGGGCCTCATCCTGATGCTGCCCATCGTGCAGCAGATGGTGAAGATCGACTTGCGCACGATCGTGCACGACATCCCGAGCCAGGACGTGATCAGCCGCGACAACGTGTCGGTCAAGGTCAGCGCGGTGCTCTACTTCCGCGTGGTCGATCCCGACCGCGCCGTGATCCAGGTCGAGAGCTATATGCAGGCGACGAGCCAATTGGCGCAGACCACGCTCCGTTCGGTGCTCGGCAAGCACGATCTGGACGAGATGCTGAGTGAGCGCGACAAGCTTAGCGCCGACATCCAGAGCATTCTCGACAAGCAGACCGATGCCTGGGGCATCAAGGTCGCCAATGTCGAGATCAAGCATGTTGACATCGACGAGAGCATGATCCGCGCCATCGCCCGCCAGGCCGAGGCCGAGCGGGTGAAGCGCGCCAAGATCATAAACTCCGAAGGCGAGCAGCAGGCGGCGCAGAAACTGGTCGAGGCGGCGGAAGTGCTGGCCCGTTCGCCGGGATCCATGCAGCTCCGCTACCTCAGCACGTTGCACGACATCGCCACCGAAAAGAACTCGACAATCATCTTCCCGTTCCCCATGGATCTGCTGGAGGGGCTGATCGGCGCTCTGCGGAAGCACTGATCCCGATCGGATGGGGGCGGGCGTTGCCGTTCCGCCGCCGACAAGCCTTTCTTAGCAACGCGACTAGACCGTTTTCGCCACCTGCGGATCGGCCCGCGGGCGCAAATGAAGTGGCGGAAAAATCACGTCTTTAGAGGTTCGTAAGGCGAGGGACTGGTAATTTCGACGTCGAATCCGATATTCTTGCTGCAGTGCCAAATGAAAGGCGTGCTCAAGGGCGTAAATGCGAGATCTGATTAGAGCGATGAGCGATGACAAACGCGACACCGACCGCGGTACCGCGACCGGGGTCGTTACAAAGACGCGGCCCAAGACCAAAAAGCCGCCCATGTACAAAGTCTTGCTGCTGAACGACGACTACACGCCGATGGAATTCGTGGTCTATGTGCTCGAGCATTTCTTCGGCAAGAACAAGACCGACGCGACCCGCATCATGCTGCACGTCCACCAAAAGGGGGTGGGGATTTGCGGCGTCTACACCTACGAGGTGGCCGAAACCAAGGTGACCCAGGTGATCGACTTCGCTCGCCAACACCAGCACCCTTTGCAGTGCACCATGGAAAAGGACTGACCCTTGCCCGCATTTTCCCGCAATCTCGAGCAAACGCTGCATCGCGCGCTCGCGATCGCCACCGCGCGCCGGCATGAATTCGCCACGCTCGAGCATCTTCTGCTGGCCTTGACCGAGGACCAGGACGCGGCGGCCGTCATGCGCGCCTGCAACGTCGATCTCGACCGGCTGCGCCAACGCACCAGCAAGTTCCTGGACGAGGAGCTGCGCGACCTGGTGGTCGAGCGCGGCGAGGATGCCAAGCCGACCTTGAGCTTCCAGCGCGCGGTGCAGCGGGCGCTGTTCCACGTGCAATCGTCGGGCCGCGAGGAGGTGACCGGCGCCAACGTGCTGGTTGCAATCTTCTCCGAGCGCGAGAGCCACGCGACCTATTTCCTGCAAGAGCAGGACATGACGCGCCTCGACGCCATCAGCTACATCAGCCACGGCATTGCCAAGGCGCCGGGCAAGAGCGAGCCCAGGAACGTGCGCGGCGCCGAGCAGCACGACGGCGAAAGCGGCGAAAAGCCGCAGGCCGAACGGAGCGGCAGCTCCAAGGGCACCGAAGCGCTCACGGCCTATTGCGTCAACCTGAACGAAAAGGCCAAGGCCGGGCGCATCGACCCGCTGATCGGGCGCGAGCCCGAGATCGAACGCACGATTCAGATCCTCTGCCGCCGGTCGAAGAACAATCCGCTATACGTCGGCGACCCCGGCGTCGGCAAGACGGCAATCGCCGAAGGTCTGGCGCGGCGCATCGTGCGCGGCGAAGTGCCGAGCGTGCTGTTGAACGCCACCATCTACGCCCTCGACATGGGCACTCTGCTGGCGGGCACGCGCTATCGCGGCGACTTCGAGGAGCGGCTGAAGAACGTCATCGCCGAGCTGGAGGCGATCCAGGGCGCGATCCTGTTCATCGACGAGATCCATACGGTGATCGGCGCGGGCGCCACGTCGGGCGGCGCCATGGACGCATCGAACCTGCTCAAGCCGGCGCTCGCCAGCGGCAACATCCGCTGCATCGGTTCGACGACGTACAAGGAATTCCGCAGCTACATCGAGAAGGATCGCGCGCTGCTCCGTCGCTTCCAGAAGATCGACGTGAACGAGCCGTCGGTGGAGGACGCCATCAAGATCGTGCGCGGCCTGAAGCCGTATTTCGAGGAGTACCACAAGGTCCGATACACCGGAGACGCGGTGAAGGCGGCGGTGGAGTTGTCCGCGCGCTATATTCACGACCGCAAGCTGCCCGACAAAGCCATCGACGTGATCGATGAGGTCGGCGCCGCGGAAATGCTCAAGCCCGAGAGCCGGCGCAAGAAGACCATCGGCGTGAAGGACGTGGAGGCGATCGTCGCCAAGATCGCGCGCATCCCGCCCAAGACCGTGTCCAAGCGCGACACGATGAACCTGAAGGCGCTGGAAGACGAGTTGAAGCGCGTCGTCTACGGCCAGGACAAGGCGATCGAGGCGCTGGCCTCCGCGATCAAGCTGGCGCGCGCCGGCTTGCGCGAACCGGAAAAGCCCATCGGCAATTATCTGTTCTCAGGCCCGACGGGCGTCGGCAAGACCGAGGTGGCGCGCCAGCTTGCCGCCATCATGGGCGTGGAACTCATCCGCTTCGACATGTCGGAATACATGGAGCGCCATACAGTTTCGCGCCTGATCGGCGCGCCACCGGGCTACGTCGGCTTCGACCAGGGCGGGTTGCTGACCGACGCCATCGATCAGCACCCGCACGCGGTGCTGCTGCTCGACGAGATCGAGAAGGCGCATCCCGATCTGTTCAATATCCTGTTGCAGATCATGGACCACGGGAAGCTCACCGATCACAACGGCAAGAAGATCGACTTCCGCAACGTGGTGCTGATCATGACCACCAACGCCGGCGCGCAGGAGATGAGCAAGCAGGCCATCGGATTCGGCCGCGAGCTGAAGGAGGGCGAGGACGAGGAGGCGATCAAGCGCATGTTCACGCCCGAGTTCCGCAATCGTCTCGACGCGACAATTGGCTTTGCGGCGCTCGGGCCGGAGATCGTGGCGCGCGTGGTCGACAAGTTCGTGGCGCAGCTCGAGGCGCAGCTTTCCGACCGTCACGTCACCATCGAGCTCACCGACGAGGCGCGCGCGTGGCTTGCCGAACGCGGCTACGACAGGCTCTATGGCGCTCGGCCGCTCGCTCGCGTGATCCAGGAGCACATCAAGAAGGGCCTCGCCGACGAGCTTCTGTTCGGCAAGCTGGTCAAGGGCGGCCACGTGAAGGTGCGTGTCGAGGGCGGCAAACTCGCTTTCGACATCGAGAGCGGCACCGTGACCCCGCCGACCGATGATCCGGGCGAAGAGGGCGGCGACGAGGGTGCAGGCGAGGGCCCAGGCGAAGGGTCCGGCCCGGTGCCGGAACTGGTGCAATAGCCCGCGCGCTTTTTGCACGATGCCTTGCTGCGGCCGCAGCCGTCGCCGGCCTGGTGTGCGGCACGGCTCTCGGGGCCGCTGAGACAGTTCATTTTCCAAGTGCAGATGTTCCGCCAACTCCTTTGCAGCAAAGGCTGGCGGCGGATAGGGGCGCCCCGGCATCGACTTCGCCGGGCGTTGAGCTCAGCGGCGCGTTGTTCCGTCCCTCGGGCACGGGCCCGTTTCCGGCCTTGGCGGTGTTGCACGGTTGCCTCGGGCCGGACGCGGTTTCGGATCAGCGCCGGGTCGAGCGGTACCTCCGCTGGGGCTATGCGGTCCTGCTGATAGACAGCTTCGGCCCGCGCCAGATCGCCCAGGACTGCATGCCGATCGGAACGGCGCACGCCGACCGTCTGCTGGATGCGCTGGGCGCGCTCGATTTTTTGGCCGAACAGCCGGACATCGATCCGGGCCGGATCGCGGTTGTCGGCTTTTCGAGCGGCGCCGGCGCGGCCCTTTCGGCGCTGAACGCTCCCGAAATCGCAGGGCTCGGTCATCATCGTTTCAAAGCCGCAGTCGCCTATTATCCGACCTGGTGCCCGTCTTCCGCCTACGCGATCTTAGCGCCCGCGCTGATCCTGACCGGGGCGAGGGATGATTGGAATCCGGCGCCGTTCTGCCGCGCGGCGGTCGAGAGCCGCGCCAAGGGCGAAGAAACCGTCAAGCTCGTCGTCTATGCCGGCGCCGAGCAATCCTTCGACGCCATCGCGTTAAAGGGCCATCCGCTGTCGACCTACGGCCGGCATTTCGCCTACGACGCTTCCGCCGACGATGCGGCGGCCGAAGAGATGCGCGCTTTCCTGAGCAAAGTGTTGCGGCACTGAAGCGCCACGTTTCGCGCCTTCAGTTTTCGCCGCGGAAGTTCAGCTCGATCATCACGCCGTCCGGATCGTGCAGGAAAACCTGATGCAGCGGCCGGCCGGGCACCTTGCGTTCGGTGAATTCCACGCCGGACTCTTTCAGGCGTTTGCGCATGCCGCCGAGATCCTTGGCGTCGAAGGCGACGTGGTCGAAGCTGCCGGTGGTCTTGATTGCTTCATGGTTCCGATCGCCGATCAGATGCACCACCGGCCGTTCGCCGACGTAGAGCCAGGCGCCCGGAAAGTCGAAGGGCGGCCGGTCGCCGTCCAGCATTCCGAGCACTTTGTTGTAGAACTTGCGCGAACGGTCCACGTCGGCGCAGAGCACGGTGACATGATCGAGGCTGGCGAGCGGCATTGCGGTCTCCCTAGGTCGGATAGCCAGTATACACCATGCGGGCCCTCGGCTACTTGCCGGCGACCGGTATGCCGAGCGATGCGCGCGCTTCGCGTGCCTTCGCCTTCCACATTGCCGCCGCGGCCGCGTCGGCAGGTTGGTCCAGGTCGCCGCGCTCATAGACCTCGGCAAGCCGATCCATGGCGCCGATGTGGCCGTGGTTGGCCGCTTCCAATAGCCAATGCAGCGACTGGGCCGAATCGGGCGGCGTACCGACGCCGGCGGCGTAGTTCAGCGCCAGCTGAAACATTTCAAGCTCGTTGCCGAGATTGGCCGCGGCGAGAAGTTCGCGGTGCGCCTCTTGCAACTGGCGATCAAGGGTGAAGGCGATGGCGAGTACGCGGTGAGCATTGACGGATTTCGGATCGAGATCGACCGCGCGCTGCAACTCGGCTTGCGCCGGCCGGTACCGATGCAGCATGGCGAGCGCCAGGCCGTAATTGTAGTGCGCCAGGGAATCGTTCGGTGCGTGCTGCGCGACGAAGAGATAGGTGTCGAGCGCGCGATCGTAGTCGCCTCTGGCGAATAGCGCGGCGGCCAAGTTGCTCTGCGACACAAGATCGGCGGGATTGGCGGATACCGCCCGCTCGCAGTAAGTGATCTCGCCCTTGGCCGCGTTCAACGCGCATGCGTCGGCCGCGGTTTCGGCGGCCGGTGCCTCACCTGCCGCCAGCGCCAGGGTCACGGCAAAGATGAGTCCGCGCATCACTTCGTAATATGACGGCGGATGGCTTCGGCAAGTTTCCCGATTGCCGTCATGTCGCCCGGCGACGGCATCCAATTCAGTTTGGCTTCGTCGCCGGTGCGTCGCGGCAGCACATGAATGTGGAAATGCTTGACCGATTGCGCTGCGGCGGGACCGTTGGCCTGCACGAGGTTCATGCCCTCGCATTTCAGCGTCGCCTGCACCGCAGTGGCGACGACGCGTGCGCTGCGGGCCGTCGCCGCCATCGATGCTTCGTCGATGGTGAAAACATCCGCCGCATGCGACTTCGGAATCACGAGACAGTGGCCCGGGTTGAACGGATTGATGTCCATGAAAGCCAATGTGCTGGAATCTTCGTGCAGCTTGAAGCACGGGACGGCGCCGGTGACGATTTTGCAGAAAATGCAGTTCGGATCGTTGTTCATGGCTCGCTTTCCCCATTGCGGCCTGATTATCGAGACGGAAGTCTAGCGCTCGCGCCGCCGGGAACCAAGCGGCCGGTCAATCGGGTTCGTGGCGAAACGGCGAATAGGAATCCAGGCGTTCGATGTCGGTCAGCACTTGCGCCCGCTCGCGCACGAGATAGTCGGCCACGGCCTCGCGGAACGACGCGTCTCGAATCCAATGGGCGGAATTTGTCGGCTTCGGCAGATAACCCCGCGCCAGCTTGTGCGGTCCCTGCGCGCCGGCCTCGACCCGCGCCAGTCCGTGGTCGATGGCGTACTCGATGGCGCGGTAATAACAAAGTTCGAAGTGAAGAAAGCGATGATCTTCGCTGCATCCCCAATAGCGGCCGTAGATCGTGTCGGCGCCGACCAGGTTCAGGGCGCCGGCGATATACCGGCCGCCGCGCTTTGCCAGGAACAGCACCACGTTGTCTGCCATGGTTGCGCCCAACCGGCGAAAGAAGTCGCGATTGAGATAGGGGCTGCCCCACTTGCGGCTGCCTGTGTCCATGTAAAAGCCGTACATGGCGTCCCAATGGGCGTCGTTGAGCGCGGAACCGGACAGCGTCTCGATCTCTATTCCGTCCGTGGTTGCCTCGCGGCGCTCCTTGTTGACGGACTTGCGCTTGCGGGCGTTCAGATCGTTCAGAAAATCGCCGAACGTCTTATAGCCGCGGTTCTCCCAGTGGAATTGCTCGCCGGTCCGCCGCAGCAAACCGTTGGCGGCGAAGAACGCGCATTCCTCGTCGGTGCAAAACGTGATGTGCAGGGACGAAACTTTGGTCTGCCGCGCCACTTCCAGGCATCCGGCGAGCAGCGTGCGCATGGTCGGCTCGCGCGGAACGCCCGGGCGCAGCAGGAAGCGCGGACCCGGCACCGGCGTGAACGGGACCGCGATCTGAAGCTTCGGATAGTAGCGGCCGCCCGCATGCTCATACGCCTGCGCCCAGCTATGGTCGAAGACGTATTCGCCGTAGGAATGGTTCTTCAGATACATGGGCACGCAACCAGCCGGCTTGCCGTCGGGACCGTCGAGCACGAGATGATGCGGCGCCCAACCGGTCTTCGCCGTTGCCGAACCGCTTTGCTCCAGCGCGTCCAGAAATGCATGGCTGAGAAATGGGTTGGTGGAGCCGGCGCAGGCGTTCCAGTCGGCGGCCGCTACGTCGGCCATGCGGCCGAGAAGCCTCAATGTCACCGCTTCGCTGTCGCCCATGATCAAGGCCGCCAATGCTCGAAGATCAGGTTGTCCGCATGCGCCTTGGCCTTGTCCCATTGCGCGGGGCTACGCACGGTCCAGGTCAGCACCGGCATGCCGGCCTTGCGCGCCCGCTGTGTCAGCGGCGAAGGAAGATGCGTCACGTCGTAGGCGATGAACTGCGGCTGGCCGATCCCCGCTTCGAGGCGCTCGGCGTAAATCCGCTGCTCCGCCGCGGACAATTGCCGCATGTCGCCGGGCTTGGTGGCGATCTGCCCGCGCAGCATGTGCGGTGCGTTGACCCTGAACCATTCGACGACCAAGGGTCCGAAGGATTGCACCGCATAGGGCCCATTGTACGGACCAAGCGCGGCGCACACGGCGATCTCCAACGGGCCGACCGGACTGTTGCCGTAATTCTTCACTTCGATCAACAGGGGCGTGCGGCCGTTCACGGCTTGCAGCACATCGGCGAGCAGGGGAATGCGTTGCGATGTTCCGAGGAGCGGCATTGCCGATAGCTGCTGCGCCGTATGTTCCGAAAGCATCCCCTCGCGCCCGGTAAGACGATCGAGCTTGGCGTCATGGAACACGACGGCCTGCTGGTCCGCCGACAGGCGCACGTCGAGCTCGATGCCGTATCCCGCATCCACCGCAGCCTTGAAGGCCGCAATCGAATTCTCCGGAACGCCGGTTGCGTTGTCGTGCAGGCCGCGATGGGCGACCGGGATCGCCGTCAGCCAGGCGGGAACATGCGTCATGGGTCGATCAGGCGATTTCGAATACGGCCTCGACCTCGACGGCGACGCCGCGAGGCAGTGTGTTCACGCCGACGGCGGCGCGCGCATGGCGGCCGGCGTCGCCGAACACATCGACCACCAGGTCGGACGCGCCGTTCACCACCAGCGGCTGCTGTGTGAAATCGTCGGCGGAGTTCACGAAACCGCCGAGGCGCAGGCAACGCACCACGCGATCCAGATCGCCGCCGCACGCGGCCTTGACCTGCGCGATCACGTTGAGGGCGCAGAGCCGCGCCGCCTGCTGGCCTTGCTCGACGCTTAAGTCCGCGCCGAGCCGACCGATCCACTTCACTTCGCCGTTCCAAAACGGGATCTGCCCGGCGATGAACACGAGGTTGCCGCTTCGCGTGAAGGGCACGTAGTTCGCGGCGGGCGCCGGGGCTTGCGGCAGCTCGATGCCTTTTTCCTTCAAACGCGCTTCGATTCGACCAGCCATTCAATTCCCCATCGATGCTTCAGCCGCCGGGACGGCCACCGGCGCCGGAGTCGAGCCGGATGCCGACGTTCTTGGTCTGCACATAGTTCAATAGCGCCTCTTGGCCTTTTTCGCGACCATATCCCGAGCGCTTGGTGCCGCCGAACGGCGTCTCGATTCCGCCGGCAAACCACTCGTTGACGAAGACTTGGCCCGCGACGAGGCGGTCTGCGGCCCAATGGGCGAGGCGCAGGTCCTTCGTATAGACCCCGGCGCAAAGTCCGTATTCGGTGCCATTGGCCAACGCGATTGCCTCTTCGGGCTCGACGAACGGCTGCACCGCGAGCACCGGGCCGAAGACTTCCTCCCGTGCGATCTGCGCCTCCGGACGCACGCCGGCGAACACGGTCGGCTGCATGAAATGGCCTTTGCTGCCGCCGACGCGCCTGCCGCCGACAATGGCCTCGGCGCCGGCTTGCGCCGCGGCTAGGCAATGAGCTTCGACCTTGTCCAATTGAGCGGCGGAAATCAGCGGACCGAGGTCGGCGTTGTCGATGCCCGCGCCGATGCGGAGTGCTTTGGCCTTGGCGGCGACGCGCTCAATCACTTGGTCATGCACGCTCCGGTGCACCACGAGACGCGATTGCGCGGAGCAGACTTGACCCGCGTGACTGAAGATGCCGATGGCGGTCGAGGCCGCCACTTGATCGAGGTCGGCGTCGGGGAACACCACGCCGGCCGATTTGCCGCCAAGCTCCATGACGCAGGGAATCACGCGTTCGGCGGCGGCGCGGAGAATGCTCTGCCCGGTCTTGACCGAACCGGTGAACACGATGTGGTCCACGTCGCGATGCGCCACGAGATAGGCGCCGCAATCGTGGCCATAGCCGCAGAGCACGTTGACCGCGCCGGCCGGCACGCCGGCGCGCAAGCAGGCTTCCGCGATATAGGTGCAGGCGAGCGGCGACAACTCCGGCGTTTTCAACACCACGCAGTTTGCCGTGGCCAACGCGCATGCCACCGAGCGCGCGGCGATTTGCAGCGGGAAATTCCACGGCACCACTTGGGCGGAAACGCCGAAAGGCGCCGGGATGGTGTAGTCGACATAGCCCGCGCCGAGCGGGATCATGCGGCCTTCGATCTTGTCCGTCGCGCCGCCGTAGTAGGCGAAATAGCGCGCCGCGGCCATGGCCTCGTTCCTGCCGCCGGCCAACGTCTTGCCGTTGTCGAGGCATTCGACCAGCGCGATTTCGTCGGCCAAGGCCTCCATCTGCCGCGCAATGTCGAGCAGCAAGCGGCCGCGCGCCATGGGACGCATGTCGACGAGCGCGCGGCTCGCAAAGCAGGATCTCGCCGCGGCGACGGCGGCGTCCACGTCCGGCGCGCGGGCGCGCGCGACCTCGGCGATCGTTTCGCCGGTCGCCGGGTTTTCCACCGGAATGCGTGCCGCGTCCGAGGCGTCGACCCAGCGGCCGCCGATGAAATTCTGCCAATAGGGCTTGATGGCCTGTTGCATGCTCGCGCTCTTTGCCGACCTCTATCTTAACCGCCGGACCCGACGCGGCAAACCGGCCGCGTTGTGCTGCATCCGAGCGCCATCTACACTCCCGGCCATCGCAACGAACACCGGCCATCGGTCCATGACAGTGGCGCTTTTCTCACCTATCACGCTCGGCGGCTTGACGCTGCCAAATCGCATCGCCGTCTCGCCCATGTGCCAATACAGCGCCGTGGACGGCAGCGCGAACGATTGGCACCTGGCGCATTTGACGCAACTTGCGGTGTCCGGCGCCGGTCTCTTGACGATCGAGGCGACGGCGGTGTCGGCGCAGGCGCGCATCACGCTCGGCTGCCTCGGTCTCTATAGCGACGCGAACGAGGCTGCGCTGGCCCGCGTCATCGCGGCGTGCCGGCGCTTTGGACAAACCCCGATGGGCATTCAATTGGCGCACGCTGGCCGCAAGGGTTCGGCCCACGTGCCGTGGAAGGGCGGCGGGCCGCTGAAGGCAGCTGAGGGGGCCTATGCCACGGTGGCGCCATCGGCGGTTTCGTTCGCCGACGGATGGCACACGCCCCATGAGCTTGACGCAAAGGGCATGGCGCAGATCCTGGGCGATTTCGTTGCCGCGGCAAGGCGCAGCGAACGGCTCGGACTCGATCTTGTCGAGCTGCATATGGCGCATGGCTATCTGCTGCAGCAATTCCTGTCGCCGCTTTCCAATCGCCGGCGCGATGCCTATGGCGGCGATCTCGCCAACCGCATGCGCTTTCCGCTCGAAGTCTTCGCGGCGGTGCGTGCAGTCTGGCCGCGCGCGAAGGCGCTCGGCGCTCGGATCAACGGCACCGACTGGATCGACGAGGGCTGGACCACCGATGACGCCGTGGCGCTGGCGCGAGCGCTCAAGGATCGCGGCTGCGACTACGTCTGCGTTTCCGGCGGCGGCACGTCCGCGAGCGCCCGCCCGCCGGTCGCGCCGGGGTATCAGGTGCCCATGGCCGAACGTATCCGGCGCGAGTCCGGGATCACGACCCGGGCGGTCGGCATGATCCTGACACCGGCCCAGGCTCAAGCCATCGTGGCGGAGGGGCGAGCCGATATGGTGGCGCTGGCGCGGGCGTTCCTGGACGATCCGCGCTGGGCGTGGCACGCGGCGGAGGCGCTGGGTGCGAAAGCCGCGTATCCGCCCCAATACGAGCGCACGCGGGCCGAGCTTTGGCCTGGAGCGCGCGTTATACGGCCGGCCGTTGCCGCCGAATAGGGCGAATGGGGCGATGTAATCCGGCGGAAAATGCCCTATATCACCATGCGGATCGTCACACGGTGAGGCAATGAACGAAGCCGTCCCATCCCGGAGCGCATTGCGCGATCAACCCGCCGATGATTTGGCCGATCTGGGCGTCTGGCTGTCGGAATCCGGATTGCTCAACCGGCCCATGGACCAGGTGGTCGACACGTTCTGCCGGCGGTTGAACGCGGCGGGCTGCGCCATCGAGCGGGTCTTTGTCGGGCTGAGCACGCTTCATCCGCTCGTGCGTGCCTATTCATACTTTTGGGGCCGGAAGACCGGAGCGACTCCGCTGATGAGCTTCGCTCATGCGGATATTGCGAGCCCGGTTTGGCAGAACAGCCCCTTCGCCACCATGATCCGCGAGCACAATTACCGCCGCCGCCAAAGTCTTGACGCTTCGGATGCGGAATTGAAATCCCCGGTCCTGATCGAGCTGAAAGCCAGCGGCTGCACGGATTGGTACGGGTTGCTTTTCAGCTTCAGTTCGGTCCCGGTTGATATTTCGGACCGGACGCATCCCTCGGAGGCCGGCCAGCTCGGGTTGGCGGTTTCGTTCGCGACGGACCGGCCCAACGGGTTCACGGACGCGGACCTGGCGCTGCTCGATCGCTACGTGCCGATTTTCGCGCTGGCGCTCAAGGGCGGAACCATGGGCATGATCGGGCAAAGCCTGCTTGCCACCTATCTGGGCAAGGACCCGGCCGCGCGCGTCACCAGCGGCGTGATCCAGCGCGGCAAGGTGCAAAGCGTGGAAGCCGTGCTCTTCTACGCGGACTTGCGCGACTTCACCCGCATCGCCGACACGGAGCCGGGTGAGGTCGTCGTCGCCATGCTCGACGAGTATTTCGACTGCATGGCGCAGCCGGTGGTGAAACGCGGCGGGGAAGTCTTGAAATTCCTCGGCGACGGATTGCTCGCGACCTTCGGAATCGGGACGGAATCGCGGTCTGATGTCTGCGCCACGGCGCTCGACGCCGCGCAAGAAGCGTTTGGCGCCGTAGAAGCTTTGAACGCGAAGCGGAATGCGGCGGGATTGCCGGCGACCCAGCTCGATATCGCGCTGCACATCGGCGAAGTGCTCTACGGCAATGTGGGTACCGAGACGCGCCTCGACTTTACGGTCATCGGCCCGGCGGTGAACGAAGCGTCGCGCATCGAATTGCTGTGCAAGGAACTCGGGCAGAACCTCTTGATCTCCGACCGCTTTCACGACGCAGCGAACAAATGCCGCGGCAGACTGCTGTCGCTCGGCCGTCACGAATTGCGCGGCGTGCGCGGGACCACGGAGCTTTTCACGCTGGCGATTTGACGCGGATTGCTATTCCGCCGCGCCGCCAAGCCGGGCGAGATGCAGGCGGGCGCGCTTTTCCTCGTACATGGCTCGGTCGGCGCGGCGCAGCAGGTCGGACGGCTCGGTCTCGCGGCCATAGGCGGCAATTCCGAAGCTCGCTTCGATCTTGAGCGTCATGGCGCCGTAGTTCAGCGGCGCGTCGTGGATCATTCGCTGCAGCAGCCGGGCGCGCATGGCGCCCTGGGCCGCGCCCGTCCGCACCAGAACGAGCGCGAACTCATCGCCGTGCAGGCGGGCCACGAAATCCGACGCCCGCAAGTTCTCGGAAAGGATATCGGCGACGTGTCGCAATGCCGCATCGCCGACCTCATGGCCGTGGCGGTCGTTGATGTCCTTGAAATTGTCCAGATCGACATAGGCCATCACGCCGGATTCGCCGTGGCGCTGCGCGGTCGCGAGCGTGCGGCGAAGGTAGTCCTGGAAGCCGCGCCGGTTGGGCAGTCCGGTGAGCTCGTCGGTCAGGGACATCCATTCGAGCTGGGCGATGCGCTGCTGTTGCTCGGCAAGCTGCTGTTCGGCCGTCGCGGCGAAGGCCAGCATCTTCTCGATCAGCGCCATGCGATCGGCATCGACGGGGCCGGAGCGAAAGCTCCGCATGAGCCGCGTGCCGATCTCGGCGACAAACGGATTGAGCTCGGGCGTGAGCTCATAGGCCAGGGCAAGCGGCGGACTCATCGGTCTCTCTCCCTCGACAGCGACGCCTTTGGGGGCGGACTCGTCGTGTGTTCCAATAGCCATAGGGAGAAAGCAAGCCGCATGCCAAGCGGCTAAACCTGCGAATCCAGTAACTATACGCCTTCGACGCGTGGCAAAGGCTGCCGCCTCACGGGCGCAAGCGGCAGGATTTGCCGGGCTGATACCGGCGCAATGTGCCGAATTGCTTCAGGTGAGAGCGTTGGGCGGCGTGCGGCCGGCGAAAAAAGCATCGAGGTTGTCGAGCGCGCAAAAGCCCATGGCGTCGCGGGTCTCGACCGTGGCGCTGCCGAGGTGCGGCATCAGGAACACGTTGTCGAGCGAACGGTATCCCGGATTGATGGCCGGCTCGCCGGCGAAGACATCGAGGCCCGCCGCAAAGACCTTCCCGGATTTGAGCGCCGCTATCAGCGCCGTGTCCTCGATCACGTCGCCCCGCGCGGTGTTGACGACCACGGCGCCGTCAGGGAGCAACGCTATGCGTTCGGCGTTGAGGAAGCCCCGTGTCTCCGGCGTCGAGGGGCAATGCAGCGAGAGGAACTGACTGGCCCGCAGCAGCGACTGCGCATCGCCGTGGTAGACGGCGCCATTTTCCTGCTCCGGCGCCAGCCGGTTGCGGCTGTGGTAGTGGATTTCCATGCCGAAGCCGCGCGCGCGCCGCGCTACGGCGCGGCCGATGCGGCCGTAGCCGAGAATGCCGAGCCGCTTTCCGGTCAGTTGCATGCCGAGCAGCATCAGTGCGTGCCAGCCTTTCCAGCGGTCCTCGCGGACCGTGGCATCGCCCGCGTGGGCACGGCGCGAGGCGGCCAGCATCAACAGCATGGCCATGTCGGCAGTCGCGTCGTTCAGGACATCGGGCGTATTGGTGACGCGGATGCCGCGCTTCCTCGCGGCGGCGACATCGATGTGCTCGTATCCGACGGAGAATGTCGCGACGATGCGCACGCTGCCCGGTAACCGGCCCAACATGGCGTCGGTCAGTTTCTCGCTCGAACACACAAGCAGGCCGTCGCAGCCCTCGGCGCGAGACGGCAGATCGTCGCCGAGTATCCGGTCTTCGGGGTTCAGCAGGGCGCGATAGTCGCGCATCGCGCGTTCGGTGACGGCTCGCGGCAGGCGGCGCGTCAGCAGGATCGTCGGCTTCTCGGCCACGGCTTTCCTCAAGGTCGCTGGTGCCGCCCAGTAATATCGCGCGGGCAATCGAGCGTCCACCGTTGCGGCGGATACGCTTTCTTATTCAAATGCCTGCACCATGGCCACACATCCTCGGCATTGCGGCATTGCGCCGCTTTTCGCAACGCAACAATGATGTAGTATGGCTCCAACGTGGGCTGGCACGCTGGAGTTAGCTGGAATGTTGCTGCGTTTTCTCGTCCTCGCGGGCCTTGCGGCCGCGGGGAGCCTGGTTGCCGTTGGCGCGGGGGCGATTGAGCCGCTGAAACTCGCCTCCCATCGCGCCGTCTACGAACTCACGCTTGACCGCCCCGATCCGTCCGGCTCCGTCGTCAGCCTGCGCGGCCGGCTGGTCATGGAATTTCAGAACGTCTGCGACGGCTACACGCTGAACCAGCGCATTCACACCGAAATGACCAACGACGAGGACAATGACCTCATCAGCGACTTCACCACCACGTCGTGGGAATCCCACGACGGCAGGCGCTTCCGCTTCAGCTTGAAGAACGACATCAACGGCGAGACCGAGGAAGAATACATCGGCAGCGCCGATACGGACGCGGGGTTGAAGGGCGGGCACGCCCGCTTCACCAAGCCGAAGAGCAAACACATGGTCCTGCCGCCGCGCACCGTGTTCCCGAATGAGCACCTCGAAACGCTCATCCGCGGCGCCATGGCCGGGCAGCTCATGCTGCCGGTCCGCGTCTTCGACGGATCGGGCGACGACGGCCTCTACGAGACCGGAGGCTACATCGGTAAGCCGTTCGAGCCGGTGAACGCGAGCGAGGGCGTTCTAAAGCCGCTCGCCGGCGTGCGGTCCTGGCCGGTGCATATCGCCTATTTCCCGTTGCTCACCAAAGCCGAGACGCCGGAATACCAGATCTCGTTTCGGCTTTTCGCCAACGGCGTCAGCGGCGACCTGGTGCTTGACTACGGCGACTATGCCATGAAGGGCACGCTCACCCGCCTCGATCTGCTGCCCGAGCACGGCTGCTGACCGGGCGCTAGCGGCGTGGCGCGAGCCCGCGGCCTTTGTTTATGGCGTCACGGCCGAATTTCTCACGCACCTTGTCCATGGCGCGCTCCACGTCGGCGCGCCGTCGCGCTCCGGGATCGAGCAGGTCGGCCGGATCGGCGAGAGCCGCTTCGGAGAAATCCGAAGCGCCGATGCCGATGAGCCGATAGGCGGTGCCGTCGGCCTCGCGCGCCAGCAAGGGGCGAGCCTGCCGGAACAGCGCATCGGCAAGCTGCGTCGGAGCGATCAGCTTGGTCCGGCGGGTGCGAATCTTGAAATCGGCGCTCTTCAGCTTGAGGGTTAAGGTTCCGCCGGCAAGTGCCGATTTTTTCAGGCGGTAAGACACCGTTTCACAGAGCGGCCAAAGCTCCGATTCGAGACCTGCCTTGGATCGGACGTCGCTCTCGAACGTGGTTTCGGCGGATATGCTTTTCGGCTCGCCGTCCGGGTCGACCCGGCGCCCGTCGATGCCGCGCGAGAAGCGCGCCAGCCTGAGGCCGATGGACCCGTAACGGGCCATGAGCTCGGTTTCATCCGCATGCTGGAGCTGACCGATTACGGTGATGCCATCGTCTGCGAGTTTCGCCTGCAACGCCTTGCCGACACCCCAAATGCTGGCGACGGGGCGTTGCGCCAGAAATTCAACGGCTTCGGCGCGGCCGATGACAGCAAATCCCCGCGGCTTGTCCAGCTCCGAGGCGAGCTTCGCCAGGAATTTGCAATAGCTCAGGCCGATGGAAACCGTGATGCCGATCTCCCGCTCAATGCGCAGCGCCAGCCGCGCCAAGGTCTCCGCCGGCGGCATGCGGTGCAGCGCCTCGGTGCCGGAAAGATCGAGAAAAGCCTCGTCGAGCGACAGCGGTTCGACCAGAGGCGTCAGCTCCTGCATCAGCTTGCGCACCTGGCGTCCGACTTCGGCGTATTTGCTCATGCGGGGACGGATGACGACCGCGTCGGGGCACGCCTTAAGGGCCTTGAACATGGGCATGGCCGAACGAACGCCGTAGAGGCGCGCCACATAGCACGCTGTCGAAACGACACCGCGTTTCCCGCCGCCGACGATCACCGGCTTGTCGCGCAGGCTCGGGTCATCGCGCTTCTCGATTGCCGCGTAGAACGCATCGCAGTCGATATGAGCGATGGAAAGCTCGCAGAGCTCGTCGTGCCGGCGAATGCGGGGCGAGCCGCAATCGGCGCAGCGCGTGTCCCCGCCGTCCGACCGGGCAAAGCAGTCGCGGCAGAGGCCGGTCATGATCCGCTGCTTTCCGTGGGCCAGAGCCAGGCCGCGCCGCGCACGCCGGAAGAATCACCGTGCCGCGCCCTGACCAACGGGGTCACGACGACATCGGAAAATGTGTGCTTCGACCAGAGTTCCGGCACGTTGGCGTAAAGCCGTTCCATATTGCTGAGGCCGCCGGCCAAAATGATGACGTCCGGATCAAGTACGTTGATCACGCTTGCGAGCGCCTTGGCCAGGCGGCCTTCGTAGCGTTGCAGCGTCGCTTCGGCCTTCGCATCGCCGGCTGCCGCGGCCCCGGCCAATTCGTCCGCGGCGAGCAGCCGCCCGGTGACGCGCCGATGGTCCGCGGACAAGCCCGGACCGGACAGGAACGTTTCGATGCAACCGTCACGGCCGCAATAGCATCGCGGCCCGGGCCACTCGTCCCGTTCCGGCCAGGGCATGGCGTTGTGGCCCCATTCGCCGGCGATGGCGTTCCGGCCGGTCAGCACCCGCGCGGATACGGCGATGCCGGCGCCGACGCCGGTCCCGATAATCACGGCGAACACCACATCGACGCCCGCGCCGGCGCCGTCGGCGGATTCGGAAAGGGCGAGACAATTGGCATCGTTCGCGATGCGCACGGAGCGGCCGAGCGCTTGCGTTATGTGCCGTTCCAGCGGTTGGCCGATGAGGCACGTGGAATTGGCATTCTTGACCAAGCCGGTAGCGGGTGAAATGGCGCCCGGAATTCCGATGCCGATCGACCCCCGTTGGCCGAGTTCGCGCTCGACGGTTCCCACCAGGGAAACGATCGCAGCCAAGGTCGCCGCATAGTCGCCGACGGGCGTGGGGATGCGCCGCCGGGCCAACTCGCGCCCATCGTCCGCGAGCGCGATCGCTTCGATCTTAGTGCCGCCGAGGTCGATGCCGATGCGCATATCCGTCGCTCCGGCCGTACGATAGCAAGCCGGCGGTTCTTGCCGCCAGCGTTGGCGGATGATAATCGGCATGTCATGGCGTGCCGCACCCGGCGCGGTGCGCCGGCGCCGGATCGAGGGAGGGCGGACGATGGCAAAGCGGGACAAGTCGAAGCACAAACGCTCGAAACCGGATGCGCCCAAGAAGGAAGTGCTGAGCACCGCCACGGAGAGCCTGGAAATCGAGCAGGCGTGGCGCGTCACCGGCCGGCCGAAGCTCCGCAAGCCTCCAAAGAAATACGATTACGTCGAGGAACTGGCCCACCTCCAATTCGAGCTCATCAAGCTGCAGGAGTGGGTGCGCTTCCGCGGGCTTAAGATAGCGGTGCTGTTCGAGGGACGTGACGCCGCCGGCAAGGGCGGCGTCATCAAGCGCATTGCGCAGCCGCTCAATCCGCGCATCTGCCGCATTGTGGCGCTCGGCGTGCCGACGGAGCGCGAAAAGGGACAATGGTACTTTCAGCGCTACGTGTCCGAGCTTCCGGCGCGCGGCGAAATCGTGCTTTTCGATAGAAGCTGGTACAACCGCGCCGGCGTCGAGCGCGTGATGGGCTTTTGCACCGACGAGGAATACCGCGAGTTTCTCGAAAGCTGCCCGCCGTTCGAAGACATGCTGATCCGCGCCGGCGTCCATCTGATCAAATACTGGTTCTCGGTCAGCGACGCGGAACAGGAACAGCGTTTCCTTGGGCGCATGCAGAACCCGTTCAAGCGCTGGAAGCTGAGCCCGATGGATCTCGAGGCGCGCGGGCGTTGGGTGGAATACTCCAAGGCCAAGGACGAGATGTTCAAGCATACCGACCGCGATCAAAGCCCGTGGTTCGTGGTCGACGCCGACAGCAAAAAGCGCGCGCGCCTGAATTGCATCCGGCATCTCTTGCAGCAGATTCCTTATCGCGACATGGTGCCGATCAAGTATCCTCTGCCGCCGCGTCAGCACGACGAAGGCTACAAGCGTCCGAAGAAATCGAGCCAGCGCTTCGTGCCCGATATATATTGAGGGCCGGACAACGAGATTGGGGGGATACCATGCCGTTCGCGCAGGCGGGCCGCGTCAAGCTCTACTACGAAACCACCGGCCGCGGCTTTCCCATAATCTTCGTCCACGAATTCGCCGGCGACTGCCGGAGCTGGGAACCGCAGGTCCGCCACTTCTCCCGCCGCTACCGTTGCGTGACGTTCAATGCGCGCGGATATCCGCCGTCGGACGTGCCGCGCGCTCTCGGCGCTTACAGCCAGGCCCATGCCGCAGACGATGCAGCGCATGTGATGAAGCACCTCGGCATCGCCAAGGCCCACGTGGTCGGCTTGAGCATGGGTGGTTTCGCGGCGCTGCACTTCGGCCTGCGGCATGAGCGCAAGGCGGCATCGCTGCTGGTTGCCGGCGCCGGCTCCGGCGCGCCGCCGTCGCTGCGGCGGCAGTTCCAGCGCGATTCGACGCTCGCTGCGGCGGGTTTGGAGCGCGACGGCATGGCGAAGGGCGCGGCCCGCATGGCGGTGGGGCCGACCCGCGTGCAGTTGCAGAACAAGGATCGCCGCGGCTGGGAGGAATTCCGCAAGCATCTTGCGGAGCATTCGGCTATCGGATCGGCCATGACCTTGCGCGGATATCAGGCGAGAAGGCCGTCGCTCTACGACATGGAGCGCAAGCTCCGCAAGCTGACGCTGCCGGTTCTGCTGGCGATCGGCGACGAGGACGAGCCGTGCCTAGAAGCCAATCTGTATTTGAAGCGGACGCTGCCGCGGGCCGGGCTATGGATCGCGCCGAACACCGGTCACGCAATCAATCTGGAAGAGCCCGACGCCTTCAATGCGGAGATGGAGCGCTTTCTGGCGGCGGCGGAGCAGGGCCGTTGGCCGCTGCGCGATCCGCGCTCGCTGGCCGGCTCGAGCTTCGGTTTGCCGCAGGCGAAGCGGCGCAAAAGGGGCTAGTAGCCGAGCCGGTCGAGAGCCGCCTCGATCCACGCGCGCGCGTCCGGCCAGTTGTCGACGCGATGGTCGCTGTCGTCCGCCTGCCCGAGAAGCTTCGCCAGGCGCGGATCGGCGACGAGGTGCACGCATAGCGTCGCAGCGGCCGATCCTCGCACGGACGTGTGTTGCCGCGGGATGTCGTCGAGGAAGACCACCGGCGCCTCGACCCGAGCCTCCAGGGCCCTCACGGCTTCGCCCTTGCCGCCGATATTGGCGATCAGCGGATAGTCCATGCCGTGGCGCGCCAAGGCGCGGCGGCGCGCATCGCGCTGATCGAGCGGCACGTTCGATAGCACGACGATCTGCGCGCGCGCGGACAGCGCCTTGAGCGCATCGGCTGCGCCGGGAACGGGATCGAGGCTTTCCGTTTCCGAAGCGAAGAACCTCGCCAGCACCTCGCGCACGGCCTCGCCGCTCAACGGCTCGTCATCGTGGCGTCGGCGGACGTTGCCGGTGAGTGCGTACGAGCCCCAGTGAAAATAGAGATCGCTGGCCTCGAGGTGGCGCTCGAAGCCGGCCATGAAGGCGAACAACACCTCGTCCGCGTCGCTGACGATGAGAGGCCGGCCCTTGACGAGATCGAGCGCGTCGATTTGGGACGCCACATCGGGATGAAGTTCCTCGGCCACGTTCGCGTCTACTCGCCCATTTTGCCCGGCAGCAAGCGCCGCGCGCGTGCGGGCAGGGTCGGTTCTACATCTATGGCCTGGCAAAACGACAACAGGTCGGCCTCGTTGCCGAGCAGAAAATCCAAAACGCCAGCGAGAAACGCAGGGTCGGATGCACGCGCGCGCACATCCTCCGCTCTCATACCGGTCAGAGCGAGCAACCTCTGCAATGTGCGCTCGTCCGAGGCTATATGCGCAAGCGCGCGCAGTGCCAAGGTTTCGGCGGTATCGCGAGTGATCGGCGTATGTCGCGGCATGACACAACTGTAGCTTAAGTC
Organism: Candidatus Cybelea sp.; assembly: GCA_035632095.1. Lineage (GTDB taxonomy): Bacteria > Pseudomonadota > Alphaproteobacteria > Ferrovibrionales > Ferrovibrionaceae > DASQHM01. Next base: position 11,103 of record DASQHM010000118.1, on the reverse strand, counting down.
ACGGTTCCACCGGCGGAAATATACACTCGTTATGCGGGTAACTAATTGTTAAGGCTGCGGTGTGAAATTAGAGACAAGACAAGGCGAATTGCCATCGCCTATTGGCCGGGGGCGCTCGTGGTGCTAGTAAGGGTCCACTGGCGCTGCGTAAATGACAGGGGCGCTTTCCGGGGGAAGTTGCACGTAATGCCGAGTGCCGCAGCAGAAAGCCAGCGCATGAGCAAGACCGTACTCATCGTTGAAGACAATGAGCTGAACATGAAGCTGTTTCATGATCTGCTCGACGCTCACGGCTATCAAACCCTGCAAACCAAAGACGGCATGGAAGCGCTCGCGTTGGCGCGGCAGCATCGTCCCGACCTTATTCTGATGGACATTCAATTGCCGGAGGTATCGGGCCTCGAAGTCACCAAGTGGATCAAGGAAGACGAGACGTTGCGTTCCATTCCTGTGGTCGCCGTAACCGCCTTCGCCATGAAGGGCGATGAAGAAAAGATGCGGGAGGGCGGTTGCGAGGCCTACATCGCCAAGCCAATCTCGGTCGGAAAATTCATCGAGACGGTTCGGCGCTTCCTCGACTGAGTACCCATGTCGGCCCGAATTCTGGTCGTCGACGACATCCTGCCGAACGTCAAGCTGCTCGAGGCCAAACTTACGGCCGAGTATTTCGACGTCATCACTGCGCACGACGGGTTCGAGGCGCTGGACAAGGTCCAGAAGGACAACCCGGACCTGATCCTGCTCGACGTGATGATGCCCGGCATGGACGGCTTCGAAGTCTGCCGACGGCTCAAGGCCGATCCGAAATCGGCGCATATCCCGGTGATCATGGTCACGGCGCTCAGCGAGCCGACGGACCGCGTCCACGGCCTCGAAGCGGGCGCCGACGATTTCCTCACCAAACCGGTTGACGACCTTGCTCTATTCGCCCGCGTGCGCTCGCTCATCCGCTTGAAGATGATGACGGACGAGCTACGGCTGCGCGAAGAGACGTCGCATACGCTCGGCGTGACGGAGGCTGCGGCGGCCGAGACCGGACAGGACATTCGCGACGGACGCATCCTGGTGGCCGAGAACGCCGGCGCCGACGCGGACAAGATCGTGCGCGCGCTGGGACCGCAATTCATGGTGCAGGTCGGTCACGACCCGGCGGAAGTCGCCGTGCTGGCGCGCGGCGGCGACTACGACCTGATCATCGTCAGCACGATGCTGGCGGAAACGGATGGCCTGCGTCTTTGTTCGCAACTCCGCACGTTCGAGGAAACCCGGCAGGTGCCGATCCTCATCCTCGTGGAAGAGAGCGAGCGCAAGCGCCTGGCCAAGGGACTGGAGCTCGGCGTCAACGACTATCTATTGCGCCCGATCGATCGCAACGAATTGGTGGCGCGGTGCCGCACCCAGGTCCGCCGCAAGCGCTATCAGGATCGCCTGCGCGCCAACTTCCATCGCTCCATGGCGATGGCCGTCACCGACGCCCTGACCGGTCTGTACAATCGTCGCTACATGACCAGCCACATCGACACGTTGATTGCTCGCGCGGCCCACCATGGGCGCAGCCTTTCGGTCCTGATGCTCGATATCGATCATTTCAAGGCGGTCAACGACAGTCACGGCCATGCCGTCGGCGACGAAGTGTTGAAGGAGTTTGCGGCGCGGATCAGCCGAAGCGTGCGCGGCATCGACATGGCCTGCCGTTTCGGCGGCGAGGAATTCGTCGTGGTCATGCCGGAAACCGACCTGGCCGGCGCGCAAGTAGTGGCGGACCGCCTCTGCCGTCATGTGGCCGAGGAGCCGTTCATCGCCAAGGGCGGGGACCTTGCGCTGACCGTGACCTGCTCGGTGGGCGTGGCCCATTGGGCGCCGGGCGAAACTTCCGATGCCCTGATCAAACGGGCGGACGACGCCCTCTATGCCGCAAAACGCGACGGGCGCAATCGGGTCAACATTGCAGCCTAGAAACGCCAAACGCCCGGCGCATAACCCGGGCGTTCGATAAAATTTAGCTAGATCAGAGACTCAGAGCGGAATCCTACCGGATCACTTGATCTTGGATTCCTTGAAGGCGACGTGCTTGCGGGCCACCGGGTCATACTTCTTCATGACCAGCTTCTCGGTTTTCGTGCGCGGGTTCTTGTAGGCGACATAGAAAAACCCAGTGCCGGCGCTGGACACCAGCTTGATCTTCACGGTGGCAGGCTTGGCCATGACCGAGGCTCCTTGAATCCCGAAACGCGGCGGCGTGAGGCGGCGAACATAGCCGGGCGGCGACGGCTGTCAAGAGGCGCGGCGCCGCTTCATGGCGCTGCATCTTTCCGGCGCGCGACGAACACCGAAGCGGCGAGGAACAGGGCGAAGACCAAGGCGATCGCCGCCGTCATGCCGTGCGGGTTCCACAAGTCCATGGCCACCCCGCCGAGCGCCGGTCCGACGAGCGAGCCGAAGCCGTAGGTGACGATCAAGGCGGCATTGGCCGCCACCAGGTCGGGGCCGCGAAATCGATCGCCGACCATGGAAAGCGAAATGGCGTAGATGCCGTTGGTGATGCCGCCCCAAATGAACAGCACGGCCATGATCGCCGCGGGCCGTCCGCCGAGGGCCGGCAAGAGCGCTCCGCCGATCACGGAAACGCCCGCGCAAATCTGCAGCACTTTGATGCGCCGAACATGGTCCGAGAGCCAGCCGATCGGCACCTGCAGCGCGATCGCGCCGAAATAGACCGCGGTAACCGATGCGGCCGCCAGCGACTGGCTCAAACCGACGCGCACGCCCCAAACCGGCATCAGCGACAGGGTTGCGGTTTCGAAGACGCCGAACAGCGCCACCGCGAAAGCGATCAGCGGCGCTCGCCGAATAAACGTCACCGTGCCGAACCGCGTGGCGGCTTCGAAGGTCGGCGCCAATCCGCCGGCGCGAAGCACCGGTATGGCCGCAATCCCGGAAATGACCGCGTTCAGAATATACGGCGCCCAGCCCTCGATGCCGGTGAGCGACAACAGCAACGGTCCGACGGCGAAGCCAGCCGACAGGACGGCGGCGTATATCCCGATGACGCGCCCGCGCGTTTCGTCGCCTGCGATGGCGCTGATCCAGGCTTCCGACGCCGTGAACAGGCTCGAACCGACTATGCCGAGCATCAGCCGGAGCGGGAACCAGACGTAGACGTCGTCGAAAATCTTCAACAGGAAGAACTGGCAGGCATCGATGGCGAGGCAGGCGAGCATAAAGCGCCTAAGGCCCAGGCGGCGAACCCACCAGGGTGTCAGTTGGGCGCCGATGATCACCCCGACGAACGTGACGGCCGCGTTCAATCCGTTCAGCGTTGCATCCGTGCCGTGCGCCTCCAGGTGTAGCGACAGGAGCGGCGCGGTCAGTCCGATGCCGAGGCCGAAGACGGCGATGGCGGCGATCACCGCCGCCAGGCTCCATCGCCGGTCGCCGGCGCTGAGCGCCGCGTCAGCCACGGCGCACGCGCGGCCGGCCGTTCACGTGGCCCCAGAGTGCCGCAGGCATGTTCGCGCCGCCCTCGCCGAGCCGACGGCCGATTTCCGCCAGGATGAACTCGGTGACGTCCGCCAGCGGCAGCCGCAAGGCCTCGCTGGTGGGCCGCCAGTCGAGGTCGATCAACTCGCCGCTGCCGCCGAGCCGGCCTCGGGCAGCGGATGCATCGGCGAAGAAGAATCGCGCATGGAAGCGGATCGGGCTTTGGCTCGGCGTGATCGCTCGCGCCAAATAGTCGAGCGCGGCGAGGTCGGGGAGAAGCGCTCCGTCCCGCGTTTCGCCGAGCATGAGGCCGGTCTCCTCATGCGCCTCGCGCACGGCAGCGATAGCCAGCGCCTGGGCGCGCAAAGCCGAACAATGGTCGGTCATTCGCCGCACCACGTCGGCCCGAAGCGGGCGCGAGGGACGCGCCAACAAATCCGCGGCATCGAGACGGCCACCGGGAAACGCATAGACGTCGGGCAGGAACTTATGCTTCTTCGCGCGGCGCCCCATCAGCACGTCTATGCCGCCCGCGGTGCGCCGGAACAGAATGAGACTCGCGGCGTCGCGCGGGCGGGCGGGACGCGGCCGTGCTGCCTGCGAGTCTGCGCCCATCGATGCCTACTCTTCGCCGTATGTATGTTTGCCGCGCAAATAGCGGTAGAGCTTCACCGGCCGGTCTTCGCCGGGTCGGCGGTCGATGAGGGTCGCGATCTGTTGCAGGACCACGGCCGTGATGCTCGGCAATTCCAGCTTCAGCGCATCGGCCACCGGGATCCAGCGCAAATCGAGCAATTCGCCGCTGCCCTTGAGCGTGCCTTCGGCATGACCGGCATCGGCGACGAAGAACCGCGCGTTGAATCGCTTCGGCCGATACGGCGGCGTCACCGCGCGAACCGCATAGTCGAGCACGTCGAGGGCCGGGGCATAGCCCATGGAAAAAAAGGCGCGCCAGTTTTCCGGCACGGCAAGATGCGGGCGCGGATCGCTGCGGCCGACAACGAGACCGGTTTCCTCGAAGGTTTCCCGGATCGCCGCCGCGGCAAGAGCGCGGGCGCGCGTCGGCGTCGCCGCAACGGCGAGGCGCCGGGCGACGGCGGGGCGCAACTCGCCGGCCGCGCGGACCCGCCAATCGCTCACATCCACCCGCCCGCCCGGGAATACGTAGCGGTTCGGCATGAACGAGTGACCGCCGTGGCGTTCGCCCATGAGAATTTCGACCGCTTCCCGGCTCTTGCGATACAGGATCAGCGTGGCGGCGTCCCGCGGCCGCACCGCAGGTCCCTTGAAGACGGATTCGTTCATGGAAAGCGTCGGGTCGTTATCTTGCAAAAAGGGCGCTAGGGTGCACCCGGCGGTGCGCGAAGTCCAGTTGCCGCAGGAACGTCGTCGCCCGCTTCAGCCATCCCAAAGCCGTGCATGCGCCGCGCCCATTGAAATCCGATCAAAGCGCCCTTGATCCGCGGCAGCAGCACCAAGCTTAGCACCAGGGCGAGCGGCAGCCAGAGGATGTAATGCACCCACGCGGGCGGATGGGAATGCTGCTCCAACAGCAACATTCCCGGCACCACGATGTGGCCGACGATCACAATGGTGAAATAGGGCGGCGCGTCGTCGGCGCGCTGGAAGTGCAATTCGAGCCCGCACGATGCGCAGGTCGGGTTCACCTTCACATAGCCGTCGAAAATTTGGCCCACACCGCAGCGCGGGCAACGGCAAGCGAAGCCTCGGCGCATGGCCTGGCCGAGTGGCCGCTCGACATCGAATTCAGCCCCGGGCGGGGGCGTCGCGTATGTGACCGGCATGGAGCTTTGCTTCGAGGTTTCGCTCGCGGGCGGAGCCTGAACCGGGCGGCGCGGCTGTGCAACGGGACGGCACGCAAGTCAGCTCCGCGAGTCTCGCTGCCAGACTCTGGATAAACCTCCATAAACTCTGCGGAAATGGCCGTTAACCGTTATTCCGACTTGATATTTTAGCCCCACGCGCCTAGAGTTTCTCGTTTTCCGCGGCGCCTTCGAAATCGGCGGTTTTCTTCCCGCCATGTGGTCGAAATTCATGTTGCCTCGATCAATCATCGTGCGAACTCTGCTTGGTGTCGCCCTGGCTTTGACGGCAGCGGCTAGCGCTTGGGCGCAGAGTGTCGGCACGTCGCTCGATCAATCGCCCGCCGGCCATTCGGTGCGGTTGTCGGGCGCCGCCGATGCGGCGTCGGTCTCCGGATCGGTGACGCCGAATATCGCGCCGCCCGAAGATCGGCGCCAGGATGCCCTCGGGGCGGAGAGAAACCTGTTCAGCGGCCGTGAAGACGTCGGCGTCGACCTCTATCAGCATAACGGCCTTCGCATCGGAACTTTGGCGGGTGCCGCGCCTGGAGCCGCACTTGGCGGATCATCCGGCACCTTCATGCTCGGCAAAGCCCTGGGCTGGAACACGGCGAGCGGCGAAGTCGGCGCCTTTGCCGAATACAGTTATGACCGCTGGCGCTTGTCGGCGGATGCGCGTCAAGACCTCTCCAACCAACGCGGCGGCACGCAGCTCGAGCTCGCGTTCGGTTACGGCGCGAAACTCGCCTCGGACGTCAGCCTGACCATCGGGCCGCGCGTCACGCTCGGCGGAATGAACGGCATCGGTCCCTTGGGCAGCCAATCGTCGGCCGCGCGCGGGGCCAACTCGGCGACGTCGCTGCACGATCTGAGCGCCAGCGCCTCGGTCAACTGGCGCATTCTCGAAGGCTGGAACCTGACCGGATTTGCCGGCGCGCGCCAGCTTGTGACCGAGCCCGGGGCCGGCGGCGATGGCGAGGGCCAAAGCGGCGTGACGCAGTACTTTACCGGCGTGACCCTCGGCTACCATTTCTAGGTTTCTTGCCGCGGCTGCCTGAAATCGCGCCCGCCCGCTTTCGCGAAGCGCCACCCCCGCCGATCAGATCGAATTTCAGTCCGCCCGTGACCGGATCGGCCTCGCTTAAGCGCACCTCCAGCCGTTGCCCGAGCTGATAAGTCGTGCCGCTGCGCTTTCCGACCAGCGCGTGACGCTTTTCGTCGTGCTCGAAGAATTCCGTGCCGAGGGTCGAGATCGGAATGAGGCCGTCGGCTCCGGTTTCGTCCAGCTTCACGAATAGGCCGAAGCGCGTCACGCCCGATATCCGTCCGCCGAATTCGGCACCGATGCGCGACGACATGAAGGCGGCGGTGAAGCGGTCGAGCGCTTCGCGTTCGGCTGTCATGGCGCGCCGCTCCGTTGCCGAAATGATTTCGGCCGTGGCCTCGAAGTTTTCCACGTCGAACTGCGACAAGCCGCCTTCGCCGAGGCGCCCGCCGGTGACCAGTGCGCGATGCACCAGCAGATCGGCGTAGCGGCGGATCGGCGAGGTGAAATGCGCGTAACGCCGCAGATGCAGGCCGAAATGGCCGATGTTTTCCGGGCTGTAGACGGCTTGCGCCTGGGCGCGCAGCACGACCTCGTTGACCAGGTGCTCATGCGGCGTGCCGGCGACCCGCGCCAGCACGCGATTGAACTGCGCGGCCGTGAGCCGCTGACCCTTTGCAAGTCTCAGGTCGAGGGTCTCCAGAAACGTACGGAGCGCTTCCACACGATCTACAGCGGGCTCCTCGTGCACGCGGTACATGCAGGGCTGGCGCATGGCCTCGAGGGTCTCCGCCGCCGCCACGTTCGCCTGGATCATGAACTCCTCGATCAGCCGGTGGCTGTCGAAACGTTCGCGCGGCACGACGGCGCGAATGTAGCCGTCCTCACCGAGCAGGACCTTGCGCTCCGGCAAGTCGATGGCGAGCGGCTGGCGCTTGTCGCGCGCCTTCTGCATGGCCCGATACGCGCCGTAGAGCGGCTTAATGACCGTGTCCATGAGCGGTCGCGTTGCGGCGTCGTGCCGTCCGTCGTGGGCGTCCTGCGCTTGCGCGTAGGTGAGGGTGGCGCGGCTTCGCATCAGGCCGCGCACGAAACGGTGGCGGAGCTTGTTGCCGTCCGCGTCGAACCACATATGCGCGGCGAGGCAGGCGCGCGGCTCGCCTTCGACCAGCGAGCACAAATCGGCGGAGAGCGCTTCCGGCAACATGGGCACCACGCGATCCGGAAAGTAAACCGAGTTGCCGCGCAGCCGCGCATCGCGATCGAGCCCGCTGCCAGGCCGCACATACCAGGAGACATCGGCGATAGCGACGACGACATGCCAGCCGCCCACGTTCTTCGCATCCGCGTCGGGCTCGGCGAAGACCGCGTCGTCGTGATCGCGCGCGTCTTCCGGATCGATGCAGACGAGCGGCAGGCCGCCGAGGTCGTCGCGCTTGGCGAGTTTCGCCGGACGCGCCGCCTCCGCTTCTTCGAGAGCCGCGTCGCTGAAGCGTGTCGGAATTTCGTGGCGGTGCACCGCCATCAAGCTGAGGGACCGCGGCTCGCCGATGCGACCGAGGCGTTCCTTGACTTTTGCGTATCGAAGACCGTGCATGCGCCCGGCCAAGGTTTCCGCCAGCACCACTTCGCCCGAGAGTGCGCCCGCCGAGTGCTCGCGCCGCACGGCGAACTCGTGGCGCGCGCGCTTGTCGGCCGGCTGGATGCGGCCTTCGCCGCGCGGCGATTGCCGGTAGACGCCGACGATTTCGTCCGGCGCCGCCTGCAAGCGGCGGATCAGCCTGCCTTCGTAGAGCTTCGGGCCCAGGGGCGTGACGCGCGCCAGCACTCGATCGCCAATGCCGAGCGCCGGCTGATCGCGTCCCGCCGGCGCCATGATGACGCGCGGCGGCGCGCCGTCGCTCTTCCATTCCGCCGGGCCGGCCAGCAGCTCGCCGTCCATGTCGGTGCCGGTGATGTCGAGCAGGGCGACTTCGGGCAGCGTGTCGCCCGGCGTAAGTTGGCGCCGATGGCCGAGCGCGATGTCGCCGGCGTTGGATAGCTCCTTCAATACGCTCTTGAGCCACAGCCGGTCGGCGCCGGATATATGGAATGCGCGCGCGATTTCCCGCTTGCCGACCTTGCCCGGGTTGGCGCGCACGAACTCGACGAGTTGTTGCTTGCTCGGCAGCGGCGTCCGCCGGCCGCTCCGTTCGCTCACGCCCGGCCTGCGCCCGCCGCCTTGCGCGGCTTGGGCGCCGCTTTTTCCTTGGGCGCCTTTGGCGCTTTCGGCGCTTTGGGCAATTTCGCGACCTTGGCGGCCGCCTTCGGTTCCGCGGGGGACTTCGGCGCGCGCTTCGGCGCACGCTTGACCGCGCCGCGCGCCAGCCGCTCGCGCAACAGCTCGACGGCGCTCTCGATGGTGATCGTATCGGGCGCGTCGCTTTGCGGAATGGTGGCGTTCACGCCGGCGTGGCTGACGTAAGGCCCATATCGTCCGGCCATGACTTGGATCGGCTGGCCGTCCTCGGGGTGGTTGCCGAGCGTGCGCAGCGGCTCCGGCCCGCGCCGGCGGCCTGCGCCTTTCGCCTTCTTCTCGGCGATCAAGGTGACGGCGCGATTGAGGCCGACGTCCATCGCCTCTTCGGCCGAGGCCAGCCGCGCGTACATTTTCTCGTGCTCGACGTAAGGTCCGAACCGGCCGAGGCCGGCGGTGATCGGTTTGCCTGTCTCCGGATGATCGCCGACGACGCGCGGCAACGACAAGAGCTTCAGGGCGATCTCGAGCGTCACGCTCTCCGCCGCGATGGCCTTGGGCAGCGAGCAGCGCTTCGGCTTCTCCTTGTCCTTTGCCTCGCCAAGCTGGAGATAGAGACCGAACGGGCCGCGGCGGAGCGTCACCGGTTCGCCGGTCTCCGGATGGTGGCCGAGCAGCTTCGGGCCTTCGTCGACGGGCGAGGTGCCGTTCTCGCCGTTGGCCACGGCAAGCGGCCGGGTGTGGCGGCATTCGGGATAGTTGCTGCAGCCGATGAAGGCGCCGTTGCGGCCGAACTTGATGCCGAGCCGTCCGGTCTTGCAGGTCGGACAGACGCGGGGGTCGTAGCCGTCGCCGTTGATCGGGAAGAAGTGCGGACCGAGCGCCTGATCGACGAAGTCGATGACCTCGGAGCGCGAGCCGATCAGCTTGTCGAGATTTTCGTATGCCTGCTTGACCGAAAGCAGCACCGAAGGCGGGACGCCCTTGGCTTCGGCGGCGCGGCTGAATTGCAGCCAGAAGTCGCGCAGCACCTGCTTCCAGTCGATCTGATGCTCGGTGATTTCGTCGAGGCGCTCTTCCAGGTCGGCGGTAAAGCCGTAATCGAAGAAGTGCTCGAAGAAGCCGGTCAGAAACGCGGTGACCAGCCGGCCCTTGTCTTCGGGGATGAAGCGCCGCGATTCTATGCGCGCGTAGCCACGTTCCTGCAGTACGGAGATGATGCTGGCGTAGGTGCTGGGGCGGCCGATGCCGAGTTCCTCCAGCCGCTTGACCAGAGTGGCCTCCGAGTAGCGCGGCGGCGGTTCGGTGAAATGCTGCTCGGGCCGCACCTGCTCGCGGGTCAAGACGTCGCCGGCCGCGACTTTCGGCAGACGGCGATCGTCTTCCGCCTCCTCGTCGCCGCCGTTGCGGGCCTTGTCGTCGTGGCCTTCTTCATAGAGACGAAGGAAGCCAGGGAACTGCACGACGGTTCCCGTCGCCCGCAGGCCGAGATCGCCTTTTTCCGAGGCGATTTCGACGGTGGTGCGCTCGAGGCGCGCCGCTTCCATTTGGCTCGCCACGGTGCGCTTCCAGATCAGCTCGTAAAGTTTGCGATGAGCCTCGTCGAGATGACGGGAGATGCGCTCCGGGCGGCGCGTGAGATCCGTTGGACGGATGGCTTCATGCGCTTCCTGGGCATTCTTCTGCTTGGTCTTGTACTGGCGCGGACCCTCCGGCAGATAGTCGTCGCCGAAATCCTGAGAGATCACGCGCCGCGCCGACTGCAAGGCTTCCGCGGCGAGCTGCACGCCGTCGGTTCGCATATACGTAATGAGGCCGACCGTCTCGCCGCCGATGTCGACACCTTCATAGAGCCGCTGCGCGATCTGCATGGTGTGCTTAGCGGAGAAACCGAGTTTGCGCGAAGCTTCCTGCTGCAAGGTCGAGGTGGTGAAGGGCGGGAAGGGGTTGCGCCGCGTCGGCTTGGTCGCGACGTCGGTCACCTTGAACGCGCCGGCCTCGATGCGGGAGGCGACGGCCCGCGCGGCGGCTTCGTTGTTCAAGTCGAACTTGTCGAGCTTGCGCCCGTCGGCCGATACCAGCCGCGCCGTGAAGCGCCCGCCTTCCGGCGTCAGGAAATCGGCCTCGACCGACCAATATTCCTGCGGCTTGAAGGCTTCGATTTCGATTTCGCGCTCGCAGATGAGCCTGAGCGCGACCGATTGCACGCGGCCGGCCGAGCGCGCGCCCGGCAATTTTCGCCAGAGGACCGGCGACAGCGTAAAGCCCACCAAGTAGTCGAGCGCGCGCCGCGCCTGCTGGGCATTGACCAGGTCCATGTCCAAGTCGCGCGGGTGGCGCATGGCGTCAAGCACGGCGCCCTTGGTGATCTCGTTGAAGACGACCCGCTTGACCTCCACGCCCTTGGTGGCGCGCCGCTCGTCCAGAGCCTGGAGCACGTGCCAGGAAATGGCTTCGCCTTCGCGGTCTGGGTCGGTCGCAAGGTAGAGGTGCTTGGCACCTTTGAGGGCATTGGCGAT
>DASQHM010000117.1:0-9166 GCA_035632095.1 Candidatus Cybelea sp. | reverse complement strand
TCAGGTTCTAGATCCACGAAATTGCACCCATCAGCATTCCGATATGCCCCTCTCCCCACATCGGGAAAAGCATTCTTACATATGAGTGCGAGCCGCGGGTTTCCGCGTCAGCATCGGAAATGCATTGAAAGTATGTCGGCGCACCGCGCTCGACCGTGGCGCTGCCCTGGGACCGCAGGTATTCGATCGGATTGCGCGCTTCGATCTCATCGGCGAATTTTCCGGCGATCGCCGTACCGTATCGTTCATTGATCTGCCGGCCAACGATCGAGAAGCGGTATCGCTCGGGCTTTTCGAAGACGTCGATCAGCATGACTTTCTCCGCAAGGTCCCGCAGCGCGGAAGTATCCAGGTCATCCCAAAAGGGAATGTTGTTCTGTCCACGCCGCAAGCCTTCCCAATAGGAGCGAACGCGAGCAAGATCCGCCTCGATGTTTCTTGGAACCGAATACGGCACAGACGACCTTCTCATATCACCTCGCACGAATTCCCAGGATTGGCGCGATCAGGCTGCCGCGTGCCGTTTCTTCCAGCTTGTTTATACAGCAAAACATTGTTCCGGCGGCTCAACTTTCTCCAAGAGGAGATCCACGTCCTTCTTCTCGCAGAGCGCCGTTCCCGGCATTTGCACCGCTGCGGATCCTGCCGCCACGCCCAGTCGAAAGGCTTCGAGAAGCGGATTGCCGCGCGCCAAGGAGGACACCATGCCGCCTAAGAAACAATCGCCCGCCCCGACGACGCTGGCGACTTTTAGGGCAAGTCCGGGCGCGCGAAATGCGCCATCGTGCGTCGCAAGCAAGGCGCCTCGTTCGCCAAGCGTCAGAGCCACGACGTCGGCCTTGCCCGATCCGACGAGTTCCACAGCCGCATTCCGCCATTCATCTTCCGTGGCCAATCGCTTTCCGACCAACTCGCTCAGCTCGCGAAGACTGGGCTTGATGAGGTAGATCCTTTCGTCCAGGGCGCGTTTCAAGGCGGGACCCGACGTATCCAACACAAACCGCGATCCAAGCTGCCTCGCGATCCGCGCCAACGCGGCGAAGAGGTCCACCGGCGCACCTGGGGGAAGGCTTCCGCTTGCGACGATGAATTCCGGCGGTGGATTTGATGCGGCCACCGCGTCCATCACGCGGCTCAACTCCTCTGCATCCATCGCCGGTCCGGGAAAGACGAACCGGAACTGCTCGCCGCTCGACTCATCGAGTATCGTAAGGTCCTCACGCGTATCGCCCGAAATCCCGATGGCGTTGCCGGCTATTCCCTCTTGATCCAAGAGCCGGCGAAGAAGCACGCCCGGCGAACCGCCGGCCGGATAGATCGCCTGAACATCGACCCCGAGCCGTTTCACGACCCTGGCGACATTGATGCCGCCGCCGCCTGGATCCCGGCGTTCCGGTTTGCATCGCAGCTTGCGGGTCGGCATCACCCGGTCGACCGACGAGGAGATATCGATCGAGGGATTCATGGTGACCGTGATGACGTTTGCCATGGCTGACCTTCGCATACCGGTCAATCGCTCAACGAGCCCGCTTGAATATGGTATGCGGCTTTTGCCGAATGAAATCTAGGAGGTTCTGGTCTCCTCGCGGCGGAGAAAACCGCGGTTGACTGTACAGAGACGGCGGCGGCGCGGCGCACGACACCAAAACCGATCTGCATGCGGTCAGTGCGACAGCAAGACCGGCACCGTCATCGTCGTCAACAATGTGCGCGTCACGCCGCCGAAGGCGAGCTCGCGCATCCGCGAATGTCCGTAACCGCCGGCGACAATCAAATCGGCGCCCATGTCCTCCGCCATATTCAGAAGCACCTCACCCTCCGATATGTCCCGCGCGAGGGTATGGCGCGCCGTGACTTTCACGCCGTGCCGCGCAAGGTGAACGGCAATGTCTGCGGCGGGCACCTCTCCATCCCCGCCGATGCCCCGCTCCGGATTGATCGCCAATACAGTCACTGTCCCGGCTTGCTGCAGCAAGGGCAGCGCGTCGTTGACCGCCCGCGCCGCTTCCCTGGTGCTTTTCCAGGCCACCAGCACCGACTGGCCAATGACGGGGAATTCCCCCGCGTATGGCACGACGAGCATCGGTCGCCCGGACGACAACAATGTGGCGGCGGGAATTTGCCAGTCGCCCGCTGCCGATCCGGCACTCGAATCGTGCTGCCCGACGATGGCGAGATCCGCATAGCGGGCGTGTAACGCCACAATCTCTGCCGGAATGCCTTCCACCAGGCGCCATTCGCCTTCGATCCCATCGCGCCGGAGGCGTTCTCGAAATTCCTTTTCGACACGTAGCGCGTCGCGCATCCCCGCATCACGTGCCTTGCTCATGATCTCCTCGATGAACCGCGGGTCGACATATCCGGACGGATCGCCGAGGAATAGGGCGGGAGACGGCATCTCGATCACGTAGACGGCAATCAAGTGCGCCGAATGCCGCCCTGCCAGATCGCAAGCGAGAGCGAGGCGCTGGGTGCCTCGCGCCGATGCGTCGAGATGAACCAGGATGTCCTTGAGAGCCATATTTAGGTTCTCCCCTCGTTTGAACAGGGATTGGGACCGCTCTCGCGCTTTCCGCAAGGCCTGTAACGCGCAAGTCGCTGGTCGGGCATTTCAATGATTGGCGAGACTCAGGATGTAGACGACCACATCGTCGATCTGGTCAGGCGTCAGACGAATATTCGGCATATTCGGATGCGTGGTCACCATGAATGTCCGGAGCGACATCTCGGTCGTTGCCGAGCTTTGCGCGACGGCTGCGAAAGCAGGCGCGCGCGCCACCGGACTGTGCATTTCCTTCGGCGCCACCGCATGGCAGCTCGAGCAGAAACTCGTGGCGATTTGGTGTCCGCGCGTGGCATCGACCTCTGCGGCGGACAGCGTGAACGGCATCAGCAGCCATGCCAAGACGGCGGCCGGAATGGCAACCGGCAGCGCGGCGCCGCGCGGCAGATTCTTTTCAACGCACCGTGAGCGGTTCATTTCGTGTCCGATCGGCATGGCAATCATTTTTGAATTTTTAAGCCATTATGCGGCGTCGGTCATTGATCACGATCAAAGGCAGCATCAGCTCGGCTCCGGACGGGAGACATCGGCTTCCAATGGGAACCGTGACCAGTACGCTCCGGCGAGAACCTGAGCGGGCAAGCAGCCATCGGCCTTAATACCGCCGCAAACTCCATTCGCCGACCAACGGGTTCCGCCCGCGCATGAACGCCTCCCTCGGCGTCAGGCGTTCCCGTGCCTAGCCCAATGACCGCCCCCTTCCCGGCTAGCGCTGCGCGAGCTCCGAGCGGCGGGAATGCGTGGCTTCGGCACGGCGCGCTCAGACAAGACATGGGAACGCGCAACCTATTGGCTGCAAAGGAATTTCGCGCGTCCTTTGCGATGACGGCGCGCCCTGTTTTGGATCCGCCGAGACCGGCCGCTTAACCGGCTGTTAAGACCTTCCGGCCGACCATAGCCGTCCGAGCCACCCGTCTGACCCCCAAGCGGAGCGCGCCATGTCCATCGGCAGCATCGGCAGCATCTTTTCCACGGCGGTCGCCGGCATGCAGCGCGAAACCGACCGGGTTTCGAGCGATGCCAACGCGATCGTCAACGGCCAGCTTGACCCGAAACCCATCGTCGACATGAAGCTCGGCCAGATCGGGTTCACGGCCGACGTGAAGGTTGCCAAGACCGCCGAGGAGATGAGCAAGACGCTCCTCGACATCCTCGCGTAACCTCGCGCCTACCTAGCCGACGATCTCCACGCCCGCGAAGAAGAACGCGATCTCCTGCGCCGCCGTCTCGGGCGCGTCGGAGCCATGCACGGAATTGGCTTCGATCGATTCCGCGAAATCCTTGCGGATGGTGCCCGGCGCCGCATTGGCCGGATTGGTGGCTCCCATCACGTCGCGGTTCTTGGCAACGGCGCCCTCGCCTTCCAGCACTTGCACCACCACCGGCCCCGAACTCATGAACGCGCAAAGATCGTTGAAGAACGGCCGCGCCTTATGCACGGCGTAGAACCCCTCCGCCTGCTGGCGCGTGAGCCATAGCCGCTTCTGAGCCACGATGCGCAAGCCGGCCTTTTCGAAGCGCGCGTTGATCTGCCCGGTCAGGTTCCGGCGCGTGGCGTCGGGCTTGATGATCGACAAGGTGCGTTCGATGGCCATGCTGTTCGGGTCCCGGAATTGGATGCGTCGATTGCGGCGGCGTTATAGCGGCTAAGCGCGCGTGCCGCAACCGGACCGATGCGCGGGTAATATTCTCTAAGCCGCGGGTCGCAATTCCGCGACGCCATCCGCATCGCCGGCCGAAATCGTCGTGCGCACCATGACCCGCGCCTGATCGAGCGGCGCGGGCCGGCCGCGATGCATGGTGGCCCGGTTGTCCCACATGATGACGTCGCCCGGCTGCCAGCGATGCCGGTACGTGAACTCGGGCCGCGTCGCCTCGGCGATCAGCTCGGCCAGCAACGCTTTCGCCTCGTTGTCGCCCATGCCGTCGATGGCGTAGGCGTGCGATGCGACGTATAGAGCGCGCCGACCGTTGACCGGATTGCGCCAAGTCATGCGCCACCGCACCGGCGGCAACGCGGCGCGCTCGGCCGGCGTCGCCAGTCCCGGATCGATCTGGTCGCGCGAATTGGCGTAGGAGTGGGTCACGATGGCGTCTTTGAGCTTTGCCTTGCGCGCGTCTGAAAGCCGGTCCCAGGCGAGACGCGTCGATGTGAACTCGGTCTCCCCGCCGGTGCTCGGAATGGTTCGCGCCGAAAGTATCGACGCCAGCGCCGGCGTGCGCTTGAAGGAACTGTCCGTATGCCAGAGCTGGTTCGCGCGTCCCGCGAGCACCTGGCGGTGATTGGGCGGGACCAGTTGGCCGTCGGGACCGACGTTGTTCAAGCGGCTGTAAAGCGTGCCGGCGCCGACGGATCCGACCTTGACGATTTCGAGGGGGCCGAACGCGCGCGAAAACGCGAGCTGTAGATCGTCGCGGGCGTCCTGCCCACGGAACAGCAGCACGGAATGCTCTTCAAAGGCGCGGCGAACCTCGGCATAGGCGGCCGTGTCGTTGATCACCTCGACCAAGCCGGCGCCGCGAATCTCGGCGCCGAATCCGGGCCCGATCGGGACGACCTCCATGACGCGCCTCCACCGACGACCCCGAATGATAGCGCCAAATCCGCCCGGCCATCCAGCAGGGCGCCGAGGCTCGCGCGTTCAACCGGTGCATGCTAAAGAGCCTGCGCCATGCTGCATATCAACGATCTTTCCTACCGGGTCGGCGGCCGCCTGCTTTTCGAGGGCGCGACGGCGCACGTTCCGGCCGGCCACCGGGTGGGCCTCGTCGGCCGGAACGGCTCCGGCAAGTCCACCTTGCTGCGGCTGATCCTGGGCGAGGTTTCGCCGGACGCCGGCACCATCGCCGTGCGTTCGCGCGCGCGCCTCGGACGCCTCGCCCAGGAAGCGCCCGACGGCGAACACTCCGCCCTCGAGTTCGTGCTCGCCGCCGACACCGAGCGCGCCGCGCTGCTGGCCGAAGCCGAGGTCGCCGACGATGCGCACCGTATCGCCGAGGTACACACGCGCCTCGCCGACATCGATGCGCACACGGCGCCGTCGCGCGCCGCCTCGATCCTCAACGGCCTAGGCTTCGACACGGACGCGCAAGCCCGGACGCTCAGGAGCTTCTCGGGCGGCTGGCGCATGCGCGTGGCGCTCGCGGCGACGCTTTTCGCGGAGCCGGACTTGCTGTTGCTCGACGAGCCGTCGAACCACCTGGATCTGGAGGCCAACCTCTGGCTCGAAGGCTATTTGCGGAGTTACCCGCGCACCTTGCTGCTGGTGAGCCATGACCGCGATCTGCTCAACAACGTGGCGACGCACATCCTGCATTTGGAGGAGCGTCGCCTGACGCTCTATGTCGGCGGCTACGACACCTTCGAGCGCACGCGGCGCGAACGCCTGGTCCGCATCGCCGCGATGCAGAGCCGCCAGGAGGCGCAAAGGCGGCATTTGCAGGCGTTCGTGGACCGCTTCCGCTACAAAGCCAGCAAGGCGCGCCAGGCGCAAAGCCGCCTGAAGATGCTGGCGCGCCTTCAGCCGATCGCGTCCGTGATGGAGGAAGCCACTGTCACCTTTCGCTTTCCCGATCCCCAACCGTTGCCGCCGCCGCTGATCGTGCTGGAAGGCGCCGCGGCAAGCTATGACGGCGCTCCACCGGTGCTGGACCGGCTCGATCTGCGGATCGATATGGACGATCGCATCGCGCTCCTCGGCGCCAACGGCAACGGCAAGTCGACGTTCGCGAAGCTGCTCAGCGGCCGTCTGAAGCCGTCGAAAGGCTCATTGCGCCAGTCGTCCAAGATGGTGGTCGGCTATTTCGCCCAGCACCAGATGGATGAACTCAATCCGAAGGCCACCGCCTTCCGGCATCTGCAAGAACTGATGCCCGAGGCGAACGAAGCCAAGATCCGTGCGCGACTCGGCCAATTCGGGTTCTCGCAATCCAAAGCGGACGTGTCCGTGACCGATCTGTCCGGCGGCGAGAAGGCCCGGCTGTTGTTCGCCCTGATGAGCCACGCGGCGCCGCATTTGATGATCCTGGACGAACCCACCAACCATCTGGACGTGGATGCGCGCGAGGCCCTGCTGCAAGCGATCAACGACTATGCCGGCGCGGTGATCCTCATCAGCCACGACCGGCACCTGATCGAGGCGACGGCCGACCGGCTTTGGCTGGTTGAGGGCGGCCGCGTGCAACCGTTCGACGGCGACTTGGACGACTACCGCCGCCTGTTGCTGGATCGCCGCCGCGAGGCCGACGGGCGAAATGGCCGAACGGAGGCGGAGCGCGCCAATGCCTCGCGCAAGGACACCCGTCGCGCTGCCGCCAATGCCCGCGCCGAATTGGCGCCGCACCGCCGCGCGTTGCAAAAGGCGGAAGCCGAGATCGAAAAGCTTGGCCGCGAGAAGGCGGCGCTGGAAGCCAAGCTGGCCGAGCCCGCGATCTATGCCGGGCCGAAGGACGAACTCGCCAAACTGCTCAAGCGGCAAGGCGAATTCGATGCGCGCCTGGCCGAAGCCGAACGCCGCTGGCTCAAGGCGCAAGAGGCGCTGGATGCGGCGACGACGGGCAGCCCGGCTCGCCCTTCGACCGGCTCAGGCTGAGACCGCCTTCTACGCTTCCGCCTTCTTCTCCCAGCCGCCGCGGTCGGTTTGCTGCCAGTAGGTCAATTGATGACCCGCGGCCTTTGCCTCGCGCCAGCGCTCGCGGGCCGATGCGACGGCGCTTTCGTCGTTGCCGTCGAAAAGATCGAAGCAGCGCGCGAAGCGGCCGGCGAATTCAGCCCTGACGCCGTCGACCGCGAAAAGCGCTTCCGCCTGATTCGGATTCTCCTCGGCGTCCGTGAGGTAGATGGGCTGCGCCTCGGGGTAGCCGGTCTCGCGCGTGCCGTGGGCGAGAAAGCCCTCGCGTCTATAGGTCCAGAGCAGCGTGTCGAGCGCGTCCACGCGCGCCTTCGATCCGGCGAGCACGACGGTTTTCATGCCGCGCGCCACGGCCTTCTCGAGCAGCTCCGGCAACGCCTCGTCGAGCCGCTTGGTCAGCAGATGATAGAAGGCGTACTCGCTCACCGCCCCTCGTAGTGATCGCTCACCAGACGGTTGAGCAGGCGCACGCCGAAGGCCGTTGCGCCTTTCGGCACCGTGGGCTTGTCCTTCTTCGACCAGGCGGTGCCGGCGATATCGAGATGCGCCCAGGGCACCTCTTTCACGAATCGTTGCAGGAATTGCGCCGCCGTGATCGAGCCCGCGCCGCGGTCGTTGCTGATGTTCTGGATATCGGCGATCGGCGAATCCATCAGTTTGTTGTAGGCGTCCGCCAGCGGTAGCCGCCAGAGCCCCTCGCCCTCGGCCTTGCCGGCGGCTTCCAGCTCGCGCGCCAGGCGATCGTTGTTCGAGAACATTCCTGCGTATTCGTGTCCGAGCGCGATGATGATGGCGCCCGTCAAGGTCGCCAGATCGACCATGAACTGCGGCTTGAAACGATCCTGCGTATACCAGAGCGCGTCGGCCAGCACCAAGCGACCCTCGGCGTCGGTGTTCAGCACTTCGACGGTCTGTCCGGACATGGTCTTGACCACGTCGCCCGGACGTTGCGCCGTGCCGGACGGCATGTTCTCCACCAATCCGACCACGCCGACAGCGTTGACCTTGGCCTTGCGGCCGGCCAGCGCCCGCATCAGCCCGATCACCGTGCCGGCGCCGCCCATGTCCCACTTCATGTCCTCCATGCCGGCAGCCGGCTTGATCGAGATGCCGCCGGTGTCGAAGCAAACGCCCTTGCCGACGAAGGCCACCGGCTGGTTGCCCTTTGCCGCGCCCCGCCACTGCATGACCACGAGCTGCGATTCGCGCTCCGAGCCTTGACCCACGCCGAGCAGCGCACCCATGCCGAGCTTGCGCATTTCGGCCTCGCCGAGTACTTCGACCTTGACGCCGAGCTTCCCCAGCTTCTTGGTCTCTTTCGCCAGGCTTTCCGGATAGATCACGTTGGCGGGTTCTGTCACCAGATCGCGCGTGAAGAAGATGCCGTCGGCGATGCGGTCGAGCGGCTCGAACGCGCGCTGGGCGCGCCCCGGTCCGCTCACGCCGATATTGACGGTCGTGAGCGAGGGTTTCTTATCGTCCGGGACCTTGGTGTGGTATTTGTCGAACCGATAACCGCCGAGCCGCGCGCCGAATGCCAGATGGGCCGCCGCATCCGCCGGCGCCAGCTTGGCGCCGCGAATGGGATCGCAAGCGATATGCAGCGACGTTTCGCCGGATGCGGCCAGGCGCCGCACGATTTCGCCGGCGCAATTCTCCAGGCCGACGCCGTTCACCTGATTGAGCTTGCCGAACCCGTAGACCAGAACGCGGCTGACTCCGAGGCCCGCGGGCGCCAGGATCTCGAGGACCTGCCCCTGCTTGCCGCTGAAGCGGTTCGCGCTCAAGGCGCGCGATATGGCGCCGTTCGTCGCGCCGTCGACCGCCTTGGCGGACGGCAACAGCGCATTGTCGGCAAGCACGCCGACCACAAGGGCACCTGACTTTGGCAGCCCCGCTTCCACAAAGGCGATCTTCATTGCGACCTCATATCCCCACTTGCGCGGCGCCGGCGGGGTCCCCGGCGCCCGAT
>DASQHM010000116.1:0-4925 GCA_035632095.1 Candidatus Cybelea sp. | reverse complement strand
GCGCAGGGCGCCGACGGCCGCATCATGTCCTTGATCCTGGACGAGGTCCGCGCGCTTCCGGCCTTGCCGCTGCATTTGCCAATGCCGAGCGACGCGCGCCTGAAGCGCGTTTGCGCCGCAATCGTCGCTGAGCCCGGCGCGAAGGCGACGCTCGTGGCCTGGGCGGCGGAGGCGGGCGCCAGCGGACGCACGCTGCTCCGTCTGTTCCAGCGCCAGACCGGCATGACCTTCGCCGCATGGCGCCAGCGGGCGCGGCTGCTGGCGGCGCTCGGCCGCCTGGCCGCCGGCGAGCCGGTGACGACCGTGGCAATCGATCTCGGCTACGACAGCCCGAGTGCCTTCACGGCCATGTTCCGCCGCGCGCTCGGCACAACGCCGAGCCGCTATTTCGGACGCGGATGAGCCGCCGGATTCTGTGGGATACTGGCCGTTGACCGCTCCGTAATCAGCTCAGACCGTCCAGCCCGCCCGTGCCAGTTCCGACCGCCGCCACGTTCCGCGCCAACATGGGCAATGCCTTCGGCGCGCTCGCCTACCGCAACTATCGCACCTACATCATCGGCAACGGCATATCGCTGATCGGCACCTGGGCGCAGCGCATCGCCGTCGGCTGGCTCGCCTGGCAACTCACCCATTCCGCCACCTGGCTCGGCGTCGTCGCCTTCGCCGACCTAGGGCCCGCCGTGGTGCTGGGCCCCTGGTCGGGCGTGCTGGCCGACCGGACCGAGCGGCTCACCATCATCTGGATCACCATGCTGAGCGCCATGGCCCAGGCCGTCGCGCTCGCTTTGCTGTCCTACGCCGGCGTGATCGATATCTGGAGCCTGTTCCTGCTGACCCTGATGCTCGGCTGCGCCAATGCCATCGCCCAGCCGGCCCGCCTCGCGCTGGTGCCGAACCTGGTGGAGCGCGAAGGGTTGTCTTCCGCCGTGGCGATCAATTCGGTGGTGTTCAACGGCGCGCGCTTCGTCGGCCCGGCGCTTGCGGGTTTTGTCATCGCCCACGGCAGCGTGTCGCTCGCCTTTGCCTTGAACGCGCTCACCTACGTGGCCTTTATCCTGTCGCTCAGGAATTTGCGCATCGTGCGGCCCGAATCGCCCGCCCTCAGCCGGAATGTCTTGAGCGACACGGTGGCCGGCTATCGCTATGCGGCGCAGCACCCGGGCATCGGCGTCGTCCTGGTCCTGATGGCGGCGACGACGCTCGGCTTGCGCGCCTTCGTCGAACTCCTGCCCGGCATCGCCGACGCCATCTTCGCCCGCGGACCGCAGGGGCTCGCGTGGATGACGGCATCGGTCGGCATCGGCGCCATGATCGGCGGCATCTGGGTGGCGAGCCGCCCGCGCCTCGACGGCCTGACGCGCGTGGTGGTGCTGACCGTGCTCCTCAGCACCGTGTTCCTGTTCGGCTTCATCGGCACCACGATCTTCTGGGTGGCTCTGCCGTGCCTGTTCGTGATCGGCTTCGCGCAAGTCATCACCGGCATCGGCGCGCAGACGCTGATCCAGAACGCGGTCGATCCGCAAATGCGCGGCCGCATCATGAGCCTCTACGGCATGATCTTCCGCGGCGGCCCGGCCATCGGCGCGGTCGTGTTCGGGATCATCGGCGAGCACCTGGGCCTTCGCGCCGCTATCGCCATCAGCGCCTGCACCGGCATCGCGGTCTATGCCTGGGCCGTGGGCCGCCAGGACGTCATCGCCAAGGCGCTCGAACGCGAGCACGAGGCGGCTTAGGCGATACCGCCCGAGTCCTCGTTCTCGTCGCGATGCCGCGGGTCGAGCTCGAGCCACATGGCGTTCAGGATGGCGAAGCTGCAGGCCAGGCCAAGTCCGAGCACCCAACTGAAGTACCACATGCAAGCCTCCTAGTAGCTGGCGTCGCGGCCGCTTTCGATGGCGCTAGCCGAAACCTTGCCGCGCAAAACGCGGAATACCCAGCCGGTGTAGACGATGATCGCGGGCACGAATATCGCCGCCGCCACCAGCATGAGGAAGAGCGTGAGTTGGCTCGACGACGCATCCCACACGGTCAGGCTGCTGCGCGGATCGAGCGACGAGGGCATTAGAAACGGGAAAAGGCTCACGCCCGCGGTCGCGACAATGCCGGAGACGCTGGCGCCGCTCGCGACGAACCCGAGGCCCGGCCGCTCGATCATGAGCGCCAGGGACGCGAGCAGGGCGCCGACAAAGCCGAGGGCAGGGGCGGCGAGCAGCCAGGCGTGGATGCGGTAGTTGGCGAGCCAGGCGCCGGCGCGAACCGCCACGTCCTTGGCGAGCGGGTTGGACGCTGCATTGTGTGCGGCGCCCGACGTTATGGCGTAGCCGTCCATGCCGAACGCCACCCAAATGCCGGCAACGCCGAACAGCACGACCACGGCAGCCGCGGCGCGCACGGCGAATTGCGAGGCGCGCTCGGCCACCCTTCCGTCACTCTTCAGGGCCAGGAATACGCCGCCGTGCATGACCACCATGGCGACGCTCACCAGACCGCAAAGAATGGGGAATGGCGCGAGCAGGTCGAAGAAGCCGCCCTGCCACGCCATGCGCATGGTGTCGTCGAGGCGGAAGGGCAGGCCAAGCAGCAGATTGCCGATGGCGACGCCGAACACCAGCGCCGGCACGATGCCCGCTGCGAACAGCGCCCAATCGCAAAGCCCCCGCCAGCGCGCGTCGTCGATCTTGCCGCGGAACGTGATGGCGACAGGGCGCAGGATCAGCGTCGCCAGCACCAGGATCATCGCGACGTATAGGCCCGAGAAGCTCACGGCATAGAGGGGCGGCCAAGCCGCGAACGCCGCGCCGCCGCCGAGGATGAACCAGACCTGGTTGCCTTCCCATACCGGGCCGATGGCGTTGATGGCGACGCGCCGCTCCGTATCGCTGCGGCCCACGAACGGCAGCAGCACGCCGACGCCGAGGTCGAAACCGTCCATTACGGCGAAGGCGATCAGCAGCACGCCCAACAGGGCCCACCAGATGAAGCGCAAGATGTCGTAGTCGATCGGCACGTGCATGGTTCAATCCTCGCCGGCCGCTGCCGGCCCCGCTGCGGCTTTGACGTGGAGGACCGCTTCGGGACCGAGCCTCGCGTATTTGGTCATCAGATAGACGTCGGCCGCGGCGAGCGCCGTATAGAACACCACGAAGCCGATCAGGCTGAACCAGACCTGGCCGGCGCTGATCGAGGACGAGGCGAGAAACGTCGGCAGCACGCCCTCGATGGCCCAGGGCTGACGCCCGTGTTCCGCGACGATCCACCCGAGCTCGGCGGCGAGCCAGGGCAGCGGCAAAACGGCCACGCAAATTCGCAAGTACCAGCGATACCGGTCGAGTTCGCGCCGGGCCGAGAGATAGAAGGCGCCGGCGAACAGCGCGATGAAGAAGAATCCGCAGCCGACCATGATGCGGAACGACCAGAACATCACCTCGACCGGCGGCACCGTATCCCAGGCCGCCTGCTCGATTTGCGCGGGGGTGGCGTCGGTGACGGCGGCGGTATAGCGCTTCAGCAGCAATCCGTAACCCAGGTCGGCCATATGCGCCTCGAAGTCGGCGCGGTATCCGGCGTTGCCGGGATCGGCGCGCAGCCTCTGCAACGCCCCGTACGCGACCATGCCGCCGGCGATGCGGGCCTTTGCGCGCTCGACCAAGTCGAAGATGCCGGGCAGCTCCGTGTTCAGCGAGCGCGTTGTGATCAGGCCGAGCACCCAGGGCACCCGCACTTGATAGCGCGTTATGCGTTTTTCGGAATCGGGGACGCCGAACGCCAGGAACGAGGCCGGCGCCGGCTCGGTGTGCCATTCGGACTCCATGGCCGCGATCTTCATCTTCTGGTGTTCGGTCGCGACGTAGCCGCTCTCGTCGCCGAGCACCACGACCGAGAGCGCCGATGCAAGGCCGAAACTCGCCGCCACGGTCATGGAGCGCTTGGCGAAATCGATGTGGCGGCGCTTCAGGAGATACCAGGCGCTGATCGACAGCACGAAGATCGAGCCGGTGATGTAGCCGGCGCTGACGGTGTGGACGAACTTGGATTGCGCCACCGGATTGAACATCACGTCGTAGAACGACGTCAGCTCCATGCGCATGGTGGCGAAATTGAACCGCGCGCCGACCGGATTCTGCATCCAGGCGTTGGCGATCAGGATCCAAAGCGCCGACAGATTGCTGCCGACGGCCACCAGCCAGGTCACGATCAGGTGGCCGAGTTTCGACAGCTTGCCCCAGCCGAAGAAGAAGAGGCCGACGAACGTGGCTTCGAGGAAGAAAGCCATCAGGCCTTCGATCGCCAGCGGCGCGCCGAATACGTCGCCCACATATTGCGCGTAATAGGCCCAATTGGTGCCGAACTGGAACTCCATGGTGATGCCGGTGGCGACGCCCATGGCGAAGTTGATGCCGAACAGCACGCCCCAGAACTTGGTCATGTCGCGCCAGATCGTGCGTCCGGTCATCACGTAGATGCTCTCCATCACGGCGAGCAGCACCGCGAGGCCGATGGTGAGCGGCACGAACAGGAAGTGATAGAGAGCCGTGAGCGCGAATTGCAGCCGGGACAGGTCGACGACGCTCATGTCGATCATCGCGGCGCGCTCCCTTCGGCCGGAGTACCGTCGAGGACCGCCGCCGCCGTTGCCTTGCCGTCGGCCAAGGGGCGAGACGGCGGCGAAAACCACAGCACGTAGATGGCCGCGAGTAGAACCGCCTTGGCGAGGAGGATGGCCGCGATATGCCGCGCGAGACCGTGCTGGAGCATGACGCCTCGGTCGGGCCGATTGGAACTTCGGATCCGCAAGCCGAAGCATGCGCCAGCCGCACCGGCCCCGCAACCGGCCGGCCGTCCTGCGACGCCATACCGCAGGGTCTTGCGTGGAGGCTCTTGCCGCGCCGGAAGGCTTGCGTTATAGCCCTGTTGCTGCGCGC
>DASQHM010000115.1:0-17818 GCA_035632095.1 Candidatus Cybelea sp. | reverse complement strand
GATTCCTCGTCTGCCTCTTGCCGCTGACTCCCGACACGCGCGGCATTTTGAATTGCGAGCGCCTCGCACTCCTGCCGCGCGGCGCGCATCTGATCAATGCCGGACGCGGACCGCTCGTGGTCGACGAGGACCTGATCGCGGCACTGGACTCAGGCCACATCGCCAGCGCCACCCTGGACGTGTTTCCTCGCGAGCCACTGCCGCCGGCGCATGCGTTCTGGTCGCATCCGAAGGTGACCGTGACGCCGCACAACGCGAGCGACACAGTGCCGGACAGCGTGGCGGCGCAAATCGCCGACAACATTCGCCGCGCCAAGCGCGGCGAGCCGCTGATCAACGTGGTGGACCCGGCGCGCGGATACTAGCGACCTAGCCTCGCCCGTAACGCTCGGCAAGCAAGGCATACACGGCCCGAAGCATCATAGCCTCGCCGCCGGCCGGCCGGCCCGGCCGCGCCTTCTGGTTCCAGGCATAGAGGTCGACATGCGCCCAGCTTTTCGTCTTGGCGACGAACTCCTTCAGGAACAGCGCCGCCGTGATCGCGCCGGCCATGCCGCCCTCGCCCGCATTATTTATGTCCGCCACCTTGCTGTCGAGCATGGCGCGATACGGCTTATAGAGCGGCAGGCGCCAATGGGGATCGCTCTCGATCGCGCCATGGCGGGCCAGATCGGCGGCCAGCTGGTCGTCGTCGGTGAACAGCGCGGGAAGATCGGGACCGACGGCGGTGCGGGCCGCGCCGGTCAATGTCGCGAAGTCGATCATCAACTCCGGCGCCTCCGCATCCGCGTCGGCCAACGCGTCGCCCAATACCAAGCGACCCTCCGCGTCCGTGTTGCCGATCTCGACGGTGATGCCTTTGCGCGAACGGAGCACGTCGCCCGGACGAAAGGCGTTGCTGCCGACGGCGTTCTCCACCGCCGGCACCATGACGCGAAGGCGCAACGGCAGTTTCGATGCCATGATCAGGGACGCAAGGCCGAGCGCCATGGCGCCGCCGCCCATGTCCTTTTTCATCAACGCCATGCCGCTCGCCGGTTTGATGTCGAGACCGCCGGAATCGAAGCACACGCCCTTGCCGACCAGCGTCACTTTCGGATGCGCCGGATTTCCCCAGATCATGTCGATCATGCGGGGCTTGCGCGACGACGCGCGGCCGACCGCGTGCACCATGGGATAGCTCTGTGTCAGCAGGTCGTCGCCGACAGTGACGCGGCAATCGGCGCCGTTGGCCGAGGCGACGCGCTGCGCGGCTTCGGCTAGTTCCGCCGGGCCCATGTCCGAGGCGGGGGTATTGATCAGATCGCGCACGAGCGCAATGGCCCGTGCCGCCCGTTCGACATGACCGCGATCCGCGCCATCCGGCCAAACCAGGTCCGCGAAGGATCGCTCCGATTTTTCGCGATAACGATCGAAGCCGTACGTGCCGAGCGCCCAGCCGAGCGCCGACCGCGTCGCGGCGACCGCGTCGGACTTGCTCTGTATCTGGTAGATTCCCGCGGGCAGCGCGCGCGGCAGGCCGGCATAGGCCCAGAGATCGGGTTTTTCGTCGATGCCGACGACCACGCCGGCGAGGCGGCCGCCTTCGCCTGGCACCAACAGATACTTGCCGGGTTTCGCCTTGAATCCGCTGGCACCGATCCAGCGCGCTTGCACCGCCTCGCGTCCTTTCACCCAGGTATCGAACCCCGTCTTGGTGACCGGCCAAAGCGGAATCGCGTCGGACGTCGGATCGGCGAGATGCAGGTTCACGGCGGCTCAAATCTCCAAATTGCGGACGCCCAGAATGACCGAGCGAACCAAGACTGAGAAGCCCGAAAAGCGGCTTGCGCACCGTGCCGCTCTGCGGTGCAGTATCATTCCCGCCGCCGTCTTGGAGATACTGCCGTGAGCGATCTGACTCTCATCATCGGCACGCAGACCTTTTCATCCTGGTCGCTTCGGCCTTGGATCGCGCTCTGCATGACCGGAGCCAAGTTCAAGGTCGAAAAGATCGCGCTCCGCAAACCCGACACCAAGGCGAAGATCCTCGAGCGATCGCCGAGCGGCCATGTGCCCCTGCTGATCGACGGCAGTCTCAAGGTTTGGGATTCACTGGCGATCCTGGAATATCTAGCCGAGCGCTTCCCGGCGGCGGGTCTCTGGCCGAAGGATGCGGCGGCCCGAGCCGAAGCGCGTTCGCTTGCGGCCGAAATGCACGCAGGCTTCGCCGCGCTCCGCAACGACTTCACCATGGACCTTCGCCTCAGCACCAGGCAGCGAGCCTTGGGCGCCGTCGCCAACGACATTGCCCGCATCGCCGAGATTTGGCGCGATTGCCGCAAGCGCCATGGCGGCGGCGGCGAATTCCTGTTCGGGCATTTCACCAATGTCGACGCCATGTTCGCGCCGGTGGTGACGCGATTCCGCACCTACAACGTGCCCCTCGACGCGGTCTGCGCCGCCTACCGGGATACGATGCTGGCATTGCCGGCCATGCGCCGGTGGTACGCGGAGGCCGCGGCGGAGTGGTGATCTCCGTCTATTGCGTCGGCGCCTGACCGATCGGCGTCTTGATGATGCCGATTTCGCGGTAATAGCGTTCGGCGCCCGGATGCAACGGGATGGTGACGCCGGAAAGCGCGAATTCGATGCGAATCTGCCGCGCCTGATAATGACCGGAGTTCAGCATGTCGCGGTTGTGCGGATTCCACAGCGCCTTGGTGACCTGATAGACCAGGTCTTCGTCGGCCGCGGCGGAGACCACCCATTGGGCGCCGACGCTTAGCGTTTCCGTGGTACCGATGCCGTCGTAGACGTCGGCCGGAATTGTGTTCCGCGCAAAGAACTTGTGACGCTTGAGGATCTGGGTCGCTTCGTTGCCCGCGATCGGCAAGAGATCCACCTTGCCGAAACTCGCCAGATCGCTCACCGCCGGCACCGGATAGCCGGCGATCAGGAAAAACGCATCGAGCTCGCCGTTCAGCACCATATCGGTGGCGCGCACCGGATCGACTTCAAGCAAGTCGAATTGGTTGCTCGAAACGCCGTAGCCCGCCAGCACGATCTCCGCGTTCACGCGCGTGCCCGAGCCCGGCTTGTCGAGCGAGACGCGCTTGCCCACCAGGTCGCCGACGCGGGCGATGCCGGCGCCCTTTCGCACCACCAGATGCAGAAATTCCGGGTAGAGATTGGCGATGACGCGCAGGTTGCCGAGCGGCTTGCGGCGGAAATACAGACCTTCGCCGGTATAGGCCCAGTGCACGATGTCCGCGGTGGCGAGCCCGGAATCGACCAGGCCCTTCGACACGGAAGACACGTTGGTGACCGACCCGTCCGAGGTCTGCGCGATGGCGACCAGGCCGGGCACGCCGCAACTTCCGCCGAGGTCGCAGGGCCGCGAGCCGGGCGGTTTGGAGATCGCTGCGGCAATCACCGCGCCGATGGGAAAATACGTGCTGGCGGCGGAACCCGTGGCGATGCGGAAGTAATGCAGCTCTTGGGCTCTTATGTGCGTGGGCCACGCAGCGACGGCGATCAGACCCGCCAGCCACGCGCCGGCGATCCGCCGCAGCAGCCTCCCTTTGCCTGCCTGCAACGCCATGAACGAGGTATACGCCCCGGAACGTCCCGATGCAAAGAACCGCCGTCAGCGCTGGGTGCGGAAGCGGAATTTCGCCCACAGAATGCCGAGTGCCAGGACCAGCGTCACGAAATATCCTCGGCGGAAAGGCGTCGCCAAACGCGCAAAGCCTGGGGCTCGAAGGCGATGGTAGTGAGTACGCCGGCCGCCACGCCGATCAATTTGACGGTCTCCGCGCTCATGAGCCGAAGGCCTTCGCCAGGCGTTCAACTAGGGACGCGCGTTCGGCAGGTGCGTAGGGTAAAGCGGACCCGCTGCCCCACGCCGGTCCAGGCCACGCCCGGTCCGTGGTTCGCCTAGCGATGACATGGATATGAAGCTGCGGCACCAGATTACCGAGGGCGCCGACGTTGAGCTTGTCGGGCCGGAATTCGGATTCGAGGACGCGCTCCGCCAGGACGATCTCCTCCATGAGCAATTGCCGCTCGGCCGGCGCAAGCTGGTGGAATTCCCGAATCGCTTCGCGCCGCGGCACGAGAATAAGCCAGGGAAAGGCGCGATCATCCATCAGCCGCACGGCGCAGAGCGCAAGCTCGCAAACCGGCGCCGTATCGGCCGCCAAGCGTTCGTGCAAGGTGAACACGGGGCAAAGCTACCAGGGCCGTGCGCAAGCGGCTAGAGTGCCGCCATGCCGGACAGCGCCCAAGAGCGACACGTCGTGCAACTTCTCCCGGGCCACGACCGGCGGCTGCGCGCCGGTTCGCCATGGGCGTTCTCCAATGAGCTGCGCATCGACGCCGCGGCACGCCGCATTGCGCCGGGAAGTCTGGTACGGCTGCACAACGCACACGGACGGGCATTGGGAGCGGCGACGTTCAACGTGCATTCGTTGATCGCGGCGCGGGTGATGAGCTTGGACGAACATGCCGTCGTCGATGCGCCGTTCTTGGGCGCCCGCATCGCCGCCGCGCTCCGCCTTCGCCAACGGCTCATATCGGAGCCCTATTACCGGCTCGTTCATGCCGAGGCAGACGGCTTGCCCGGCATTATCGTCGACCGCTACGGCGACGTTCTGGCGGTGCAGACCAACACGGCGGGCGCGGAGGCGTTGCTGCCGGCCTTGCTGGCCGCGTTCGACGACGTCCTATGCCCGAACGCAATCGTGCTGCGCAACGATGCGCCCGTTCGCGCGCTTGAGGGATTGCCGGGTTATGTGCGGCTCGCCAAAGGCCAGCTCGATGGGCCGATCGGCGTGGTCGAGGGGTCGGCGCGGTTCCTGGCCGATCTCCTGGCCGGCCAGAAGACCGGCTGGTTCTTCGATCTGCGCGAGGCCCGGCAGTTGATGGCGAAGCTCGCGACCGGCGGGCGCGTGCTCGACCTCTATTGCCATACCGGGGGCTTCACCATCTCGGCGGCGCTTGGCGGCGCCCGGGAGGCGATCGCCGTGGACCGTTCGGCGCCGGCGCTTGCGCTTGCCAAAGCGGCAGCCGAACGTGCAAAGGTGGCGTCGGTTTGCCGGTTCGAGGCGCGCGAGGTCTTCGCCGACTTGGCCGAACGGCAGGCGCGCGGCGAGACTTTCGAAACCGTGATCGCGGACCCGCCGAGCTTCGTCAAGGCGAGGAAAGACCTTAAAGCCGGCATCAAGGGCTACCGCAAGCTGGCGCGCCTGGCCGCAGCCCTGGTGGCGCCTGGCGGCTTTCTGTTTGTCGCTTCTTGCTCGCACCACGTAAGCGTCGAGGACTTTGGCGCCGAAGTGGCGCGCGGTTTGACGGCAGCGGGACGTTCCGGGCGGATTGTGGCGGCAGGCGGGGCCGGGCCGGATCACCCGATCCATCCGCATCTGGCCGAGTCCGCCTACCTCAAATGGCAGGCGCTGCAGCTGGATTAAGAATTGCCGCCCTGGACGACCTGGGATTGAAACAGCGGCCTGCGGCGAAAGCGGGGTCGGATTGCGGCGCTCCTGCGGCGGAACGCCGCATCTTGCGCATGGCGCCATCGCCGATTCGCAAGCCTGCCACCCTCGACAATTTCGCGCCTGCAATATATATTTTCCAGCAGTTGGCCAGCGTCTCTGATCGCTGTTTCGAGACGCGCTGAGGCGAACACGAAACGATCGAACCTCGATGAGGTTTTCCCCCCGCTATTCGGCCCACGGGGGATCTGGTTGGCAAAATTGTCGGTGGCGTCGCATGTCCGGCTGCATTCGTGCAACCGGGCGCGCTGGCAGTGCGTTTTAAGGCGTTGAGAACATTGCGGTAAAGCGTGCGTTGCGGGACCGAGCAGGGGGCGCCGGCCAATGGCCGGCAAGGACAAAAAAAGATGCGTGTGTCGGGCGTTATCGTCGTTCTCCTGGTCATTTTGGCCAACCTCGCCGTTTGGGCCGGGCTCAACCGGCCAAAGACGGCCCTGCCCTGGCAAGACCAGATCAAGGGCCTGGCCTACGACCGCAAAGATCCCACGCCGGAGCAGGTTGACGCCGATCTCGCCGTCATGGCCGATCGCGCCGACGCAGTTCGCACCTACAATTCCACCGACGGCATGCAGGTCGTGCCGGTTCTCGCCGCCAAGTACGGCATGAACGTGATGGCCGGCGCCTGGATCGACGGCCGCCGCGACCACAACAAGGACGAAGTCGCAGGCGTCATCCGCGAGGCGCGCGACAATTCCAACGTCAAGCGGATACTGGTCGGCAACGAAGCGCTGCTGCGCGGCGACGTCACCCCGGATGAGCTGATGAGCTATATCCGGCAGGTCCGCACCCAGGTGAAGCTGCCGGTCTCCACCGCCGAACCGTGGCATGTCTGGCTGACCTATCCGGAGCTCGGCAAGGAAGTCGACTTCATCGCCATTCACATCCTGCCCTACTGGGAAGGCATCCCGGAGGACCAGGCGCTGCAGTACGTCATGGATCGCTATCAGCAGGTGAAGGACGCGTTTCCGACCAAGCCGGTGGTGCTGACCGAAGTGGGCTGGCCGTCGGAAGGCCGCATCCGCCGCGACGCGGTGCCGAGCCTCGCCAACCAAGGCGTGTTCCTGCGCGACTTCATGAACGCCGCCAACACGCGCGGCCTCGACTACTACGTGATGGAGGCAATCGACCAGCCTTGGAAGCGCAACATCGAAGGCAGCGTCGGCGGCTATTGGGGCATCTGGGACGCCTCGCGGAACTTGAAGTTCCCGCTCGAGGGTCCGGTCTTGAGCGTGCGCGATTGGCCGAAGCTCGCCGCCGCCGCGTCGCTGCTGGCACTGTTGCCCATGCTCTGGTTCGTCTGGCGCTGGCGCGACCTGAAGCAGGCCGGGCAATTTTTCTTCACCGGCCTGATCCAGATCTCGGCCTCGACGTTGATCTGGGTGCTCTACAACGGCAGCCAGCAGTATCTCACCACCGGCACACTGTTGATGTGGAGCTTCCTGCTGCCGTTGCTGACGCTGTTGTTGATCATGCTGCTGGCCGAGGGCATCGAAGTCGCCGAGGTGGTGTGGTCGCGGCGCTTCAACCGCCGCTTCCTCCCCTTTGTCGGTGACCTGACGCGGCCGTTGCCAAAGGTTTCGCTGCATCTGCCGACGTACAACGAGCCGCCGCAGATGGTGAAGCAGACGCTCGACGCGTTGGCCCGCCTCGACTATGCCGATTTCGAAGTGCTGGTCATCGACAACAATACCAAGGATCCGGCGCTCTGGCGCCCGGTCGCCGAATACTGCGAGCAGCTCGGACCGCGGTTTCGGTTCTTCCACGTTGACAACATGAAGGGCTTCAAGGCCGGCGCGCTTAATTTCGCCCTGGTCCATACCGCGCCCGACGCCGAGGTGATCGGCGTGATCGACAGCGACTACGTGGTTACGCCCGACTGGCTGAAGTCGCTGACGCCCTATTTCGACCGCCCGGAGGTCGGCTTTGTGCAGGCGCCCCAGGATCACCGCGACTGGCAGGGCAACGCGTTCAAGGAAATGATCAATTGGGAATATGCCGGGTTCTTCAACATCGGCATGGTCCAGCGCAACGAAGCCGACGCGATCGTACAGCACGGCACTATGACGCTGATCCGCAAGGCGGCGCTGGAGCGCGTGGGAAACTGGGCGGAGTGGTGCATTTGCGAGGATGCCGAGCTTGGCCTGCGCCTGTTTGAGGGCGGCTATCAATCGGTCTACGTCAACAAACGCTTCGGCTACGGCCTGACGCCGGACAGTTTTGCCGGATACAAGGGCCAGCGGTTCCGCTGGGTCTATGGCGCGGCGCAGATCATGAAGAGGCATTGGCGCGAAATGCTGCCGGGACGCGGGCGCAAGCTCACGCCGGCGCAGCGTTATCACTTCGTCGCCGGGTGGATGCCGTGGTTCGCCGACGCGGTCGGCGTAGTGTTCTCGCTGGCAAGCGTCGCCTGGACCATCGGCGTGCTGGCCATGCCGCGCTATTTCGACTTCCCCTTGACCCTCTTCCTGGTGCCGACGCTCGGCGTCTTCGCCGTAAAAGTCCTGCAGTTCCTGTGGCTCTACAAGGCGCGGGTCGATTGCACGCTGCGCCAGCGTCTTGGCGCCGGGATCGCCGGTCTTGCGCTGACGTTCACGGTCGGCAAGGCCATGCTGGTGGGGCTCTGCACCTCGAAAATACCGTTCTTCCGCACGCCCAAGTGCGAGAACCAGCCCGCCCTGGTCCAGGCCGTGGCGATGGCGCTGGAGGAATGCCTGCTGGCGGTCCTGCTCTGGCTCGCCGGCGTGTCGATCTGGAACGTCTATGGCGCGGACGATCCGGAAGCGCGGCTTTGGACCATCGTCATGCTGGCGCAATCGCTCCCCTATATCGCGGCGGTGGCCACGGCGACGATCAACGTGGTCGGCGGTATGAAGGTGGCGAAGCCGGTTTCCGCGGTCACGTTGCAGCCGGCGCCCGGCGGCGACTGAGCGTCCGCTCAAAGCTTGCGGAAGACGTAGGCGCGGTTCACGGCGAAGTTGACCACGAGCGCGCCGGCCGATCCGACGGCCACCGCGAGCACCGGATAGCGATACATCGTGTCCGACATCAAGATGCAAGCCACGTAGACGGCGTAGTTTACGCCGGCGCCGATGGCGTTCGCCGCCACGTACTTCGCCCATTGCCGGTGCGCCGCCGAAGTCTCCGCTTGGGTGAACGTGTAGTAGCGGTTGGCCAGCCACGTTGCCGTCGCCGCCACCAGATACGACAGGATGCGGCCGGAGAACCGGTCGAGGCCCTCCCAGAGCAGCAGTTGCAGCGTCCCTGCGTCGACCACGAAGCCGCCGGCGCCGACGATGCAATACCGCGCGAATTGCCGCGCGAACGCGACGATGTCCTGGACCAGCGTCATCATCCGGTCATGTCGATCGATTGGACGGCCGCGCCGGTGCCGCAACAGCCAGATAGGCCAGACGCTTCAGCTCGCGCCGTCCGCGCGTCACCGTATCCAACACGAAGCCCGACGCCAGGCTGAGGAACGCAAGCAGCATCAGGCCGGTCGCCAGCACGGCCGTGGGCAGCCGCGGAACCAATCCGGTCTGCAGGTACGTGACGACGATCGGCGTAGCGAGGAGAACCGCAATCATCGCCAATAGGGCAAAGACCAGCGAGAAGAACGCCAATGGCCGCTCGTTCTTGAACAGCCCCAGGATCGTCAGCAGTATGCGGAAGCCGTCGCGCCATGTGTTGAGCTTGCTCACACTCCCGATCGGCCGCGCGGCGTAGGGCGTGTCGATTTCGGCAATGGGCATTCCGAGGCCGAGCGCATGCACGGTCAACTCCGTTTCGATCTCAAATCCATGGGCCAGCGCGGGGAAGGATTTGACGAAGCGGCGGGAAAAAACCCGGTATCCGGACAGAATGTCGCGAAAACGATTTCCGAACAGGCGCGCGACGAAGCCCGTCAGCACCGCGTTGCCGAAGCGATGGCCGGGACGGTAGGCGGCCGCCTCGTCCGCGATTCGGCAGGCGACCACCATGTCGAGCTGCTCGTCGAACAGGCGGCGGATCATCTTCGGTGCGGCCGGTGCATGATAGGTGGCATCGCCATCGACCAGCACATAGGCGTCCGCTTCCACGTCGGCGAACATGCGCCGGACCACGTGACCTTTGCCCTGCAGCCCTTCGCGGCGCACTACGGCGCCCGCCGCCTCGGCCACCTCCATGGTGCGATCGCGCGAGTTGTTGTCGTAAATGAAGATCGCCGCCTCCGGCAGCGCCTGGCGAAAGTCCGCCACGACCGTCCCGATCGCCCGTTCCTCGTTGTAGCAGGGGATCAGCACGGCGATGCGAGGCTTACCCTGCGGCTGGATGCCATTCATGCGGGCGCACGGCTTCCCTGATCGATAGAACCGCACTAGCGATAACCTGCCGCAGCCGCTTCCGCAATGGCGCCGCATACGGCCCATGCGCCAATGTTTCCCGGGCGACATCGGCCCGGCGGGCCGCTATAAAGTGGGCCCATCATGCGCGCTCTCGCTTTGATCGCGGCGCTTTTGCCGGCACTTTTCCTCAATCTGGCGGTCTGGTATTGGCCCAATCGGCCGATGCCTCTTGTGCATCCGTCTCCGGACACGCAATTGGCGGGATTGTCATTCGCACCCTTCCATGCCGGGTTCAGCCCGCTCGATCACACCTATCCGAACACGCAGCAGATCGACGCGGACTTGAGGAGCCTCAAGGGCCGCGTCGGCAGCGTGCGCACCTATACCAGCCTCGAGGGCATGGCGGCTGTGCCCACGCTGGCGCACAAGTACGGCATTGACGTCATTCAAAGCGCCTGGCTCGGTGTCAAGCCGGCCACCAACGAAGCGGAGGTCAAGGCGCTTATCGAACTCGCCAACCGCTATCCCGGCACCATCAAGCGGGTCATTGTCGGTAACGAGGTTCTGCTGCGCGCCGACCTCACGCCGGAACAGCTCACCGCCTACATCCGCCAGGTGAAACGCGCCGTGCACCAGCCGGTGTCATATGCCGACGTCTGGGAGTTTTGGCTCAGGCATCCGGAGATCGGCAAGGAAGTCGATTTCATCACCATCCACCTGTTGCCCTATTGGGAGGATTTCCCGATTCCCGTCGACCACGCGCAGGAGCATATCCTGGCGATCTACCGGAAGGTGCAGGCCGCGTTCCCGGGCAAGCCGGTCTTCATCGGCGAGGTCGGCTGGCCGAGCGCCGGGCGCACGCGCGAGGGCGCCGTACCCGGCCGCGTCGAGAGCGCCCAGTTCCTCAACGACTTCCTCAATCTCGCCGCGGAACAGCACCTCGACTACAACTACGTCGAAACCTACGACCAGTTTTGGAAGACCGCGCAGGAAGGTACCGTCGGCGGCACGTGGGGTCTGTTCGAAGCGGACGGCACGCCGAAGTTCACGTTTTCGGGTCCGGTGCAGGAGAGTCCCGATTGGTGGATGGGGGCGTTGGGCTCGAGTGCCGCCGCCGCGGCGCTGGCGGCTTGGCTCTATCTTCGCCGTCCGCGCCTCGGCGATCGGCAACTCGCCGGCGCCGCGGTGCTTGGCGTGGCACTCGCCGGCATGGTAGCGGCGGCGGCGCTGCACGGGTTTCACTTCACCTACTACCCGGTCGACAAAGCCATCGCCCTGCTGATGTGCCTGTGGCAGGGCGCGCTGGCGGCGCTGCTGTTCTCCGATCTGCTCCGCCGCTGCGAAAGCAACGTGGCGGCGCATCCGGGGCCGGCCCGCGACGCCCGCGACGTCTGGGCCGATTTCAAGCGCTATGCCGCGCTCTACCTGCCGCTCGGCCGTGGCACCGTGAGCGCCGACAAGCTCGCCAAATTCGCCGAAGGCCGCTGGGTCTGGGCCGGTGAGTGGTTGCTCTTCGCGGCCGCGCCGCTCGCGTTCTACCAGACATTCATGCTGCTGGTGAACGGACGGTACCGCGACTTTCCGATCAACGACTTTCTGGTGCCCGCCTTCGGCTTCGTGCTGGCGCGCGCGATCGGCGTGCTGGTCAGGCGCGATTCCGGCGGCTTGCTCGGCCGCTTTTCCTTCGGACAGGCGTTCCGTCCGGTGGACGGGCGCGCCGGCACGAAATTCGGCGAAGCTCCGGTCGAGCGGGTCGTGGCGATCGGATTGCTGCTGAGTTCCGGCCTTCTGGTCATGCTCGAACGGCCGGTCAATCATGAAGCGGATTATTGGGCAGTGACGGCCGCTGTCATATCGCTGCCCTATCTCCTCGCCTGGATCAGCGGATTGGCGCGGTCTTCCCGCCTGACGCCGGCACGGCCCGGCAAAAGCGCAACGGATTGACCAAGTTCCGCTCTATGGCGATTTTCAAATCGCGGCATTCCGGCGATTGCATTTCGAGGCCATAGGAAGCCAATGCGTCGCTCGCGGTGAGCTCCTGTTCGTTGGCGCGAAACAAAACGAATATCGGGCCCGTATGGGCCTGCACGAGCCGATACATGAGCCTGTCCATCCGATTGGGATGGGCCGACGGCCCGGTGAACCAACCCTCGATGCGCAAGAAGCGGACCGCCTTGGGAAACTCCGGAATGACAAAGGCGGTCGGATCCGGTCCGACCATAAGCACCATGGTGTGCTCGGGATCGCGAAGCTCGGGCACCGGCACGCCGAAATAGGCATCGCTCCAGGCCACGCGACCCCAATTGGCCGGTTTGACGGTCACCGCCGCGGCAAGGATTGCGATCGCCGGAACGATCAAACGCATACGCGCGGCCGTGAACACGCGCTCGGCGAGCAGCACGGTACTCAGCGGCATGACCAGTTCGAGGCCGACCATGTAGCGGTAGATGCCGAAGAGCTGCGCCCATACGACCCACGTAAGCACGACGAACGTCAGCGCGATGCCGCCGGCGGGATCGGGCGGCGCGCCGGCTGCCGGGACGCGCCGCGCGCGGCGCCACATGGCTGCCCCAGCCCAAGCCAGAAACAACGCCTCCGTGAGCAGCGGTTTCAAGTCGAAGAAGGCGACCTCGGCGCCCCATGGTGCGGCCTTGATCCCCGCCCAAGAAAATAAGTGCGGCGCCACGAACAGCAGCGGCAAGGCGGCCAATTCGAAAACGGTCTTCGGAGTGAAGCGATTGTCCCGGTAATCGCCCATGGTCGCCCAGGGCGAGCGAAAGACGTCCTGGAAATATGGAAACAGCGGATTGGCGTAGCGGCGCCACATGTCGAGCAGCCAGAATCCGTCGAGCGCCGCGATGCTGACGAGCACGCCGAGGCCGAACGCGAACGCTACCGCCAGGCGGCGGAGCGGCGTTCCCGGCACTGCGAGGCAAGCGCCGCATAGGCCGACGGCGAAAGCGGCGGCGGTTTGCTTCAATCCCGGCGCCACGCCGCCCAGGACGCCGGCCACGAGCGCGAGCCCGAGCGCGGAGCGAAGCGCGCCGCTTGCCAGCGTTTCCGAGCGCCAGACCAGAATGGCCAGCGATCCGAGCACGAAAAGGCTCAGTACATTGTCGCCGAAACTGGTGCCGACTTCGGACAGGCCCATGGCGCCGACGAATCCCGCCGCACTCAAGCCGCCGGCGAGCGCCAGGCGATGTCGCACGACGCCGGCCGGCACCAGACGCCAGCACACCAGGAGCGTCAACGCGAAGTTGAGGCCCTGAGCGCCGCCGAGCACGAAGCCGGTGAGCTTTGGCGATGCGGCGCGCACCAGCCAATAAAACGGTACGTGCAGAAGCGGGTTGTAATAGGTCGCCACGTGGGCGGGCGCGACGTCGAAATCGAGCCGGCCGTTCAGGAAGGCGTAGGGATTGTAAAAATGATAGTTGCGAAGATCCCAGTTCGCATCCTGGCCGAGCCAAAGCGCCAGCCAGCCGGAGCACAACACGGCCAGAACGCAAAGCCCGATGGCGGCAAGCAGCGTTGCGTCGACCCGGCGCGATCCGCCCGGTTCTCGGCGCAGCATGGTCAAATCCTCATCCCGGAGTCTGCCGACCCGGAGTCTGCTGAAAGGGCGGACAATAATCCGCGCTTCAGGCGGTCCAGCGCATCACGATGCCGACCAGCGCCGCAACCATGAGCGCCACAGTGGCGATCGAGCCGATCACAAAACCGGGTTCGCGTTTTGACGGATCCTTGATGTAGCCCAGCGCGTAAAGCACCCGCCCGATCAGCCAAAGCACGCCGAGCGCCGCGGCAATCCAGGCATGGGAGAACGCGGCCGCGAGCCACAATGCGACCAGGAACGGTACGATTTGTTCCAGCGTGTTGCCCTGGACCCGAACTGCGCGCTCGAATTCCGGATGGCCGGTCATGGCCGGCGCCGCGATCTTGAATCGGCCGCGCGCGCGCCCGACCAACGAAACGACCCAGCCGTAAAGCACGAGCGCGGCGAGGCTCACCAATCCGACGGTGAGCACGGCGGTTCCGGCTAGCGATGGCATATCCGAATTCTCCCTCAGATGTCAGACGAGCGTTTGGCCGGCGATCGGCAGGCTGCGCAGGCGTTTGCCGGTTGCCGCGAAAATGGCGTTGACCACGGCGGGAGCGATCGGCGGTACCGAGGGCTCGCCCACGCCGCCGGGAGCCGTCTCGCTCGGCACGATGTATACCTCGATGGCGGGCGTTTCGGCGAGCCGCACCATGCGATAGGTGTCGAAATTGCCTTCCACGACGCGGCCTTTGTCGACGCCGATCGAACCATACAATGCCGCCGTGAGGCCGAAGACGATGCCGCCCTGCATTTGCGCCACCACCGTGTCGGGGTTGACCACGGTGCCGCAATCGACGGCGCAGACGACGCGCAGCACCTTGACCACTCCGCCGGCGCCCACTTCGACGTCCGCGATCTCCGCCACGATCGATCCGAACGAGCGATGCAGCGCCACGCCGCGCCCGCGCCCCTTGGGCAGGGGCGTGCCCCAGCCGGCTTTCTCCGCAGCAAGATCGAGCACCGCGCGATGGCGCGGCGCATCAGCGAGCAACGCGCGCCGGAGCTCGAGCGGGTCTTTTCCGCCGGCCGCGGCCACTTCGTCGAGGAAGCATTCCTTGATGTAGGCATTCTGGGAATTGCCGACCGAGCGCCAGAAGCCGACCGGCACCGGCGTATTGCGGGTCACGTAATCGATGCGCTGGTTCTTGATGCCGTACGGCATCTCGATGGCGCCTTCGACGGAGGTTTGATCCGGGCCCATCCATGTCACCGGCTTGAACACCCGGGTCATGATCGACGGGCTCGCGATGCGGTGGCGCCAGGCAACCGGCATGCCGTCCGCGCCGATTCCGGCTTCGAGGCGGCCCACTGCACCCGGACGATAGAAATCGTGGCGCATGTCCTCTTCGCGCGACCAAAGCAGCTGCACCGGTTTGCCGACCGCTTTGGAGACGCGCACGGCCGGTCCGATGGTGTCGAATTCGGCGCGCCGGCCGAAGCCGCCGCCGAGCATGGTGGTGTGCAGTTTGACTTTCGACTCGGACACGCCGGCGGCTTCCGCCGCCTGTTTCACGGCGCGCGTCTGCACCTGCGTCGCCGCCCAGATCTCGACGCCGTCGGCGGTCACGTGCGCGGTGCAGTTCATCGGCTCCATGGTGGCATGCGCCAGGAACGGCACGCGGTATTCGGCGGCAATCATCTTCGGCGCGGCGGCCATGGTCGCGTCGGCATCGCCGACCGCGTAGGCTTTTTCGCCGGCCTCGGACAAGGCCGCCTTGAATTGGGCGAACAGATCGTCCGTGCCGGTTCTCGCCGCTTCGCCCTCGTCCCACACCACCGGCAGCGCCTCGGCCGCTTGGCGGGCGCGCCAGGAATTGTCGGCAACCACGGCCACGGCATCGTCGAGCGCCACGACCGCTTTCACGCCCGGCATCTTCTCGACCTTCGCCGCGTCATAGCTTTTCAGCTTGCCGCCGAAGACCGGACAGTTGCGCATGGCGGCGAACAGCATGCCGGGCGGGCGTGCATCGATGCCGAACCCGGCGCGGCCGGTCACCTTGGCCGGCAGATCGAGCCGCGTCACCGGCTTGCCGATGAGGCGCCAGGCGCTCGGCGGCTTCAGCAGTACATTCTTCGGCGGCTCGATGGCGGCGGCAGCGGCCGCAAGTGCGCCATAGGTGGCGACGCGATTGCTCTTGGTGTGGCTCACCTGGCCGTCGCGCGCCTCGCATTCGCCGAGCGGAACCGACCATTGTTTCGCCGCGGCCGCCCGCAGCATCTCGCGGGCGGCGGCGCCGGCTTCGCGCAATCGATCGAAGTGGCCGCGAATGCTGGTCGAGCCGCCGGTCAATTGCTCGGAAAACATCTTGGCCATGCCGCCGTAGGCCCAGCCCTTGACGCCGCTGAGCTCTTCGCCGTGGCCTGCGGTCAGCATGTCGCGCACGGCATAGACGTTTCTGTAGGCATCGTCGCCCGAAGCCGGTTCGACCTTGATCTTCGACCAGTCGCACTCCAATTCTTCGGCCACAAGCATCGGGAGCGAGGTGTAGACGCCCTGCCCCATCTCCGACTGGCCGACCAGGATGGTGACGCTGTCGTCGGATCCGATGCGAAGCCATGCGTTCAGCTTACCGTCGCCGGCGGCGGCGCCTTGCGCCGCGGCTTCGCGCGCGCCGCGCGTCAACGAAAAGCCGAGCACGAGCGCGCCCGCGGCGGCGCCAGTCAAAACTTGGCGGCGATCGAGTGCGATTGGTTTCGTCATTGCCGTGCCCCCCGATCTACGCCGCGCCGGCAAGGCGGATCGCCTCGCGCACGCGCTGATAGGTGCCGCAGCGGCAGATGTTGCTGATCGCATCGGCGACCTGATCGTCGGTCGGTTTCGGCGTTTGCTTCAGCAACGCCGCCACTGCCATGACCATGCCCGACTGACAGTAGCCGCACTGCGGCACTTGCGCCGCGATCCAGGCCTTCTGGACCGGATGCGAGCCGTCCTCGGACAGGGCCTCGATGGTGACGATTTCCTTGCCCGCCACCGCCGCTGCGGAAACGCTGCACGAGCGGATCGCCTCGCCGTCGACGTGAACGGTGCAGGCACCGCATTGGGCGATGCCGCAACCGTATTTCGTGCCGGTCAGCCCGATCACGTCGCGAATGGCCCAGAGCAGCGGGGTCTCATCCTCGATATCGAGCTTATGGCTCTGGCCGTTGACCTGAAGCGTGACCATTGGCGCCTCCCGAAGGACAGTGAACGATCATTCCGCGGACTATAACGCACGCTCCCAAACTTGGGATAGGGATTATTCGGCTGAGCCGGGACGTTAACCGCGTGGAGCGTCGGAGAGTTTGGATATTTCGCGAAACAACACCCTCGACATGGAAAAATGGGGAGCACAGTGACGAGCAATTCTCAGAATGCGTCGGTTCGCGGCAGCAGTTCGGGTCCTTCGGCGGACCGCGGCATAATGCTCGCCAAAGTGGCCATCATCTGCGGTCTCGTGGGCATCGCCGCCTTTCCCGTCTCCGGCCTCGCCGCAAAAGGCGGCTTACTACCGCCGCTGAGCGCATTGTATATCGCAGCGCCCGTCACACTTGGCGGCGGTGTTCTCGCCATCGCGACCGCCGCAATCGCCTTCTGGCGCGGGCGCCGCGGCCTGCCCGGCGGTGTCCTCGGCGTGCTGTCCGTCGCGTTGATGGTCTATTGGTTCTCGCTGGCGACCCATGTCCCATGGATTCACGACGTGAGCACGGACTTGAAAAACCCGCCGGTCTTCACTGCCATTCTGGCGGAACGGACGGCGGAACACGCCAATTCGCTCGATCCCTCCGAGGCCGTGGCGGCGCTGCAAAAGTCCGGGTATCCGGATATCGGGCCGCTCATGCTGAAGCAGCCGCCGGCGGACGTGTTTCCCAAGGCGCTGGCGGATGCGAAATCCATGGGCTGGAAGATCGTGCTCGCCGATGCGGCAAGCGGCCGCATCGAGGCCACGGACCAGACATTCTGGATGGGCTTCAAGGACGACATCGCGGTGCGCGTCGCGGCCGCCGACGGCGGCACCCGCGTCGACGTTCGCTCGGTCAGCCGGGTGGGCGAAAGCGACTTCGGCGTCAATGCCAAGCGCATCCGCGCCTACTTCGCACGCCTGCAATAACGAAATCGGTCAGCGCGTTTTCCGCTGGCGTGCATCGGCGGATTCTCTCTAAGGTGCCGGAGCGTACCGGTCCGAAGAACCCGGATTTCAGGGAGGAATAATCGTGCCCAGCGCCAAGAATCCTGCCGTCGCCGGCGTGCAAATCCTGGGCGAGATCAAGCCCGGATTCGAACAGATCCTCACACCCGCCGCAGTCGAATTCGTCGCCGGGCTGGAGCGCCGCTTCGGTAAGGAGCGCAAGCGTCTGCTGGGCCTCAGGGCTGAGCGCCAGGCCCG
>DASQHM010000114.1:0-31156 GCA_035632095.1 Candidatus Cybelea sp. | reverse complement strand
GCTTCGATCTGCTCGCCGACAGCGCGTGCTTCTTCCGGGCCGTCCCAAACCCCGCGCATGGTGACCATTTCGCCATCGGCGATATCGGTCCACAGCGTCTTGCCGAGGCGGCCTTCGTTCTTGGCGATCAGGCCCGAGGCGGCGCCGAGAATGTGCGGCGTCGAGCGGTAGTTGCGCTCGAGCCGAACCACCCGCGCGCCTTCGAAATCGCTCTCGAAGCGCAGGATGTTGCCGACCTCGGCGCCGCGCCATCCGTAGATCGACTGATCGTCGTCGCCGACGCAGCAGATGTTGCGACTGCCCTGGGCCAGCAGGCGAAGCCAGAGATACTGGGCCAGGTTGGTATCCTGATATTCGTCCACCAGGATGTAGCGGAAGCGCCGCTGCCAGGTTTTCAGGACGTCGTCGTGCTTGAGCAGGATCGTCAGCATGTGCAGCAGCAGGTCGCCGAAATCGCAGGCATTGAGCTGCGCCAGGCGCTCCTGGTACTGGCGATAGAGTGCCACGGCGCGGCCTTCGGCAAAGCCGGCGCCATCGGCCGCGTTCACCTTGTCGGGGCTAAGGCCCTTGTCCTTCCAGCGGTCGATCACCGCGGCAAGCGCGCGCGGCGGCCAGCGTCGCTCGTCCAGCCCGTCCGCCTGGATGAGCTGTTTCATCAGGCGGTGCTGGTCGTCTACATCGAGAATGGTGAAGTTGCTTTTCAGGCCGACGAGTTCGGCGTGGCGGCGCAACATGCGCGCGGCAATCGAATGAAAGGTGCCGAGCCAAAGACCCTCGACCGCG
The DNA here is from genome assembly GCA_035632095.1 of Candidatus Cybelea sp. Classification (GTDB taxonomy): domain Bacteria; phylum Pseudomonadota; class Alphaproteobacteria; order Ferrovibrionales; family Ferrovibrionaceae; genus DASQHM01. Next base: position 30,373 of record DASQHM010000114.1, on the reverse strand, counting down.
CCGCCTATCATTGCGGCGACGCGCTCGCGCATCTCGCGCGCCGCCTTGTTGGTGAAGGTGACGGCGAGGATCTGCGAGGGGTATGCGCGCCGCAGATGAAGAATATGGGCGAGGCGGGTGGTCAGCACCCGCGTCTTGCCGGTTCCGGCGCCGGCGAGAACCAGCACCGGACCGTCGAGCGCCTCCACGGCTTGCCGCTGCGCCTCGTTGAGCATGGCGAAATAGGGCGGCGGGCCAATAGGTTGCACCGACGCCGGCGGCGGCGTTTCGAGGCTCGCTAGATCGAACGGATCGGACATGGTCAAGGGGCTATATAGCCCATCCTGGCGCGGCGGCGATAGCGGGGCGCCGAAGGGTCAGGACTTCCGCCTGATTCCAATCACGTGTCCGACCTGTTCCGGGCGCGGCAGCGCGGCATGGACGGCCTTCAGGGCGTCGAGTCGTGCCTGGGTCGCCAGCGGCATGGGCACGACGCGGCGCTCGGCCATGTCCACATGCACCAGCAATTGCTCGCTGGTGGCCGACAGGAATCCCTCTTCTGCATGGTACATGCGCATGAAGTAGTGCAGGCGCTTCGGGTCGGCATCGAGAAGCTGGAAGGTGAACAGCAGCGGATCGCCCTGCAAGACCTCGCGCAGATACGTGACATGGGTTTCGAGCACGAATGTCGAGCAATTGCTGCGTTTCATGTAGTCGAGCGACAGGTCGTAGCGCTCGCAAAACTTGTCGAGAGCCTTGTCGAAGGCCAGCACGTAATAGGCCACGTTCATATGGCCGTTGAAGTCGATCCACTCCGGCAGGACGTTGGCGGGGCTGAGTTCGAGGGACGGGTCGAAGGTCATGGTTAAGACTGCGTTGGCTGCGGCGGCGCAAGTATAGCGGCTGCGGCGCTCTCTCCAATGCGGCTTTGTTGCCGGGCTCCGGCCGGCGGTCTAGATTGGCGCGACAGGTCCCTCCCATCGGGTGACACACGCCATGACCGCCGCCGCCTCCAAGGTCGAAACCGCCATCGCGCGGGTCAAGCAGCATCTCGGCGAACGGCTTTCGACGGCCATGGCGGTGCGCCAGCACCATGGCACCGATCCGAGCTGGCACAAGCCGCATGCGCCGGACGCGGTCGCGTTCGTGCATTCGACCGAGGAGGTCGTCGAAATCGTGCGCATCTGCGCCGAGACGGGCACGCCGGTCATTGCCTTCGGCACCGGCACGTCGCTCGAAGGCCACATCATGGCCGTGAAGGGCGGCATCTGCATCGACCTGTCGCAGATGAACCAGGTGCTCAAGGTGAACGCCGAAGACCTCGACGTGACCGTGCAGCCGGGCGTGACGCGCAAGCAGCTCAACGAATACTTGCGCGATACCGGCCTGTTCTTTCCGATCGATCCCGGCGCTGATGCCTCCATCGGCGGCATGACCGCGACCCGCGCTTCCGGCACCAACGCCGTGCGCTACGGCACCATGCGCGAGAACGTCCTGGCGCTGACCGTCGTATTGCCCGACGGGCGCGTCATCCGCACGGCGCGCCGCGCGCGCAAGTCTTCCGCCGGCTACGATCTGACCCGGCTCTTCGTCGGCTCCGAGGGCACGCTCGGCATCATCACCGAAATCACCCTCAGGCTCTATGGCATCCCCGAGGCCATGTCTTCCGCGGTGTGTTCGTTCCAAAGCATCAAGGGTGCCGTCGATACGGTGATCGCCACGATCCAATCCGGCATTCCGGTGGCGCGCATCGAATTGCTCGACGACGTGCAGATGGACGCGGTGAACCGCTATTCCAAGCTCGACTATCCGGTGCTCTCGACGCTGTTTCTCGAATTTCACGGCACCGAAGCGAGCGTCAAGGAGCAGGCGGAGATGGTTCAGGCCATCGCCTCCGACAACGGCGGCGGCAACTTCCAATGGACGACCAAGGCGGAGGAGCGCAACAAGCTCTGGCAGGCGCGCCACGACGCCGCCTGGGCCGCGGTAGCATTGCGTCCCGGCACGCAAGCCTGGGCCACCGACGTCTGCGTGCCGATTTCGCGCCTGGCCGAATGCATCGTCGAGACCAAGAAGGACCTGGCGACCACCTACCTCAAGGCGCCGCTGGTCGGGCACGTGGGCGACGGCAACTTCCACCTGGTGTTTCTGGTCGACCGCAGCAAGCCGGAAGAAATCGCCGAGGCGGAGCGGCTGAACGAGCGGCTGGTATATCGCGCGCTCGCCATGGACGGCACTTGCACCGGCGAGCACGGCGTCGGCATCGGCAAGATGAAGTTCCTGCAAGCCGAGCATGGCGAAGCCGTGAGCGTGATGCGTCTGCTCAAGACGGCCATCGACCCGCAGAACATCATGAATCCCGGCAAGATCGTTTCGCTCTGACGCGCGCTTGGGCCTCGCAGACACAGAGATTGCCGAGAGGTTGCTGGCCCATCTTCGGCAAACGCTTGCCGCGCCGGACCTTGCCTACGTCGAATCTCCCGCGTCGATCCAAGGCGGCTTCGAGACGCGCATCTTTGGCCTGAGATTGCGGGGCGGGCCGGACAATCTGTCCGGTCCGCTCATTCTGCGGCTGTTGCCGCCCTTCGTCAGGCCGCAACGGGTACACTTCGAAGCGGCGGTCCATGAAGCGCTCGCGAAGTCGCAGTATCCGGTGCCCAAGGTGTTCCTCGCCGTGAGCGATCACACGGCGCTAGGCGGGCCTTTCCTGATCATGGAGCGGCTTGCCGGCCGGCCCTTGGCGCATGACGTCGAGGCCATCTTGCGCCGCGCGGGAGCGGCCAAGCTGGCCGGCTTGTTCCTCGACGCGCCGCGTCTATTGCGCCGGATCGTGGAAACTTGGGCCGATATGCAGGCGCGCCTGCACGACGTGCTGGTCGAGCACTTGGAACGCGCGCTGCAGTCCAGGGGCATCGATGCGGCGTCTCTCCATTTCGATGCGCGCTTGTTGGCCTTGCGCGATGAAATCTCGCGGCTTCGGCTGGACGGGTTGCTGCCCGCTCTGGCTTGGGCCGAGCGGAACCGGCCTGCGCCGTCGCAATCCGTGATCTGCCATCGCGATTTTCATCCGCTCAACATCCTGGCGGACGACGAGCGCGTGACCGGGGTCATCGATTGGGGAAACGCCATCATCGCCCCGCCGGAAATGGACCTCGGTTCGACCTTGGCCACGGTCTCCTGCATGCCCCTCGGGCTCCACGGCGCCGCCGACATGGCGGCGCGAATCCCCTTCCGCGTGGCCCTGCGCGGGTATCTGTCGGCCTATGGCCGGCGGCGGCCGTATGACGCCGCGATGGTGCGGTACTTCGACGTATACCATTGCCTGTCGCAGATCGTCGGCGTTGCCTATGTGGTCGCGTCCGGTGTGGGGCAGCCGGGCGCCTTCGGCTCCGACGACGGCATCGCGCGGTTGTTGACGCGCATCGCCAAGCGGAGCGGGGTGCGCGCTACTTTCTCGCCTTGAGCCGGCCGACAGGCGATTGGCGGGCTGTGGAACGGACACGGAACGGCCATTCAGCCCGTCATCGGCCTGGCGCGGCTGCATCAACTCAGGCATGCGGGCTCGCTAGGCGCTGGCACGGAGGCGCTTTGCCGCTATCATCGTCGCGCCTAGAAGACGGAGGGAACATGCTCGTGCTCGACACGCCGGCGGACATCAGGAAATACGTCGGCAAGGAAATCGGCGTTAGCGATTGGATCGTGGTGGACCAGGGCACCATCGACAAATTCGCCGACGCGACCGGTGACCATCAATGGATCCACGTCGACGTGGAGCGGGCGCGCCGCGAACTCCCGACCAAGGAGACGATCGCACACGGCTTTCTCACGCTCTCGCTGATCCCGCGGCTCGCCGCCACAATCTATCGCGTGGCGAAGCGCACCCGCGGCGTGAACTACGGACTCAACAAGGTGCGCTTCACCAACATGGTGCCGGCGGGCGCCCGCGTACGGCTCCGCCAGACCATCAAGCAGGTGGACGACATGCCGGACGGCGGCATCCGCATCATCTCCGAGAGCATGGTGGAGATCGAAGGCAAGGATCGTCCGGCGTGCGTGGCCGAGACCATCGGCATCGCGTATTCCTGACATGACGGCCTTTCTTCGCCTTCGCCAGCTATGCCTCGTGGCCAAGGAGCTGGAGCCCGCGATCGAGGACCTGAAAGAAGTCTTCGGCCTCGAAGTCTGCTATCGCGACGGCGCCGTTGCGAAATACGGATTGCACAACGCATTGGTGCCGATCGATGCACAGTTCGTCGAGGTGGTCGCGCCGACGGAGCCCGGGACCGCCGCCGGGCGCTACTTGGAGCGGCGGCGCGGCGACGGCGGCTATATGGTGATCCTCGATTGCGACGATCCGGCACCCTGGCGCAAGCACGTGGCAGAGATCGGCGTCCGGATCGCCAACCCGATCGAGCACGAAGGCAAATACATCGGCCTGCAACTGCACCCGCGCGACACCGGCGGCGCCATGCTCGAAATCAATTGGACGCCGGGCGGCGCGGACTTGCGCGGCGCCTATACTCCGGCAGGACCGGATTGGCAGAAGGCGGTTCGCACCGATGTCACCCGCGCCATTACCGGCGTCGAGATGCAGAGCGACGACCCGGCGGAACTTGCCGAGCGATGGGGACGCATCCTGAAGCGGCCGATAAGCGCGGGAAAGGACGGCGAGCGGCGCATCGCATTGGATTTGGGCGAAATCAGCTTCGTTAAGGCCGAAGACGGGCGCGGCGAGGGTCTCGGCGGCATCGACATCGCCGCATCCGATGCGTCTCGCATTTTCGCCAATGCCAAGCGCCGCGGCTGCAAGGTCACGGGCAACACAATCACCATATGCGGAACGCGGTTTCGCGTCTCGTAACGGCCGCGCGCACCGAGCAAACACATAGCGAGAAGACCCTTGACGGACTTGCATGATCGTTCCGCGGTCGAGTTGCTGGACCTCTACCGGCGCAACGCGCTGTCGCCGGTCGAGGTGATGCGCGACGTGCTGGCGCATATCGAGCGCTGGGAACCGAAGCTGAAGGCCACGTACAAGCTCGATCCCCAGCGCGCGATGGACGCGGCCAAGGCGTCGGAAGCGCGCTGGAGCAAGCGCGCGCCCATGGGCGCGCTCGACGGCGTGCCGATCACCATCAAGGAGAACATCGCGAGCCAGGGCGTACCGGTGCCGCTCGGGACTGCGGCGAGCGATCTCACCCCGGCCAAGGCCGACGCACCGCCTTCGGCGCGCGTGCGCGAGGCGGGTGCCGTGCTCCTCGGCAAGACCACCATGCCGGACTACGGCATGCTGTCGTCCGGTTTGTCGAGCTTTCACCCGTTGACGCGCAATCCATGGGATTTGACCCGCAATCCGGGCGGCTCAAGCGCCGGCGCCGGCGCCGCCGCGGCGGCCGGATACGGCCCGCTCCACATCGGCACCGACATCGGCGGTTCCGTGCGGTTGCCGGCTGGCTGGTGCGGCATTTTTACCTTGAAGCCGAGCCTCGGCCGCGTGCCGATCGACCCGCCCTATATCGGCCGCGTCGCCGGACCCATGACTCGAACCGTGAGCGATACGGCGTTGCTGATGAGCGTGCTGTCTCAGCCGGACGCGCGCGACCATATGAGCCTCCCGTATCAAAATTTCGACTGGCTCGATCTGGAGCGCGAGGTGAAAGGCCTAAAGATCGGGCTTTGGCTCGACGCCGGCCTGGGACTTGCCGTCGAGCCGGACGTGAAGGACGCAATCGAGTCGGCGGCCAAACTGTTCGAGCAGGCCGGCGCCACCGTGCAGCCGATGCGGCCGTTCTTGAACAAACCCATGCTCGACGGTCTCGACAATTTCTGGCGGGCGCGAGCCTGGGGCGACCTGTCGCTGCTCACGGAAGAGCGGCGCGCCAAAGTGCTGCCGTTCATTCGCGGCTGGGCGGAGCACGCCAAGACCCTGTCCGGCGCCGATGTGTTCCGCGGCTTCAGCCAGATCATGGTCATGCGCGAGGCGGCCGTGCGGGCCTGCGAGCCCTATGATTACGTGATTTCACCCACCGCGCCCATGCCGGCGTTTCCCGCCGAGCTGCCGGCGCCGACCAACGACTTCATGCGGCCGTTCGAGCACATCGGATTCACGGTATCGCTCAACATGTCCGAGCAGCCTGCCGCGTCCATCAACTGCGGCTTCACGGCATCGGGGCTGCCGATCGGATTGCAGATCATCGGCAAACGCTTCGACGATCTCGGCGTTCTGCGGGTGGCGCGCGCTTTCGAGCGCATGCGTCCGGCGCAAAGAGCCTGGCCGGCGCCGCCGAGGGCATAGCGACATTGCTATACTGCAGCCAAGCAATCGTGCAGGGGAGTGAAGCGCGTGACGGATAAACACGGCATATTCGCCGGCCTTCGCGTGATCGATGCGGCGACATATATCGCCGCGCCGGCCGCGGCCACCATTCTGTCGGACTTCGGCGCCGACGTGATCAAAGTCGAGCCGCCCGGCGAGGGCGATCCCTACCGGGCGTTGGCAAGCCAGCCGGGATTGCCGAAGTCGGACCACAACTACTTTTGGATGCTCGAGGCGCGGAACAAGCGCAGCGTCGCCATCGACCTCAAGCACCCGGAAGGCCGCAAGACGCTGCACAGGATGATCCCGGAAACCGATATCTTCATCACCAACATGCCGCTCAAGGTGCGCCACCGCCTCGGCATCGGGTATGCCGACTTGTCGCCGCTCAATCCGAAATTGATCTATGCGTCGTTTACCGGATACGGCGAGCGCGGCGCCGAGATGCACAAGCCCGGCTTCGATTCGACCGCCTGGTGGGCGCGCTCAGGCTTGATGGATCAGGTTCGCGCCGAGCACGGCGCGGCGCCCGCGCGCTCGTTGCCCGGCATGGGCGATCACATGGCGGCGGTGTCCTTGTTCGCCGCGATTGCCACCGCGCTCTATCGCCGCGAACGGACCGGCAAGGGCGGCGAGGTCGGCTCCTCGCTCTTGGCCAACGGCGCGTGGTCGAACAGCTGCTTCGTCCAGGCGGCCCTTAGCGGCGCCAAATTCGTCGAACGGCCGCCACGAGGGAAAGCCGGCAATGCGCTGTCCAATCACTACCTCTGCGGCGATGATCGCTGGATCCTGTTGAGTGTCAGCATCGCGCAAGAGCAAAAGTCCTGGCCGCAATTCGCCGCCTGCCTGGGAAGGCCGGAGTTGGCGAAGGACCCGCGTTTCGCGACGCGGCCGGATCGGCACACGCATGCCGAAATGCTCATCGTCGAATTGGACAAGGCGTTTCTCGCCAAAGGCGCCGACGCCTGGCAGAAAATTCTCGAAGCGAATGGCTTCGCGGTGAGCATCGTCGCCAGGCCGACGGATACGCCGGATGACGCGCAGATGCTGGCGACGGGAGTTCTAGTGCCGATGCCCGGCGCCGGTGGCCGCGACATGACGGTGAGCAGCCCGTTTTGGCTGACGGACGTGGCCAAGGTTCCGGCGCGGCGGGCGCCGGACCTCGGTCAACACACGGATGAAGTGCTGCGCGCCAACGGCCTCAGCGCATCCGAAATCGCCGCGTTGAGAAAGGCCGGCGCGATCGGCTGAAGGTTCGCGTTTCGGCCGCCGGTTCGGGCCCTCAATTCGGGAACGCGATCACCTGCCGGACGATGTTGCCGGTCTTCATGGTGGCGAAGCCCTCGTTGATCTGCTCGAGCTTCAGCCTGCCCGAAACCATATGGTCGAGGTGCAGCCTGCCCTGCAGGTAGAACTCGACCAGGCGCGGCATGTCGACACGAAAACGGTTCGAGCCCATGGCTGAGCCTTGAATCTTGCGCTCGCGCAAGAAATCGGGGCCATGCAGCTCGATCTTGGTGCCGACCGGGATCATGCCGACCACCGTCGCCGTTCCGCCCGGCATCAACATGCGGAATGCCTGCTCGGCGGTCACCTTGGCGCCCAGACACTCGAAAGAGTGATGCACGCCGCCCTTGGTCATCTCCATGATCTGCTTGACCGGATCGCCGTCCTTGGCGTTGACCGTATCGGTGGCGCCGATTTTCTTCGCCAGCTCGAGCTTCGAGGGCACCATGTCGACCGCGATGATGCGCCCGGCGCCGGCGATCGCCGCGCCGTTGATCGCTGCCATGCCGACGCCACCGCAGCCGATCACCGCCACGTTCTGGCCCGGCTCTACCTTTGCCGTGTGGAAGACGGCGCCGACACCGGTGATGACGCCGCAGCCGATCAGCGCGGCGCGATCCATCGGCATGTCGTTGCGGATCTTCACCAGTGCATGTTCATGCACCAGCATTTGCTCGGCGAAGGACGACAGGTTCAGGAATTGATGCATCTGCCCCGCGCCCTTCCACGATAGGCGTCGCGACACGCCGGGCAGCATCTTCACGTCCGTGTTCTGGCAGATGGACAGATGACCGGTCACGCATTGTTCGCAATGGCCGCAGAACACCGAGAGGCAGGTCACCACATGGTCGCCCGGCTTGACGTAAGTGACGTCCTCGCCGACCTGCTCGACGATGCCGGCGGATTCATGCCCAAGCACGCAGGGGAGCGGGTGCGGATACGAACCCTCGATGAAATGCAGATCGGAGTGGCAAAGCCCGGCGACCGATGTGCGGATCAGCACTTCGCGGCGGCCCGGTTTGGCAAGCGAAACGTCTTCGATGGCCAGGGGCTGGCCCACGGCATGCAATACGGCGGCTTTCATGTCTGTCTTCCCGGCGTTGGTCGGCGTCAATTGTTATGACGCGAGATTAGCCCGAACCGGGCGGCCGCGTACAACTTTTCCCGCTGCAACCGCACTCGTGGAAGGATAAGTCAAATCCGGCGGATGCGACTATCATGCGGGCGGGCATGCGGGCGGTCGTACGGGCGGGAACGGGGAAGGTCGCGACATCGTGCTGCACGATCTGGATGGAACGCTGATCCTGCCGGGCGCGATCGCCGTGCTTGGCCTTGTCGCGCACTATTGGCTGTTTACGCAGCCGACCAGAATCAGACTCGCGGTCGCTTTCGTATTTCTCGCCGCCTACACCTACGCTCTCTATCGCGACGGGATCCTTCCCCTCCGACCTGCGCCGCCGCAGTTTCTAGAAGAGCGGCGCATCATCGTCCAGGCGTTCGAGGTGCTCTGGTGGTTCTCGGTCGCGCGCTCGCTGGTTACGTTGGGCCGCGTCTCTCTGTTGTCCGACCATCATCAGCAGGACCGCAAATTCGCCACCGACTTGATGGCGGGCGCGATCTACATCGGCGCCGTGTTCGCCGTAGTCGGGTTCGTGTTCGATCTGCCGATCACCGGCCTGCTCGCGACCTCCGGCGTGGTCGCCATCGTGCTTGGCCTCGCCATGCAAAGCACGCTTGCCGACTTGTTTTCCGGAATTGCGCTGAACATCGAGCGGCCCTATCGCATCGGCGACTGGATTGCGCTGGAGGGCGACCTGGAGGGCGTGATCACGGAAATAAATTGGCGCGCCACGCATCTTTCCACTTCGACGCGCGACAACGTCGTGGTGCCGAACAGCATCATCGCCAAGTCGCGCATCAAGAACTACAGCTATCCGACCCGAATTCATGGCGTGAAATTCACCGTTTCATTCGATGACTCCGTGCCGCCGTCCCGCGGTATCGAGATCCTGGAACACGCGGTCGCCAACTGCGCCAGCGCCTTGACCGATCCGCGGCCGAAAATCCGAGCCAGCGGTTTCGGTTCGTCCTCGGTCGACTATTCCGTCCGGTTTTTTGTCGCCCATTTCGCGCTGGCGCCGCGCGCAAAGAGCGAGGTGCTTGATCGCATATACCGTCATTCGTCGTGGGCCGGCGTGTCCCTGGCGACCCCGCGACAGGAGGTCCGCCTGACGCGATCCGCGGCCTACAGTGCCAACGCTGACCCGGCGATGCGCCTGCTCGAGCGCATGACACCCTTCGCGCAGCTCACGCCGGCCGAGCGCTCGGCGCTTGCAGCGGCCTTGAGTCGCCGCGAGATCGGACCGGGCGAGACGATCATCGCGCTGGGCGAGCCCGGCGATTCGCTGTTTCTGATCGATCGCGGCGTATTCGCAATATCGCGCGAAAGCGCGGACGGTAGCTTGGAGCAGATCGAACGACTGGGGCCTGGCGAGTTCTTCGGGGAATTCGCCCTGATGACCGGCCAGCCGAGGAACGCGACGGTGTCGAGTCTCACCGCCGCCACAGTCTATGAAATTAGGCGAGCGGATATCGCGCCGCTCCTCAAGGAGCGGGGCGAACTCAAAGGAGAGCTTGCGAAAGCGCTGGCGTTGCGGCAAGCGCAGAACGAAAGCCTTCCCAAGGGCGCCGAGCGGGGCGTGGAGGAGGAGGCCAACTTGGCGGCCCGGCTGTTCGACCGGATCGAATCCTTCTTCCGCGCGCGGCACTGAATCTATTCGGTGCCGTCGACATGGAAATCGAAGGTTGCCACGCCGTCCTTGCTCTCGGGCCGCCGCAGCACCCTCGGATGCCGAAGCGTGCATATCGCATCCTGCAGGCCGGCGCGCCAATGTTCTTCCATGCTGAGGCGGGAGAATTCGTAATCCTTGGAATTGCCCTCGTAGTTCTGCGTGCGATAGATCAGATGCACGATGCTGTACACCTTGTGGTCCGCGACGTCGCTCAAGACTCCCACCTCGTTGCTGTGCCTGAGTTGCTCCGGCAGTTTCTCCAGCAATGTCGCGAGCGCGCAGCGAAGCTGCTGCATACGTTTGATCTGATCGGTGCTGGCGCGCGTGCGGCTTGAAAATTGGATTTCCTTCCGGCGCGTTTCAACCTCCGCCAGGTTCCGCGGCAAACTGCCGCGGGCGTTCCACAGGTCTACTTGGAATGCCAGCGTGTCCTGCCGAACACCGGACTCCACCACCCATTGCAGCGGCGTGTTGGTGACCAGGCCGCCATCCCAATAGAACTGCCCGTCGATTTCCACGGGTGGAAAGCCCGGCGGCAGCGCGCCGGAGGCCATGACGTGCTCCGAGCCGATGCGGTGCGTCTCGCTATCGAAATAAACAAAATTGCCGCTGGTTATGTTTACCGCACCGATGCTCAAACGCATCGGCCCGGCGTTGATGCGGTCGAAATCGATCAACCGCTCCAACGTGGCTTTCAATTCGCGCGTTTCATAATAGCTGATGGCTTCGCGCGTGCCGTCGGGGTTGGCCCAGGCAGGTGGAAATCGCGGAGCGAAGAAACCGGGGACCCCTGCGGTCATTGCGATGGAGGCGCTAGCCTGGTTGAGCGAGGCGCGCGCCATGTCGCCGCGGATGAGGGCGGCGCCGAAATCGGCGGTCCAATCCAACATGGGTTGCGTGGTAATTTCCTGCCAGAACTGGCGCAACCGCTCGACGCGATGCTCCGGCGCATTCCCGGCGATCAATGCGGCATTGATGGCGCCAATGGATATTCCGGCGACCCAGTCAGGCATGATGCCGGCTTCGACCAGTCCCTCATAAACGCCGCATTGATAGGCCCCCAGCGCGCCGCCGCCCTGAAGCAGCAACGCGATACAATCGAACGGCGGACGTTCGGTTATTTTGTGCGTCTTGCGACGCTGAGCTTTAGCCATGGCGCTTCGCAATCCTCGACAATGGCACCGCGTTCGGCTGCGGTGCGGGACGTTCCCGGCTTTCCACCCGATGGATTTGATCGCGCCTAAGCATATCGGCTCCCGTGCCGCGATCAAGCGCGCCACGGGGCATCATCGAAGCGTAACGAAGTCCCCGTTGGGTGCGAGGCGCCACCCGGGCGTCACTTCGACCCGTTGCCGGTTGGCAATCCCAGGTCCAGGCGCGCGCTTCCGGCTTCCTCTTGTGTGGGAAGCTCTGCCGCTCGTGCGGACCTAGCGATTAGCGTCCCGGTTCGCCCTGTAAACGAACCTTCATGTGCGCGGAAATTCTAGCCCGGCGAAAATGGCGCCGCTTGGCTAAAATGCCTCTGTCCAACCGGACGATGGTTAAGACGCGGCAGCGGCGATTCCGATCGGGCAACTCACTCCGGTGCCGCCGAGGCCGCAGTATCCCATGGGGTTCTTTGCGAGATATTGCTGGTGATAGTCCTCAGCATAATAGAACTCCGGCGCGTCGACGATCTCCGTCGTGATGGCACCAAACCCCGCTTTCGTCAGCATGCGCTGGAAGGCGTCGCGCGATGCTTCGGCGGCGCGGCGTTGCGCGGGACCATATGCGTAGATGCCTGACCGGTACTGAGTGCCGACGTCGTTGCCCTGGCGCATGGCCTGCGTCGGGTCATGGTTCTCCCAGAATACCTTCAACAGCGCCTCGTAACTGGTTGCCTCGGGATCGAAGACCACGCGCACGACCTCGTTGTGTCCGGTTCGCCCCGAGCAGACCTCTTCGTAGGTCGGATTGGGCGTATATCCGCCCGCATAGCCCACGGCCGTAGTGAGCACACCCGGCGCCTCCCAGAACTTTCGCTCCGCGCCCCAGAAACAGCCGAGCCCGAACAACGCCAATTCGGTCCCGTCCGGGAACGGCGGCGCAAGCCCTCGACCAAGGACGTAATGGCGGGCGGGGACCCGCATGCGGGCCTCACGGCCAGGCAGCGCCTCTTCCGGCGTCGGCATGGCGGCCTTTTTGCGCGAACTCAGCCACATGGGAATCTCCTTGCCTGAGGGACGACGCACAATATCGGGGTCGCGCGGCCGGAAGTCCAGATCGGGTCGCGGAAGCGTGAATGCACGACAGGCTGCTATCGCGGCGACCGGCGCTGTGTAAGATAGATGTGCTGGCGGCGGGTCTCGGCCGCATCCGGCGACGGCGTCACATCGAACCTCCAACATTTCGGACGGGCGCGCCTTGCCTTTTCTCGGCGTCGATAGCTGGCGATGGCAATATTTCGAGGGCGAGCCGTGTCCGGCGCGCGTTGTCGTGCCCATCGACGATGCCACGGCTTGGAACCTCTACCCCGAACACAGGTGGATCTACAACAAGCTCGCCATCTGCGAAACCCAGGGCCTGCCGCACGGACCGCACGGCACCGAACCGGATCGCTATCCCATATTCTCGAAACCCATCTACAACATGCGCGGCATGGGCACCGGCGGACGCATCGTCCGGAACGCGCAGGATTACTGGGCCTCGCTCGAACCCGGACACTTGTGGATGCCGCTGTTTGTCGGCCGTCATGTGTCGACAGACGTGGCGATCGAGAACGGCCGGCCCCGTTGGTGGCGCCATACCACGGGCAAGCCGGGCCCCAAGGGCACGTTCGACTACTGGACCGTCCACGCCGGGCACGAGCCCGATCTGGAGCGCTACCTCGGCCGGTGGGTGCGGCGCCACCTAAAGGGCTTCGACGGCGTGATCAACTTCGAGACCATCGGCGGGCAAATCGTCGAATGCCACCTGCGCATGGCGGAGCAATGGCTCGACATCAACGGGCCCGGCTGGCTGACCTCCGTCGTGCGCTTGTACAGCGAGGGCGTCTGGCAGTTTCGCGACCGGCGGCGGCAAGGCTACAGCGTCGTGCTGTTCGATGAACACGGCGTCGACTGGGACATTGATCGCAAGTCCGTAGCGCGCTTTCTGCAAGTGCCCGGCATTTCCTCGATCCAGATCACCTTCGATCCGGATATTCCCCTCGAACACCACGCGATGCCGCCCGGCGGCTTCCGATTGGCCATCATCAATTGTTGGGATCTGCAAGCCGGGCGGAAGGTGCGCTCTAAGCTCAAGCAAGCCTTTCGCCACGGCAGGGCGCAATCGTGACGGCGTCGGACGCGGCCGCGCCATCGCGGGAACTCGTGCTGATCGGCGGCGGGCATAGTCACGTGGCGGTGCTCAAGTCGTTCGGCATGCGGCCCGAGCCTGGAGTTCGGGTGACGCTCATCTGCCGCGATTCGCACACGCCTTACTCCGGCATGCTGCCGGGGTTCGTCGCCGGACACTACGATTTCGACGAGGCGCATATCGACTTGCGCCCGCTCTGCATATTTGCCGGCGCCCGCTTCGTTCATGACGAAGCCATCGGCATCGATACGGCGGCGCGCCGCGTCATTTGCGGCGATCGACCGCCGGTGCCCTACGATGTGCTGTCGCTCAACATCGGCTCGACACCCTCGACCGCGGACGCGTCCGGCGCCGATGTGCATTCCGTTCCGGTCAAGCCGATCAACGGCTTTCTTGCCCATTGGGATCGTTTGGTCCAGCGCGTCCTGGCGCATGACGATGTAAGGTCCCTGCATATCTGCTCGGTCGGCTCAGGTGCAGGCGGCGTCGAAATCCTTTTGACGGTGCAATATCGGCTGACGGCTCTGCTTGCCGCCGCGGGTCGCAGCGCCGGGCATCTGCGCTTCCATCTCTTCTCCGATACGCCGATCATCCTGCCGACCCACAACGCAAGCACGCGCGCAAAATTCATGCGCGTTCTCGCCGAACGCGCCGTGGCTCTGCATCTAGGCCAAGCCGTCGTCGGCGTCGAACGCGACAGCGTCCGTCTGGCGGACGGGACGGGCATGCCGATGGACGTGGTTCTTTGGGTTACCGCGGCCGGCGCTCCCGGTTGGCTCGCGGATACGGGTCTGCAACGCGACGGGCGCGGCTTCATTGCCGTTCGCGATAGTTTGCAGTCGGTAAGCCACGACGGCGTATTCGCCGTGGGCGACATAGCGTCCGTCCTGGAGCACCCGCGTCCGAAGTCCGGCGTCTTTGCGGTGCGCCAAGGCCCGCCGCTAGCCGACAATCTGCGGCGGGTGCTGTGCGGCGCGAAGCCGATGGCGTTCCGGCCGCAGCAAAAATTTCTCAGCATCATCACCACCGGTGAAAAGCACGCCATCGCCTCGCGCGGATCGTGGTCGGCGGAGGGCGATTGGGTATGGCGTTGGAAGGATCTTATCGACCGCCGCTTCATGGCGAAGTACAACGACTTGCCCGACATGGGATCGCGGGCGACGGCGGCGGCTGGCGGAATGGGCGTGGCGCCGGACGCCGCCGCCATGCGGTGCGGCGGCTGCGGCGCCAAGGTCGGCGGCGACGTGCTCCGCAAGGCGCTGAACCGCCTGGCGCCGGTCAAGCGCCCGGAAGTGATGATCGGGCTGGAGCAGCCGGACGACGCCGCCGTCATCCAGCCGCCGCCGGGAAAGCTTCTGGTGCATACGGCGGATCAGTTTCGGGCCTTCATCGACGACCCCTACGTTTTTGGCGCAGTCGCGGCGCAACACGCCCTTTCCGACATCTATGCCATGGGCGCCGAGCCGTTCACGGCGCTGGCCATGGCCGCGCTGCCGTACGCAGACGAGGCGCGGCTGGAGGACGACCTCTATCAGATGATGGCGGGCGCAATTCGCGTGCTGAATTCGGCCAACGCAGCGCTCGTCGGCGGTCATACCAGCGAGGGCGCCGAGATGTCCCTTGGCTTCGCCGTGTCGGGGGTCGTGGAGCGCGAGCGCCTCTTCACCAAATCGGGATTGCAACCCGGCGATTGCCTCTTGCTCACCAAACCGCTCGGCACCGGCGCGTTGTTCGCGGCGCATATGCGCGCCAAAGCCAAAGGCCGCTGGATCGATGCTGCCTTGGACCATATGCTTCAGTCGAACGGTCCGGCGGCCATTTGCCTGAGGGCGCATGGCGCGCGCGCCTGCACCGACGTGACCGGCTTCGGCCTGATCGGGCATGCGCTGGAAATGGCCGCAGTCGACGGGCTGACAATCGAACTGGATCTCGATGCGGTGCCGCTGCTCGATGGTGCGCGCGACTGCGTCGCCGCGGGTATCGTCAGCTCGCTCCAGCCGCAGAACCTGCGCCTGGCGCGTTCCGTTTGGTCTGCCGAAGCGGCGGCGGACAATCCCGCCTACGCGCTGCTGTTCGATCCACAAACGTCAGGTGGATTGCTGGCCGGCGTGCCGGCAGCCAATGCGCGGAGCTGCGTGGATGCGCTGCGCCAACTCGGTTACGCCGCAGCTTGTGCAGTCGCCTCGGTGGTCGGGTCGTCCGGCTCCGCGGCGATCAGATTGAAGGTCTGAACAGCGCCGCGCTAATACGCGCGCATGGCCGAGCCCACGCCGGAGGCAACGCCCGACATGGCGTTGCCGGTCTTGCCGGCAGGCGACTGCGGCGTGGCGGAGGCGACCGGCGGAGGTTGCGCGCCCGTGTCGACCGGGGGCGGACCTTGCGGTTGCGGCGAGGAATTGCCCGTCGGGACCGCATGGGTCGGCACCGCGATGCAGCGCGGCGCGCACGAATACTCGGTGGGTTCGGTCACGCGCGTGATCGTGACGCTGCGCGACGAGGTCGGCACGACCACCACGTCGCGCTCGAGAATGCGGCTGCCATTCGAATCATAGACGAACAAACGCGTCTCTCCGGGCTTCTTGCCGAGTATGAACAGCAACCCGCCGCGCTCGATCACCACGTCGGCGATATCGGGGTTGGCGAGGAGCACGACTTCCGGGTGGGTGTCGCTGTCCAGGCTGATGACTTCCGCCTTGTCGACGTCGACGCGAAGCGTACCGTTGGGCTTGACGGCGGCGACCGCAAGCGAAGCCACGCCGGCAATCAGCAGCGTGGCGAGGGCGGTGAGCTTGAAACCGCGTGACATGGCGTCTTTCTCCCGGCAGCGGCCGGATGCGATCGCAAATCCGATCGGGCAAGCGGCGCAATGGTCTAGGAAGAGTCTGCGCCACAAAAGCAAACGGATTGTTAATCCGGGATGAT
This sequence comes from Candidatus Cybelea sp., assembly GCA_035632095.1. Taxonomy (GTDB): domain Bacteria; phylum Pseudomonadota; class Alphaproteobacteria; order Ferrovibrionales; family Ferrovibrionaceae; genus DASQHM01. The sequence goes on along the minus strand of DASQHM010000114.1, from coordinate 13,741 downwards.
CTCGTTGTAACGGCAGGCATTTACCTTGCTGCCGCGTTAACCGTTTGTAGACCATATTGGCGCACCTTGAATCGACGCGGCTCCGCCGCCGCTATTCGGGAGTGACGCATGACGATCCCTCGGCTCGGCATCGGACTGGCGGTTTCGTCGGTCTTGGCGCTTGCGGCATGCGCCGGCGGCGCACCGCCGCCCATGCAGGACCAGGAGCACGTGCTCAGCCGGCCCGACGTCACCAAGTCGATGATGGCCGCCGCCGACAAGGCGGAAAAGCAGAACGATCCCAGCAGTGCCGTAAGCTACTACCGCGGCATCTTCAACCGTGAGCCGACCAACGTCGAAGCCGCCATCGGCCTGATGCAGGCGCTTCGCCTTCTAGGCCTCTATGATCAGGCACGCGACGTATCCTCGCGCGCCCTTGCGGCCCGGCCCGACGAGCCGAGCATCGTCGGCGAAACCGGCAAGGTCGAGCTCGCCGCCGGCCGGTTGACCGAGGCATCGACCCTGCTTACCAAGGCAACCAAGCTAAATCCCCGCGACTGGAAGTCCTTTTCCGCGCTCGGCGTCGTCTACGATCGCCAAGGCGATTACGAGCACGCCAAGGAAAGCTATCAGGCGGCCCTCAAGCTGGCGCCGGACAGCGTCGCCATCATGAACAACTTCGGCCTTTCGCTCGCCATGGCCGGGGATCTGCAATCGGCGCTGTCGATGCTACAGCAGGCAGCGGCGCAACCGAGCGCCGATGCGCGCGTGCGCCAGAACTTGGCGCTGGTCTACGCCTTGAGCGGCGACATGCCCCACGCGGAGGAACTGACCCGCAGGGATCTGCCGCCGGAGCAGGCCAAGGAGACGCTGGCATATTACCGCGAGCTCGCCGCCAGCCACGCACAGAAGCAGTAAATCGGCTCTCCGCGTCGGCGAAAGGACCCTGGCGGCCTCAGCCGCGGCCGGCGAAGGCGTGGATCACCTGAATGATCGTCGGTCCGATCAGAACCATGAACAGCACCGGCAGGAAGAACACCACCATCGGCACAGTGAGCTTTGCCGGCAACGCCGCGGCTTTCTCTTCCGCTTTCGCCATGCGCGTGTCGCGGCTCTCCTGAGCCACAACGCGCAGCGACAATCCGAGCGGCGTACCGTATTTCTCCGACTGGATCAGCGCGGTCACCAGCGACTTGACCGAGGGATGGCCGGTGCGCTCCGAAAGGTTTTCGAGGGCCAGCCGGCGGTCGCCCAAGAACGCCAGCTCGGCGGTGGTCAGGCCGAATTCCTCCGACAGGGACGGCGCTTCGACCGCCATTTCCTCCGATACGCGGGTGAAGGCCGCTTCCAGCGACAGGCCCGACTCGATGCAGATCACCAGCAAGTCGAGCGCGTCGGGAAAACTCTTCTGCAGATGCTGCTGGCGCTTGGTGATGGCGTTGGACACCAGAACGGTCGGCATGAAATAGCCGATCATCGCCGCCACCAGACAGATCAGCGCCTTGACCGCGCCCGCCAGATGCACGTTCGACGAGCCGAAGACCAAGATGGCCGTGAAGCCCGCAAGACCGAGCGGGAGCACCAGGCGCAGGAACGTGAAGGTGATCAGCGGCGTTTGACCACGCCAGCCGGCGCGCACCAATTTTTTCTTCAGCTCGGGCTGGTCCATGATGTTCTGCAATTTCAGCTTTTGCAGCACGGTGCGCATGAACGCGACCCGACTTGACGTCCGGCGCAGCGCCGGGCGCTGCTCGAGGCGCTTTCGGTTCTGCTGGCTAAGTTCCTGGCGTCGCGCCCTAATCACCTTCAGGCGGCTCGCGAAGATATCGGGCTGCAGCCAAGGCAGCGCCACGCCCATGACGGTCAGGAACGCCAGGATGCTGAACACCAGCGGAATGAGACGGAACGGATCTTCGAGAACCTGCAACATGGTCAAATCTCGAACGTGATCATTTGGCGCATGATAAAGACGCCGGTGCTCATCCAGCCCAGGCCGCCGTAGAAGATTCGCTTGCCCATCGGATCCGTCCACAAGAGAGAGATGTATTCCGGATTGATCACGTAAATGATCAGCGAAATCAGGAACGGCATCGAGCCGATGATCGTCGCGGTCATGCGCGCCTCGGAAGACATGGCGCGCACCTTGTCGCCCATCTTCTTCCGCGCCCGAAGGATGCCGGAAAGGTTCGACAGCGTTTCGGCGAGGTTGCCACCGGTCTGCTGCTGGAGGTTCAACACCACCGCGAAGAACTTCATATCGGCCGACGGCATGCGCCGGCAGGCGCGCTCCAGAGCCTGCTTCATGGTCATGCCGAGGCGCTGCGCCTCGACCAGCAGCTTGAATTCCGTCGATACGGGCTCGGGACTTTCGCTCGCGATGATGTTCAAGCATTCGCCGACCGGCAGGCCGGATTTTATGCCGCGCACGATCACGTCGATCGCGTCGGCGAAGAGCTTGGTGAACGCCTTTTGCCGGCGCTTGGCGAGGTAGTTCAGAACGTATCGCGGGAAACCCACGCCCATCACCGGCAGGACGGCGATGACGAAAATCGGCGGATAACCCATGGCGATGTATATCGCGACGCCGAGAACGGCCGAGCAGCCGCTCAGGATGTAAAAGGTCTTGAGTGACCAATCCAGACCGGCACGCTCGATGCGAAGACGCAGCTCGATGCGCCGGTTGACGTTTCGCGAACCCGGATTGGCGGTGTCCTGCAGCTTGTTCTTGATCTGCCGGTTACGCTTGAGCTGCGCCTTGCCGGATTGCGACGACACCGATTGGCCGGTGGCGATGGAGCTGATCCGGCCTTTCAGGCGCGATCGGGCGCCGGCCTTGTCGACGATGACGAACGCGCCGGCGGTCGGCAACAGGAACAGCAACACCAGCACCGCCAGGAACGCCCCGAAGGGCATGCCGAGAATTTGCAGGTCATTCGCCACGCTCGGCCGCCTCCAGCGCGGCGACGAGCTCGCGCTCTTTTCCAAAATAGCGCGCACGGTCATAGAACTTCGGCCGGAGCCCGGCATAGCGATGCTTGCCGATCAGCTTGCCGTTGCGGTCCTCGCCGGTCACTTCATAGACGAAAAGATCCTGCATGGTGACGACGTCGCCTTCCATACCGGCGATCTCCGTCACATGGGTGATGCGGCGCGAGCCGTCGCGGAGCCGCTGCGCCTGCACGATAAGATTGACCGAGCTCGCGATCTGCTCGCGCAACGTCTTGGAGGGCAGGTTGAAGCCTCCCATGGCGATCATGTTCTCCAGGCGGCTGATGGCCTCGCGCGGACTGTTCGCGTGAATGGTTCCCATGGAGCCGTCGTGGCCGGTGTTCATGGCTTGAAGTAGGTCGAAGGCCTCCGGTCCGCGTACCTCGCCCACGATGATGCGTTCGGGCCGCATGCGCAGGCAGTTTCGCACCAGGTCGCGCATGGTGATCTGGCCGACACCCTCCAGGTTCGGCGGCCGCGTCTCGAGGCGCACCACATGAGGCTGTTGCAGTTGCAATTCCGCCGCATCTTCGCAGGTGATGATGCGTTCGCCCGGATCGATGTAGCGGGTCAAGCAGTTGAGCAGGGTGGTCTTGCCCGAGCCGGTGCCGCCGGAGATGAGCACGTTGATGCGGCAATGGCCGATGATCTTCAGGACTTCGGCGAGCTGCGGCGTGGCCGTGCCGAATTCCACCAATTTTTCCAGCGTGAGCTTGTCCCGCTTGAATTTTCGGATGGTGAGCGTAGCGCCGTCGATGGCCAGCGGCGGTGCGATGACGTTGACGCGGCTGCCGTCGGCCAGACGCGCGTCGCAAATCGGACTGGCTTCGTCGACGCGACGGCCGACGGCGCTGACGATGCGCTGGCAGATGTTCATCAACTGGGCATTGTCGCGGAACTTGATGTCGGTCAGAACGATGCGGCCGTTGGTCTCGATGTAGACCTCGTCATGACCGTTGACCATGATATCGGCGATGTCGTCGCGGGCCAGCAAGGGCTCCAGCGGTCCAAGGCCCAGAATGTCGTTGCAGATGTCTCCGATCAGGCGTTGCTGCTCGGCGGCATTCAGCACGAACTTCTTGATGTTGATGATCTCATTGATGATGTCGGTCAGCTCGTCGCGAACCGAGCTCGCGGACAGCTTGCCGATTTCCTTGAGATCGACCGCGTCGAGCAGCGCGTTGAAGACGGCGACCTTGATGTCGTTGAAGCGCTGTTCCGCCTCGGATTGGAACGCCTGTATGGGCACCGGCTCGAGCTTCGGCTCGGGCTGCATCGGCGCAGCCTGCGGCGCCGGCTTGCTCGAAGCAGCCGGGGCGTTGGTGGAGCGCTTACCGAACATGACTGACACGGCCGCCCTCGACTTAGATCGTTAAACGGCCGCCCTGCCGAGCAAACGCTGCAGCACGCCGCTGGCAGAGGCACGGCGGCGCTTGTCGTTGCGCTCTTTGCCGCTGACCAGCGTTGCAAGGCGATTGAACGGTTCCAGGACGCGCTGGTTCTTGTTGCCCTCTCCGATCATGTGCCCGGCATTGGCGGCCGCCGCAAAAACGGCGGGCTCGTGCGGGATGTGAATGGAGGGAGCGAAGCCCAAAGCATTTGCGAAGTCTTTCACCGGCAAATCGGTCTTCGAGTTGGCGCCGATCCTGTTCAGGACGACGCGCGTCGGCGCCTCGTTCTTGCGTTTGGTGTTGAGCTGGTCGGCGATGCTCTTGGCGTTTCTGAGACTGGCCAAGGTCGGAACGGCCGTCACGACCACCTCCTCGGACGAGTCGAGCGCATGGCGGACCCAGTTGCCCCAGTAGTGCGGAAGATCCAGGACCACCCAAGTCGCGTTCCGCCGCAGGATTTCGATCAGGCGCTCGAGGGCCGTAACGTCGACATCGCTGGCGAATTGGCAATCGCCGGCACCCGTCAGCAACGACAGGTTCTCGCTGTATTTCGCGAGAAAGCGCTCGAGCATCACGTCGTCGAGGCGATCCGCCTGGGCCAGCGCGCTGGCCGACGTCTGCTGGGAATCCAGATTGAAGTCGAGTGCCGCCGTGCCGAACACCAGGTCCATATCGACCAGGGTAACTTCATTGTCGTAGATCTTCGAGATGCACCACGCGATGTTGTTGGCCATGGTGCTCGAACCGGCGCCGCCCGTGGCGCCGATGCAGGAAATGACCCGGCCGTGGTTGGCGGCCGTCGGATCGTGGGCCGTAGCGGCGATGGCGTCGGTCAGATGCTTGGGATCCGCCGGCAGAGGAATGTACTCGCGCACGCCGCGGCGCGTGAGCTGACGATAAAGCAGCACGTCGTTGTGCGGCCCGAGCAGGAACAGGTGCGTGTTCGCTTGGCACACTTCGGCCAGGCGCTCCAACTGCTCGAAGATCGTCGCCGGCTCGTCGTGAGTCTCGATGATCAGCAGTTCCGGGGTCGGTTGGCTTTCGAATACCTGCGTCGCAAGCGTGATGCCGCCGTCGTGGAAGGTCGGACGGGCCTTGGACAAACGCCGGTCGCCGAGCGCCTGTTCGATGGCCGCTTTGGCCTCGCCGCTCAGCAGGAAGGCATGAAGATCGATCCTTAGAATGACACGCCTCCTTCGTTTACTGGTTGCCGCCGATTGACACGATCGACGAGCTTGACTGCGCCGCCGACGATGTCGCCGGGGTCGGCTTGCCTGCGCGATAGTTCTGAATGACCAGGCCGGCACGCTGCGAATCGGTCGAATCGCCGTCGCGCATATGCGCAAGGTCCGCGGGGTCCGCGGCCATCAGGCCGATGTTGTGTTGTTGCGCGCAGCCGAAGTTCGGATGGGCCTGGTTGTAAGGATTGAAACTCGGCGGAGCGCTCCAATCGCCGCAATTCGGGACGGAAACGTCGAAGCGCTGGAAGCGCACCATCACCGTATCGATGGGAACGTCGCCATTCGAATGCGCAAGCTGGATGACGCTGGCGGGAACGCCGCGGCGGATCAGCCGGTCGCGCACCGCGGCGAGCTGCGCCGCCTGACGGCCCGCATCCGCCCGCGTCGTCGGCCCGACCGCAATCGTGAGGGGACCGTGGCCGCGATCGAGATAGCTGCTGACCATGGCGTCGAGGCGCGCGCCGTCCTCTCCGGCAAGGGGATCCTGGTTGCCGTTGAAGCGCACCGCCGTTGCGACTGTCTGCTGTTCAACGCCGATCGCGTACTTCTCGCGATAGTCGGGCTCCTGTGGCGTCGAGCAGGCGGCGAGCAGCGCGATGGCCGCGAAGGCGGTGAGAGCGCGCGCCGTCCAGGTATTCGATATCGGACGCGATGCGGGCATTTACATCACTCCAGAATGAAGCCGAAGGGGCCCTTCGGCTGACCGTGCGGGAAGCCCGGCTCGGGCTTGGTGTAGGTGGCGTGCAGGCGGCCGAGCAGGTACATGTCGAAATCGCTCGCCGGACCGAAGCCGTCGGTCGGATAGGCGATGACGTTCGGATCGACCGGCTTGACCAGCAGCGGCGTCACGGCGATCACGAGGTCCGTTTCCTGGCGCTGGAACTGCGTGCTCGAGAAGAGCGCGCCGAGGATCGGGATATCCTTGAGGCCGGGCAGGCCGTTGAGCGTGTTCTGGATGTCGTTCTGCAACAGGCCGGCGATGGCGATGCTGCCGCCGGACGGCATCTCGACCACGGTCTCTGCGCGGCGAACCGACAGGGCAGGAATCAGGAAACCGCTCAGATTCACCTGGCCCTGGGCCGACAGCTGGCTGACCTCGGTGCTGATGCGCAGATTGATCAGATTGCCGCTCATCACCACCGGCGTGAAGGTCAAACGGATACCGAACTGCTTGTACGTGATGGTGATGATCGTGCCGTTGCCGCTGGCTTGCGGGACGGGCACCGGGAACTCGCCGCCGACCAGGAAGGTCGCGGCTTCGCCCGATACTGCCGTCAGATTGGGCTCGGCCAACGTCTTCACCAGGCCGTTCTGCTCCAAGGCTTGCAGCTGAATGGTCAGAAGATCGAACGGTGTCGACAGGAACGTGCCCGTCGCCGTCGAAAACGGCGTGTTGATGAACGACAGCGGATTGGGCGCCAGATTGAAGGTGTTCTTGCCGTTCAGTTGCGCGCTCGTGCCGATGCCGAGTTCCTTGACGATCTGGCGGGCCATTTCCGACACGCGCACGCGCAGCAGCACCTGGTTCTGGCCGCGGATTTTCAGCATGTTGATGATGCTGTTGTCATCCGCGACAAACTGGCGCGCGATCTGGCGGGCGTTTTCGGCGACCTGCGCCGAAGCGACGGAGCCGGTGAGCACGATGCTTTGATTGGCGGTGGAGACGTCGATCTGCTCGTTCGGAATGACCGAGTGGACAGCGGCGAGCACCGCGGCCGAATCGAATTCGACGCGAAGGTCAACCTGATCGATCTGCTTGCCGGCGGCGTCGAAGAAGTAGACGTTGGTCTCGCCGACCTTGCGCCCGATGATGAACGCAGCTTCGGAGCTCCGCATGACGACATCGGCGATCGCGGGGTTTGCGACAAGCACGTCGCGGGCCGGCCGCGACAGGCGCACGATCTGCGACTTGTTCAAGGACAACGCCATTTGACGATCCGCTGCGGTCAAGGCGGTCGGGGCCGCGCCCAATGCGGCGGCGGGATGGGCCAACGGCTGCTGCTGGGGAACGCCAGACCGTTGCGCGATATTCGCCGGACCGACGTTGCTCGGAACCGCGCTCGGCGCGGGCGGCTGGGGCTGGAAGGCCACGGGAACCGGCTTGATGGCAGGCCTTGCCGGGGCAAACGTCACAGTCGCGCCGGAGGCGAGGGGCGAGGCAGCCACCGGCGCAATCGGCTCCGCCGGCATGACCGGATCGTCTTTTTGCGCGACGACGGGGTCGGTACTAGGCGCTACGGCGCTCACCACCGGCTTCGCAACTGCCTTTCTTTCCGCGACGCGAGGCGCAATGGAGGCGGAAAAGTCTTTGACCGGAAGCGTGGAGGCAGGAGTCTGCGCGCTCTTGACGCGGGGCGGAGCGGCGGGCGCAGCCGCCACGACGGGCGCCGTAATGGACGCCGGTATTGCGGCGGCAGGCGCTGATTTGGCTTCCTCGGCGACCGGAGCGGCCGGCGTCGCTTCGGGCTTTGCCGCGCTCGCCGCTACGTCGTTCTTGGCTGGCTCGGGCGCCGGTGCAGCGGCTTCGCTCTTGACGGGCTCGGCAGAGGGTTCGATGGCGGACTTTGCGTGCGCCTTCGCGACAACCGCGGGCGCAGCGCCGGGTTCGACGATCCATGACGGCTTGCCGGCGGCTGCGCTTTGCGACGGAGAGTCTGCAGTGGCCGCAGGCGCGCTTGCCGGTTCGGCGATCGCCGCGGTAATGGCCGTCTGCGCGCCGGTGGGCCGGAGCGGCATGACCGCCAGCATGGCGGTCAGCGTCAGCGCTAGAAAGTTCTTGGGCGTATACATTTTGACCTCTAACGCTGCGCGCCCGCCAGCTGGGCGCCACGCCAGAGGCGCACGCCTCCGGCGTTCGAGTCCGGATGTTCCATGCGGCCGAGATATAGGCTCACGTCCGTGTCCTGGACCAGGCCGGAGACCTTATCCACGGTTTCGGGTTTCACGAGGCTGCGAAGCGACAGCGACAGCGTGCCCATCTGACTGGCCAGCGCCAGCTTTTGCGCGCAGGTGGGATCGAGTTCGAGCGTCGCCGTCACGCCGAGCTTCGGCTTGCTGTCGATGTCCTGAACGTTTTGGTCGATGGCGAGGATGCGAACGTCTTCGAGCACGAGGCTGTTCACGTTCTTCTGCGTCGCCCGGGTTTCCACGAACTGCGTGCCATCCGGCGGCACGCCGTAGGTGATCTCATAGTGCTCGTTCAGCAGCACGTCGACGCGATCGCCTGGCACGATGAAGCCCGCGTCGCCCGAGACGGGATCGATCTTGACGCTGACCGCGCGCATGCCGGCCGTGAGCGCCGCCGCGAGATATCCGGAATCGCCTTGCTTCACCAGCCGGAACTGCGTGATCGGCTCGCCGTTGGCGAAGCCGCGCAGCACGGCGCGGCCGATTGCGTCGCGTTGCGGCTCTGCACCGCGCTCCTTCACGAGATAGTTGGCGTCGAGCGATTCATCGGGCCAGCGCTGCCAGCGAAGATCGTCGCTCTTCAGGATCGTGCCGGCGGGAAGCGGGTGCGCCGCGACCAGAACGTCGATGCCGGCCGGCTTCGGCGCTTCCGCCTGCTGCGGCGTATGCGTCAAGAACTTCGGCACGATGAAGTAGACCAGCCCCGAGAAGATCAGGGCGGAGACGACGATGATGATGCTGATAGGTCGCATGGTACTACCTCAGGCGCCGTGAAGCTGTGAGAGCGCGCTACGGACGTGTTCGGCCGTCGCGAGTTGCGGCAGCATGAACAATCCGGATGCGGATATGGCTATTCCGTAAGGCACGCCCTCTTTCGGCGAGAGCAGACGGGCGTACCAGCGATCGGCGGGAACGGGCGAGGGCGCGGCGCGGCGGATCAACAGCAATCCGGCGGCTATGACGCCGCCGACAATGGCCGTTACCGCGACGAAGGCGAAGAGCTCGTGCCAGCCCATCCAAAGCGTCGTCGCGGCCATCAGCTTGACGTCGCCGCCGCCAAGAATGCCGAAGTGGAAAAGGGGCGCGGTGATCGCGAAAACGACGATTCCGGCCGATAGATGCCAGGCCGTGGTCGCGAGCGGCAGGTCGAAAGCCGCGAGCGCGAAGGCTCCGGCGATGACCAGGCTCAGCGCATTGGGAATCTGATAGCGGAAAAGGTCGCTCGCGGCTGCGGCAGCGAGCGCCAGGGCATAAGCGGTGAGGGCGAGCACATTCAGCATGGGCCCGCCCCCCGCTCCGTCTTGACCGCTGTTAGTTCGCCGCGCCGCCGGCGCTGGAATTGAGCGCGTTGGCGACCGCCGTGAACATGTTGCTGATATCCGTACCGAGCGCAACCACCGTGCCGATGATGGCAACGGCGATGGCGCCGGCGATCAAGCCGTATTCGATGGCCGTCACGCCCGACTTGTTCGAAATCAGGCGACGCACAGCTTCGGAAACCGAAATGTAATGCGCGATCATGATGATCCTCCGAAAGGTGAGCAGGGGACTGGCGTAGGTCATAGAGCGCATCGCCCCACGGGGATTCTTCGTGTCCCTTGAGGCTCCGGCCGGTGCCCTGCGCCTGGCCGCCGAAACGGGCGGGCGCAATGACCAGGTTCAATCCAGGCAGCGTTCGCATGGTTCCCCATCGTCACGCGGTCCGGCCGGAAATCCACCCGAAGCTAGGCACGGCCGGGAAAACTGCCGGCCGTGCCGATGCTCCGAAGCTGGCGGACTAACTGGTTAGTTAGCCGCGCCGCCGGCCGACGAGTTCAGAGCATTGCCCACCGCGGTGAACATGTTCTTAATGTCGCTGCCGAGGGTGACGACCGTGCCGATGATGGCGACGGCGATGGCGCCGGCGATCAGGCCGTATTCGATGGCGGTCACGCCTTCCTTATCGCCACGCAGGCGACGGATGCTTTCGACGGCCGAATACTTCAGGTTGATGGTCGCAACATACAGACGGAGCATGAAAACCTCCATTTTGGCTGCCGGACGACAATCGTCGCGGCTCTGGCGCTCCCCGATCGGGACTGGCGCTATCGGGGCTCATGGCCGGATTCCGGCCGATGACTCAATATTCGCTGCGAAGGCGTTACCAATCGCTTAATTCGCGGAAGAGTTTTTTGGCTGTTTGCTTTGCGCAGGAGGCGGCTAAGTTATTTCGTGCCGCGCGCTCGCATTCACTCCCGATGCGCATTGGCCCGATTTCAGGCCTCCGGGCGAACTTTGTGCCATTCGCCGCGGCTCTTCGCATATCGGCTGCCCGATATCCGTCGCTGATTTTCGAACATCGAGCAAATTTTACTCAACTCTTTACTATCGTTACTTTAGCGCGATCAATACAGTCAGCAAATCGGACTTCAGTCAACTGAAAAATGCTCGAAGCGTCAAATATTTATCACTTCAAATAGAATATAATTTGAGTCGATTTTAATTCCGTAAATTCTGGATATTGCGCGCCATAGAAACGCCCCGTTAATGAACCGGGTGGCACACTCGCTCGACATATCGGCCGATGCGGTGGTTCTGCACATCGCATGCGGCGCAGAGTTTAGGTGCCGGCGACAGAAGGTCATGGGCCAGCAAGTCGAACTCCCCACCAACGCAAACGGGCACGACCCGAGCGGAGCGGTAGCAAGCTTGTCGCTCGCCGGCATCCGCCTTCTAAAACCGCTTCCTGCGGAAGAACGCGCCGAGCTGGAGAAGCGCTGCGCCTACCGCCGCTTTGCCACCGGCCAGACCGTTCTCGAAAACGATCGCATCGGCATCGGTGTCTTTTTTATGATATCGGGCGCCGCGCGCGTGGTTCACTACGTGGCCGACCATCAGGAGATCACCATCGCGGCCGTGGTGCCGGGCGACACGCTCGGCGAAATCTCGGCCATCGACAGTCTCGGCCGCGCCGCCACCGTGATCGCCGACGAGCCTTGCGTCATCGCGGAATTGCCGAAGGAAGACTTTCACGCGCTGATCGTTCGCAACGGCGCCGTTGCATTGGCGCTTCTGCAGCGCTGGGCCGGCATCATCCGCGCGCTCGACGAGAAGATCAGCTACCTCTCGACCGGCAGTCCCGACCAGCGCGTCTATTCGGAGTTGATACGGCTGGCGCGCCAGGAGCGGCCGGAGGGCGGCCGCTGGATGATCCGCGAATTGCCGAGCCATCACGAGCTTGCGGTATGGGCGCAGACCAGCCGTGAGGTCGTCGCCAGCGCCATCGCCGAACTGGTCCGCCGCGGTTTGGCGGAGCGTCGCACGCGCACGCTCTTCATCAACGACTATCGCGCGCTGAAGGACCTGATCGCGAGCGTCGGCGGCAAGTCGCCGTCGGCCCCGGCCGCCGCCGCGGAACCAGCCCAGCGCGCCGTCTGAGTGTCCTAGTGCGTCGGAAATTCCGACAGCAGCTCCCGCACCTGCGCCACTGCAGCTTCGGTCTTGAGAGCAAGCAGACGCGCACCCATGTCCGCCGTCGCCTTTGAGGGATCGCCGTCCGCGCCGCTGCCGTCCTCGGCGCGTCTCGGCCGCATCAGCGCCGGGCGAAGCGCATCGGGCGCCAGCGCCGCAAGTTCCGCCGTGTCCAGCAGGCCGGCGTGTTTGCCGATGGCGGCCGCATCGAAGCCCCGAGCCTTGAGCCAATCCTCCTGGCCATTGGCAAAATAATAGCGGTCGAGATTCGCCACATGCACGCCCCGACGCCGCCAGGCGTGGGTGAGCGCGCTAGCGACGCGGGTCTGCGCCGCTTGGCTTTCGCCGTGATCGCCGAGGAAGGCGATCAGCTTGAAGCCGGCCGAAGCCAGGCTGGTGGCGATGTCGCGCAACACCGCTTCGTAGTCGCCCTCGCTCAATCCCATGGTGCCGGGGAAGCGCATGTGGCCCTCCGGCGGATCGAACCCGCCCTCCGGAACGTAGGGCAAGACCGGAGCGACCAGAGCATTGCCGAGTTGTGCGGCAATATCGCCAGCGAGTTTTCGCACAATCACGTTGTGCTTGCCGAGCGCCATGTGGGGGCCGTTTTGCTCGGTACCGCCGGTCGGCACCAGCGCCACGATCTTTCCTGCCGCGACGGCCTCGCGCACCTCCTGCCAGGTCAGATCCTCCAGGAACAGCGAACCCGCACCGGCAAGGCCATGTGTGGGATGCCCGAGCAGCAGCGCCGCGCTCGCGGCGCCGATAAGTTTCAACAGATGGCGGCGCTGCATGGTTAATCCTCGCGTCTTGGTCGCGGGCTGCATCACGCCTTAAGTTACGAACGCTTCATAAATCGAGCCTTAACGTATGGGACGGTATTTCTTGCGACCGGCGGGGCCCGAATCCATGGATTCTTTGCGGCACATGATCGAGGCGATTGCGCCGAAGGTGCTCGCGCGCCTGCTCGATCCCTTCCTGCAGGTGCTCTATGCGGATTCCCTGATCTACTGGCCGTTCCTCGTCAGCACGCTCGTGGTCGGCGCGTTCGGCTTTTGGCTGACCCACGGGCGCACGGCGGCGGCATTGATCGAGTTCCGCCGTCGGCATCTGTCGCGGGCAATCTGGGGGCACCCTTCGGCCCAAGTCGACTACGCCTATCTGATCGTCAACGGCGTGCTGTACCCGACCGTGGTCGGCCCGCTGATACTCTCGGGCGCGGCGATCGCCGGCGTGATTCACGGCGGCCTGGATCGGGCGTTCGGGCCCATGTCCGCGCCATTGCTCGACGGTTGGAGCGCGCGGCTGATCTATACGGCGGTCTTCTTCATCGCCTACGACTTCGGGCGGTTCGTCGCGCACAGTTTGCTGCACGACGTCGGGGTGCTCTGGGAACTGCACAAGGTGCATCATTCCGCGGAGGTGCTGACGCCGCTCACCAGCTATCGGGTGCATCCGGTCGATGCCTTTCTGATGCAGATGTGTCCGAACGTCTCCACCGGCATCGTCACGGGCTTCACGTGGTATCTCTGCGCCGGACAGGTCGGGTTCTATACGTTTCTCGGCTTGCACGCAGGCATCGCCGCGTTCAATGCCATCGGCAATCTGCGTCATACCCACGTCTGGATTTCCTGGGGCCCGGCGCTCAATCGCTGGTTCATCAGCCCGGCCCACCACCAGATCCACCACAGCCTCGAGGCGCGGCATTTGGGGGCGAACCGGGGCTTCGAGCTGGCGATCTGGGATCGCCTCTGGGGCACGCTTTACGTGCCGGACCGGGAGGAA
>DASQHM010000113.1:0-6309 GCA_035632095.1 Candidatus Cybelea sp. | reverse complement strand
TTTCGATAGACCCCCTCGACCATCGCCGTGGTGCGGGTCTCGAGATAGCCAAGCAGCTTGCGCGCTTGAACCACCTGGTCCTGCTGCAGCATCGCATGCCCTCCCAGTGGCTGATCCGGCCAAGGGGAAACTATAACAAATTCGAATGATCGTTAGAAGAATCAACTATAGTCGGAAGCGCACCGGATGGAGCCGGAGAACGCGATGGCCGGCAGCACGCCTAGGGCCGCAACCGCACGCCGGAAGAAGGACTTAACGCGCGAGCGCATTCTCCATGCCGCCGCGCGGGTGTTCCGCGACCGGGGCTATGCCGCGACGCGGCTCGCCGACGTGGCGCGCGCCGCCGGCATGCAGGCCGGGTCTCTCTACTACCATTTCAATTCCAAGGAACATCTGCTTTCCGAAGTGTTGGAAACCGGCATCGAACGCGTTTCGCAAAGCGTGCGGGCGGCGATCGCCGCGGTGCCGGCCGACCGGCCGTGGCGCGAGCAATTGGAGGCGGCCATCACGGCGCATGTCGAATCGCTGCATCGCCATGAAGCTTTCAGCTCGGCCACGTTCCGCAATCTCGGCCGCGTGCCGAAATCGATCCGCGAGCGGCACATGCAGCGCCGCCGCGCCTACGGCCTGGTTTGGCGCGACCTCCTGCGCGACGGCCGCCGCAAGGGCGCGATCCGCAAGGATATCGACCTGACGCTCGCCGAAATGCTACTGCTCGGTGCGCTCAACTGGTCCATCGAATGGTTCGAACCGGCGCGCAAGACCATCTCGGTTCTCGCGGTCCAGGCCTATCTTTTGCTCGGCGAAGGAATGGTCGACCGGGGTGCTTGAACCCGATCGATTGCCTCGGCGATTTCCGCGCTTCCCTGCGACGGCGAACAATGAGATTCTACCTACGGTTTCGGGGGAATTTCCGGGGGAAGCCTCATGCGGTTTTGGCCCTACGTTTCGGCAGTGCTGGTTTTGTGCTTCCTTCTTCCCGCCTCCGGTATCGCCGCTGAGACGGCACTGCTGATCGGCGAAGTGATCGCCGTCAAGAGCACCGTCTATCGCGAGCACGACGGCAAACGCGAAGCGCTTGCCCGAGGCGCTGGCGTCTTTGTGTCCGATGTCATCGTCGCGGAAGGCGACGGCAAGGCGCAGATTCTGCTGAACAGCGGCAGCATCATCTCAGTCGGCGAAAAGGCGCGCATTCGCCTGGCCGATTTTCCGGGCACGGACAATCAATTCACGACCCGGATCAGCGCCGAACAAGGCGCGCTTCGATTGCTGGTCGGCCACGCCCAGGAGGGCGCACACTTCGAAATCGAAACCGAAACCGCCATCGCCGCCGTGCGCGGAACCGACTGGCTCATCGACGTGACGCCCGACCAAACATCGGTACTTGTGCTCTCGGGCAGTGTGACGGTGCGCTCGAAGGCGCCGGGCGCGAGCGGTGAGGTCTTGCTCGACAAGCCCGGTACCGGCACCGATGTGAAGCGTGGCGCGGCGCCGAGCCATCCCATCATCTGGGGCGCAAAGCGGGTCAAATCGACATTCGAGCGCGCCAGCTTCGAGTGAGGGGACCTTTGCGGCTATGAGCCGCCGCCATCTGCGGACTTGCGCCGTCGCCGTCGCGACCATGTCGCTCTTCTTGGCTCTCGTTTTGTTCGGCGGCGATATCGCATGGCTGCGCCAATTGGAAACCGTGACGCTCGATCTGCGCCTGCAATTGCGCGGCGCCGTGCAGCCGGGTCCCGAAGTCCTCATCGTGATGATCGACGATGCGACGATCGCCGAGGAAGGCCGTTGGCCGCTGCCCCGCGCCAGGCTTGCGCAACTGGTGGAAAGCCTTGATAAGGCCGGGGCGAAAGTCATCGTCTTCGATCTTCTGTTGAGCGAACCGGAACGTCAGGCGGCCGGTGACGAAGCGCTCGCCCGCGCCATGCGAGCCGCCCGGAACGTGGTGCTGCCTTTCACGTTTGAGTTCGGCAATGGCGCGACCAACAATCCGCCTGCCTTCGTCGCCGGTGCATCGTACAAGTCGCTGCAGGCCGAAGGCCCGCCGCCGCCCCTGCCGCTCAAGCCAAGCGGCATTCTGGCGCCGATAGCGCCGCTCGGCAGCGCCGCCGCCGGCCTCGGTCACGCCATCGTCGCCTTCGACGTGGACGGCGCGCCTCGTTACGACTACCCCGTACTCGACTTCGATCTCGACTACTACCCGTCACTCCCCATTCGCATCGTGCAAGCCTATCTCGGGGTGCCGTGGGACACGGTCAAGGTCAAATTCAGCGAAGGCATTTTCATCGGATCGCTTTGGGTTCCGACCGATCGCGCCATGCGAACATTGGTCAACTACCGCGGGCCTTCGCGCACGTTTCCGACCTTGCCGTTCTCGCAGGCGCTGGCGGGGGCAATTCCGGCGTCGGAGGTGCGCGGGCGGATCGTCTTGGTCGGCACCAATGTCACTGGCATTCGCGATACGTTTCGCACGCCGTTCACCTCGGTTTTGCCGGGCGTCGAGCGGCTCGCCAGTCTGGTCGACACCACGCTGCATGGCGACGCGCTGCGCCGCCCTGAATCCGCGCCTTATGTAGAAGCGGGTGTGCTGATGATTTCGGCACTTTTCATCGCGCTTTCCCTCGCGCGCCTTCACGTCGCAGCGGCGGCGGCGCTCAATGCCGCAGCCTTCGTCGCACTGGCTTACGCGGACTATCTGGCGCTGGCGCGGCTCGGCCATTGGTACGCGGCGGCGGTGCCTGCGCTCGGGCTCGCGACGACGTTTACCGTCGTGCTCGCGTACCGGATCGGCATCCTCGATCGCGATCATCGCTGGGTCCGGAGCGCCTTCGCCCGATATCTTGCGCCCAAAATGGTCGAGCGTCTTTCGGAGAGCCCCGAGCTCTTACGCCTCGGCGGCGAGCTCCGCGAACTGACGCTGATGTTCTGCGACGTGCGCGGCTTCAGTGCCATGTCGGAACGGCTCGAACCGCAGCAATTGACGCTTTTGGTCAACGAGTACTTCACGCCCATGACCGACATCATCCTCGAGCACGGCGGAACCATCGACAAATACATCGGTGACGGGATCATGGCGTTCTGGAACGCGCCGCTGGAAGACCGCGACCACGCCGAACACGCCTGCCGCGCGGCCCTGGCCATGGCGAACGGCCTATGGCGCGTGAACGAGCGGCTGGCGCAATTGCCCCTGCGCAGCGGCCCGATCGCCATCGGGATCGGAATCAATACCGGCGTGTGCACCGTCGGCAATTTCGCCTCGCGGCACCGGTTCGACTACTCCGCGCTTGGCGATGCGGTCAATGTCGCCGCCCGCATCGAAGGCGAGACGAAGGCCTATCGCCTGCCTATCCTGATCGGCCCGGAATGCGCCGCGCACGTAACGATGCTCGCAACCTTGCCGGTCGACCTGGTGCGCGTCCGCGGGCGCAGCAAGCCGATCGAAATATTCGCCCTGGTCGGCGACGAGACAATGCGCCGCGACCTGGCCTTCGCGGCATTTCATCATGAGCACCGGACAATGCGCGCGGCAATCGCGGCCCGCGACTGGGACCGGGCGGAGAGCCTTCTGCCGTCGCTGCGCCAGACGGCACCTGCGGCTTTCGCGCATGTTTATGAGAGCTACGCCGAACGGATTAGCTCCTTCCGCGCGCATCCGCCGGCGCAAGACTGGGATGGCTCGATTCTGGTCGAGCGGCGCCACCAATAGCTGTTGCTCTCCGGCGCAATCATTTAGACTCACCGCGATTCGGCGAGGCACGAAAACATGGTCCGGAATAGTCAGGGCACCCAGGTTGCGACCGATATCGCCGAGGCCGCGGAGCGTCTCGGCATGAACGTCGCAACCATCGAATTGCTGCTGCAACAAGGGCTGCTGAACGGCTATCGCGACACGGACGGCCGTTGGAAAGTGATGCTGCAGCTCGACAGCGGCCAACCCGCAAGCCTGGAACACGCGTCGGCTGCGCCGCTTCACCGCCACCCATCCGGGTCGCGCTCCTTGCCGCATCCTTCGCGATTGGACGAGGCCCGCAATCCGGATTTGCGCAGGGGCTTGAAGCTGCCGGCGCTATGGCAGACCGAGGACGGCCGCACCACGGGCGAGCGCGTCTTGGCCGAGCAGATCGAGTACCTGCGCGAACGCATCGATACGTGCGACCGGGCATGCCAGGAAAAAGACGCGCTGATATCCGAACTCATGTCCGGACTGCTCGAGCTCTCGAACAAGGCCCTCGACCGTCTGCCGCATCATCCTGCGCCGCACGAGCCGATCGATTCGATCGATGCCCGTTACGACGCCGGGCATTCCGCCGAGCGGACAGGACATTCGAACCGGCATTGACCGGCGGCGCGGCAATCGATCACTGCGCCGGCAGATCCGATTGCGGACGTCCCGCGGCCGGCGCGCTGAGCTGTTCGGCCCGGTGGTACCACATGGCCGCGGCGTCCGGATCGGCCCAAGGGTTGCGCAATCCCATGCGCGACAGGATCACCGGGTCGAAAGTCTCGCCCATGGACAATGCCGCGGTCGCCGCGCCGGCGTCGGCGGCGCGCTCGTAATAGAGACGCGCCGAAGCGATGTCCTTGGCGCGAAGGAATTCATCGCCGCGCGACAGGAGCGCCGAAATGGTCTCCGGATCGGCATCGGGGGCCGCCGTCTCGCCTTGTGCGATGGAACGCGACTCGACGCGGTCGGCATCGGCGGAAACCGGAGGTTGCGGCTGTTTGGCATCCGCGCGCTGGATTTGCCGGGCGGGCGCAGCAGGCTCGGGCGCTGACGGCGCCGTTGCCGTCGACGCCTGAACGGACGAAGGTCGGTCGGTTCCGCCCTGCCGCGCCGGTCGCACGGCCGGAATCGAAGCGGCCGGTCGCGTCTCCGCCGCCCCGGCTTGCGGGACATCGCCGGATCGCGTCACCGCGGCCTCGTCGATGAACCCCGGCGGCAGCGCCACGGGCTTGACCGGTGCGCGCGCGCCATTGCCGGCGGCGACACTTTGTGGCGGGACCGGCTCGCGCACTTCTTCCGGAACCGGAAGCGTCACCAGGTTCGGGCGCGGCGCGGCCCCGGCATTCCGCGAATCCAAGTCCGTGAGGGTTCGCGTCGTTTTCGACGGAGCGCCGTTCGCGGCCTCCTGCGCCGCCTGACGGTCGGAAATCACCAGCCACACCACGATGGCGGCAATGATCGCTACGGCGGCTGCGGCGCCGGCCAGAGCCCAGACGGGCCCCGGCAACGAGGCGAGATCGCGCCGCTTGCTCTCCGCCTTTGCGCCGGAGATGCGCTGGGCCGCACGATCGGACCCGTCGGCATCGTCCGCGTGCAAACCGGCAAGCTCCGGCAAGGGGTGCAGCGCGGTCGGAGCGGACTTGTCGGCGTCCTGGCCGTCGCTGATTGTCAAAGTCTCGGTAATCGTGCCGATGGCCTGCAAGAACACCGGCGCATGGGATGGCCGGAGCGCGCCCAAGGATTCGAATGCCGTCGCGGGCGGCGTGTCCTCTTGCTGCGCCTTGGGCGAAAGCACTTCGCGCAGCGGCGCCGGCACGATGTGCCTGATCGGACCGAAGCCCAACACGCGGCGCGCATAGGCGCGAAATTCCAGGACCCTGCGGGCCAGGCGATTGACCAGCACCGGGTCGCCGTTCGCGAACTCGGCGATATAGGCGACGGTATCGGCCGAAAATGCGGTCATGCCTTCGCTTGCGCCCATCTGATGGCGCAAGAATTGATCGACTTCGTCCTTGCCGAGCTGAAGCAGATGATAGTGGGCCGCAAGCTCGCGGCGCGCGGCCTGCAACATGGGCCGCTCGAACCGGTCGGCGAAGGCGGGCCACGCAAGCAGGACGCCCGCCGAATTCCCGCCGGTGAACATCGAACGGCATAACTCGGCAATCTGCTCATCGGACAATCGGTCGCCGGCGTCGAGCACGAACAACGGCGTATGCCCCGAGGCGGCTTCGCCGGAGACCCGTTGCAGTTCAAGTCCGTTCAGCTCGGGTCCGCATGTGACACCGATGACCGTGTGCCGCGACGTGGCCTTGCTAAGCGCCTGGCAAAGATTGAGCAGTGTCGGCGGGGGAACGCCGGTCACCAGGACCAGCCCGCGCCCGCTGCTTATGGCTGCTACGATCCGCGCCGCAAGCGAACGGTGGTGCGCGTCCGAGCCGAAATAGTCGAAGCCGGCCTGAGGGCTAGCGAAGACCCCCAAGGGAATCGGGGATTCCGACGACACGACCGACCAACTCACAGGCAGAGACGTTCCGCTGGCCATCCGCGAGGGCAGTCCTTCGCTCAATACACCTGGCAGTACCGTT
>DASQHM010000112.1:0-2868 GCA_035632095.1 Candidatus Cybelea sp. | reverse complement strand
GCAGCTTCACCATCCCGGTCACGTCGGTGGTGCGGAAGTAGAACTGCGGCCGGTAGTTGGTGAAGAACGGCGTGTGCCGCCCGCCCTCTTCCTTGGTCAGGATGTAGGCCTCGGCCTGGAACTGCGTGTGCGGCGTGATCGTGCCCGGCGCCGCCAGGACCTGGCCGCGCTCGACTTCCTCGCGCTTGGTGCCGCGCAAAAGGGCGCCGATATTGTCGCCCGCCTCGCCCTGGTCGAGGAGCTTGCGGAACATCTCGACGCCCGTCACCACCGTCTTGGTCGTCGGCTTCAAGCCCACGATCTCGACCTCGTCCCCCACCTTGATGATCCCGCGCTCGACCCGGCCCGTTACCACCGTGCCGCGCCCCGAGATCGAGAACACGTCCTCAATGGGCATCAGGAACGGCCGGTCCCGGTCGCGCTTGGGCTGCGGGATATAGGCGTCAACCGCCTCCATCAGCTTCAGGATGGCGTCATGCCCCAGCGCCTTGTTCTTGTCCTCCAGCGCCGCCAGCGCCGAACCCCGGATGATCGGGATCTTGTCCCCCGGGAACTGGTAGGAGGAGAGCAGCTCGCGCACCTCAAGCTCCACCAAGTCGAGGAGCTCGGGGTCGTCCACCATGTCCACCTTGTTCAAAAACACCACAATCGCCGGCACACCCACCTGCCGCGCCAGCAGGATGTGCTCCCGCGTCTGCGGCATCGGGCCGTCCGCCGCCGAGACCACCAGGATCGCACCGTCCATCTGCGCCGCGCCCGTGATCATGTTCTTCACGTAGTCCGCGTGTCCCGGGCAATCGACGTGCTCATAGTGCCGGTTCTTGGTCTCGTACTCGACGTGCGCCGTCGAAATCGTGATGCCGCGCGCCCGCTCCTCCGGCGCCTTGTCGATCTGGTCGTAGGCCGTGTAGACCGCCCCACCCGTCTCCGCCAGCACCTTCGTGATCGCCGCCGTCAGCGACGTCTTCCCGTGATCCACATGCCCTATCGTCCCCACATTGCAATGCGGCTTGTTCCGTTCAAATTTCGCTTTCGACATGGGTCAGGTCTCCGCTCGATCTCGATCGTGTTTCCGCCGCTCAGGCCATCTTGGCGCGGACTTCGTCCGCTACCGCCTGCGGCACTTGTTCGTAATGGTCGAAGTGCATGGTGTACTGCGCGCGTCCTTGGCTCATCGAGCGCAGGGTGCTGACGTAACCGAACATGTTGGCCAGGGGCACCATGGCGCTGATGACTTCGGCGTTGCCGCGCTGGTCCTGGCCGGTGATCCGGCCGCGCCGGCTGTTCAAGTCGCCGATGACATCGCCCATGTAATCCCGGGGTGTCACCACCTCGACGCGCATCACGGGCTCCAGCAACTTGGGCGCGGCTTTCTGCATGCCTTCCTTGAAGGCGGCGCGGGCCGCGATTTCGAAGGCGAGCGCGCTTGAGTCGACGTCGTGATACGCGCCGTCGAACAGCGTCGCCTTGAAGTCGATCACCGGGAACCCCGCGAGCACGCCGTTGTCGACCGAGCCTTTGAGGCCTTTCTCGACGCCCGGGATGTATTCCTTGGGTACCGAGCCGCCGACGACGTCGTTTTCGAACTCGAAGCCCGAACCCGGAGGCAGCGGCTCAAAGCGGATCTTGACGCGCGCGAACTGACCGGAGCCGCCGGTTTGCTTCTTGTGGGTGTAGTCGATTTCGGACGTGCGGGTGATGGTTTCGCGGTAGGCGACCTGCGGCGCGCCGACATTGGCCTCGACCTTGAACTCGCGCTTCATGCGGTCGACGATGATTTCGAGATGGAGCTCGCCCATCCCCTTAATGACGGTTTCGCCGCTTTCCTTGTCGACCGCGACGCGGAATGACGGGTCTTCGGTGGCGAGACGCGCCAGCGCCTGACCCATTTTTTCCTGGTCGCCCTTGGTCTTCGGCTCGACCTTGATTTCGATGACCGGATCCGGAAACTCCATGCGCTCGAGTACGACGGCGTTGTCTTCGTCGCACAGCGTGTCGCCGGTGGTCGTGTTCTTCAGACCCGCGAGGGCGACGATGTCGCCGGCCCGCGCTTCTTTGATGTCTTCGCGGTGATTGGCGTGCATCAGCAGCATCCGGCCGATGCGCTCGCGGTTGTCCTTGACCGAATTGAGCACCTGGCTGCCGGTGGTGAGGATGCCGGAGTAGATACGCACGAAGGTAAGCGAGCCGACGAACGGGTCGGTCATGATCTTGAATGCGAGGGCGGCAAACGGCTCGTCGTCCGAGGCCTTGCGCGTGATGGGCTCGTCGGTGCCCATCTTCACGCCCTTGATCGCGGCGATTTCAGTCGGCGCCGGCAGATAATCGACCACCGCGTCGAGCAGCAGCTGCACGCCCTTGTTCTTGAAGGCGGAGCCGCACAGCACCGGCACGAAAGTGAAGGCGACCGTACCCTTGCGGATGCACTTGATGAGGGTGGCCTCATCCGGCTCCTTGCCGCCGAGATAGGCCTCGAGAGCGGCGTCGTCCTGTTCGACCGCCATCTCGACCAGTTTGTGGCGGTATTCGTCGGCTTGTTCCTTGAGGTCGGCGGGAATGTCGATGATGTCAAACTTGGCGCCCAGCGTCTCGTCGTGCCACTTGACCGCCTTCATGCGAACGAGATCGACGATGCCGGAGAAGTCGCTTTCGATGCCCATCGGCAGCATGACGACCAGCGGCTTGGCGCCGAGCCGATCGACGATCATGTCGACGGTACGGAAGAAATTCGCGCCGATCCGGTCCATCTTGTTGACGAAGCAGATGCGCGGCACGCCGTACTTGTCGGCTTGGCGCCACACGGTTTCGGACTGCGGCTCGACGCCGGCGACGGCGTCGAACACGGTCACCGCGCCGTCGAGGACGCGC
>DASQHM010000111.1:0-12376 GCA_035632095.1 Candidatus Cybelea sp. | reverse complement strand
CGAATGCGCGGCAAGCGCTGCGAGGCGATGCGGTTTCGACCGGCCGCGCGCCGGCGCAAACGGATCGAGCACCATGCCGCCCGCGATGGTCCGCAAGGCCGATTGATCGCGCAGCACGAACCGGTCGTGCGTGAGCGCACCGGCCGGCTGATCGAGGACGAGCTGGGCCAGGCCTTGCGTTCCGGGCGCGATGCTCCGGCCCTCGAGGACCGCGACGCGACCGGTCACGTCCGCCGCGCCGAGATGGACATGAACCGGCGTCCAATGCGCGAGCGCGCGCGCTTCGCCGGGCAAGACGTGCAGACGCACGTCGATGCGATCCGCGGGCGCGTGGACCTCCGGCGCCACGATCCAGTCGCCCCGTTGCAGCTCGGCCCGCTCCACGTCGCCGGCAATGTTGAGCGCCGCGCGATCGCCGGCGCGCGCGATCTCCGACGGCCGGTCCTGGGTGCGGATGGAACGCAGCCGAACGGACTTGCCGAGCGGCGACACCGTCAGCCGGTCGCCCACCCGCGCTTCGCCCGCGAATACCGCACCGGTCGCGATCAGCCCGATGCCCGGCAGTACGAACGCGCGATCCACAGCGAGACGAAAATAGCCGTCCGCGGGTTTGATATCTGCGGCGTTCTCGGCAATGCCTAAGTGCTGGCGCAACGCGCCGATGCTGGTCTCGTCGGTGGCTACGACGGGAAATACCGGCGCATTGGCGAGCCCGGTCGGCGCCAGCAATCCGGCGATCTGCCCGCGCACTTCGGCAATCCGCGTTTCGGCCACGCGGTCGATCTTGGTCAGGGCGACGGCGCCGCGTTTCACCCCGAGCAGATCGAGGATCGCCACATGCTCGCGCGTCTGCGGCATCGGCCCATCGTCGGCCGCGATCACGAGCAGCGCGAAATCGATTGCCGCGACGCCCGCCAGCATGTTGCGTACGAAACGCTCGTGTCCAGGCACGTCCACGAAGCCGATCCGCGCGCCGGCGAAATCGGCATAGGCGAATCCGAGCTCGATGGACATGCCCCGGCGCTTTTCCTCCGCAAGCCGGTCGGTGTCGACGCCGGTGAGGCTGCGCACCAGGCTGGTCTTGCCGTGATCCACATGGCCGGCGGTGGCGACGATCATGGGTGCGGCGGAAACAGCGCGGCAATGGCGGCCCGGAAGCCGCGCTCGTCTTCCAGGCATCGCAGGTCGAGCAGCAGCGCGCCTTCGGCAATGCGGCCGATCACCGGAATCGGCAAGGCGCGGAACGCCGCCGCCAGCTTTTCCGCAGCGCCTCCGCGCGATTTTTTCGGCGCGACCGGCGTGCAGCGAAGCGCAAAGCTCGGCAGCAGATCGACCGGCAGCGATCCGCTGCCGATCTGACTCATGACCGGTACGATCTCGACGCGCGCCACGCCATTTAGCCGCGTCGAGAGCTGCGGCAGGAGCCGCTTTGCCAAGGACTCGATCTCGCCCGCGTTCCGCGCCAGCAGGCGCAACGCCGGCAGCCGGGTCGCCAGCCGGTCCGGGTCGAGATAGAGACCGAGCACGGCGCCCAGCGCGGCGATGGTGAGCTTGTCCACGCGCAGCGCGCGCTTCATGGGATTGCGCTTGATGCGCTCCACCAGATCGCGGCGGCCGACGATGATGCCCGCTTGCGGGCCGCCGAGCAGCTTGTCGCCGCTGAAGCTCACGAGGTCGGCGCCGTTGGCGATGGTCTCCGCAGGCGTAGGCTCGTGCGGCAGGCCGAAGCGCGTCAAATCCACCAGCGTGCCGCTGCCGAGATCGACCGCGAACGGCAGGTTCTTGCCGTGGGCGATTGCCGCGAGATCGCGCTCGGGCACTTCGGCGGTGAAGCCTTCGATGCGGTAATTGCTGGCGTGCGCCTTCAGCAGGAGCGCGGTCTTCGGGCCGATGGCGGCGGCGTAGTCGCGCGCATGGGTGCGATTGGTGGTGCCGACCTCTACCAGGCGGCAGCCGGCGCGCGCCATGATGTCCGGCAAGCGGAAAGCGCCGCCGATTTCAATCAGCTCACCGCGCGAGACGATCACTTCCTTACGCTGAGCCAGCGTATTCAACAACAGCAGCACGGCGGCGGCGTTGTTGTTCACGACGGTCGCGGCCTCGGCGCCGGTCAGGCGGCAGAGCAGGGGCTCGAGGTGGCTGTCGCGGTCGCCGCGCGCGCCTTTCGACAGGTCGTATTCCAGATTGGCGGGAGATGCCGCCACGGCCGTCATGGCGGCGATGGCCTCCTGCGGCAGGGGCGCGCGGCCGAGGTTGGTGTGCAGCACCGTGCCGGTGAGATTGAAGACCGCGCGCAGACTAGGTGTCAGTGTGGCCAGGACGCGCGTTTCGATGCCGCTTGCGATCGCGCTGTCGATTGCCGCGTCGCCGTCGCCACGTCGGGCGCGCAACGCCGCCAATTCGCCTCGAACCGCATCGAGCACGAGCGTGCGGCCGTGCGCCGCGATCAAAGCCGCGACCGCGGGCCAGGACAGCACGCGATCGACGGAGGGAATTGTGCTCGGAACGCTCGCCGGACGGTTGGTCATCACGGACCTTGTTGCCGCGTGCCCACATGCTAGGGCTGCGATCTCCGGCCCGTCAATGCGACGGTTTGTTTCGCACGCGCCCGCATCGGCTATACTGGGCGGCGCCATGATCGCCTTGCCCGACGGACTGATCGTCATCGCCAAAAGGGACTGCCCGACCTGCGTCCTGGTCGAGCCGGTGCTGCGCGAGCTCGACGGCGGGGGCATGCCCCTCACGGTCTATAGCCAGGACGATCCGTCCTTTCCGTCCGGCGTCTCCCGTCGCGTTCACGACGGCACCCTCGAAACCTCCTACCGGCTCGGCATAGAGATCGTTCCGACCTTGATCCGCGTCGAGGGTGGGCGCGAGGTGGCGCGCACCTACGGTTGGCATAGGGAAGACTGGCGCCGTATCGCCGGCCGCGCCGATATCGGCGCCAAGCTGCCGGAACTCAGGCCGGGCTGCGGTTCGCGCACCCTCGAGGACGGCATCGCCGAAGACCTGGCGTTGCGGTTCGGCAACGTGCGCCTCGCGGCGCGGCGGGTCGAGATCGGCTCCGGCGAGGACGAGATGGAGGCGTGCTACGAGCGCGGCTGGACGGATGGCTTGCCCGTCGTGCCGCCGACCGAGACGCGCGTGCTGCGCATGCTGCAAGGCACCAACCGCTCGGCCGACGAAGTCGTCGGCATCGTGCCACCGGACCTGGCGCCGTGCACGGTGGAGAAGGTCGCCATCAACGCGGTGATGGCGGGCGCCAAGCCGGAATACATGCCGGTGATCCTGGCCGCGTTGGAAGCGGCGCTGATCGACGAATTCGGCATGCACGGCGTCCTCTGTACCACCATGTTCGCCGGTCCGGTGCTGATCGTGAACGGTCCCGTCGCCAAGGCCATCGGCATGAATTCCGCCGGCAATGCGCTCGGCCAGGGCAATCGCGCCAACGCCGCCATCGGCCGCGCGCTTCAGCTCATCATCCGCAACGTGGGTGGCGGCCGGCCGGGCGAGGTGGACCGCGCGACCCTCGGCACGCCCGGCAAATACACCTTCTGCTTCGCCGAAGCCGAAGACAGTCCATGGGAACCGCTCTCCGTCGAACGCGGCTTCGCGCGCGGCGCATCGACGGTGACGGTGTTCGCGGGCGAGGGCGTGCAAGGCATCGTCGACCAGAAATCACGGACCCCGGAATCGCTGGCGCGTTCCTTCGCGCTGTCGCTCCGCGCCGTCGACCATCCGAAGCTCGCCATGATGGGCGACGCGCTGCTCGTGGTTTCGCCCGAACACAGCCGCGTGTTCATCGAAGCCGGCTGGTCCAAGGCGCGGCTCAGGCAGGAGCTGGAAACGCTGCTGCTGACCCCCGGCCGCGAGCTGGTCCAGGGCGCCGGCGGCATCGCCGAAGGCCTGCCACCAAGCCTCGCCGACAACATGGTTCCGAAGTTCCGGCCCGGCGGACTCAACATCGTTCGCGCCGGCGGCACCGCCGGACTGTTCTCCGCCGTCATTGCCGGTTGGGCCGCGTCCGGCCCGATCGGCTCCAGCCCCGTCACCAGGGAGATCGCCGCATGAGAGATCCGACCATCCTTCTCGATCCCACGGCCGAGCGCGCGCCGGCCGCGCGGGCGCGGCTGCCGAGGCCCGCTAAGCTCGACAGGCTCACCGTCGGCGTGCTCGACATCTCCAAGGCGCGCGGCAACGTGTTCCTCGACCGGCTCGACGCGCTGCTGGCGGAGCGCGGCATCGCCGTGAAGCGGTACCGCAAGCCGACCTTCACCCGCGTGGCGCCGGTGGCGTTGAAGCAGCAGATCGCGGCGGAGTGCAACGTCGTCGTCGAAGGCCTGGCCGACTGAGGGTCCTGCACGTCGTGCTGTATGCATGACATCGCAGACCTGGAGAGCCGCGGAATTCCGAGCGTCGGCGTCGCCACCACCGAGTTCGTCGCCGCCGCCGCGGCGCAGTCGAAGTCGCTCGGCTTCGATCCGGCCGTGGTGTTCGTGGCGCATCCGATCCAGGACCGCACCGACGATGAGCTGAGGGCGCTCGCCGATCGGGCGCTCGCGGCAATCGTGAAGGCGATTACGAAGGCGTGAGATTTCCGGCGGGCCGGGATGTCGTCCGGCTTCCGCCGGTCAGAGCGCCTGTTCCCGCTGGACGTTCCCATCGGAGGCCGAGCGGGTGAAGACGAGGCTGCCGTTGACCAGCCGGATCTCGTCGATCTCGTGCGCCTTGCTGGCGAATCGTTCCCCGCCGACCTCGAACGTGTCCCGCTCCAGGCTCTCCACCGTCGCCGATTGCCCGTCGGCGGCAATGTCGATCTTGACGATTTCGCGCTTGTGTTCGTGATTCTTCATGCGCTGCTCCGAGACGCGGAGCTGCGCCGCGACCTGCGAGCGGTCAAGCACCGTTTCCTCGACGCCACGGTCGCTTTGCACTTTCACGCCCGCCGTCCAATCGTCGGCGAGGTACAGCAGCAGCGCGTTGGCATCGTGGTTCGCGGCCAGCCAATCGGTGCGCGCGACGAACTCCTTCACGGTTTCGGCTTCGATGCGCTGCGGCGGGTTGACGATGCTCTCCTGCGCCCGCCAACTACCCTGGTCGAGCCGATAGATGAA
This sequence comes from Candidatus Cybelea sp., assembly GCA_035632095.1. Lineage (GTDB taxonomy): Bacteria > Pseudomonadota > Alphaproteobacteria > Ferrovibrionales > Ferrovibrionaceae > DASQHM01. Next base: position 7,262 of record DASQHM010000111.1, on the reverse strand, counting down.
GTCGAACGAGGGGGTCCTCACCGAGCTGGCGTTCGACGCGGGCCGAAACTCGTTGGCGGAGATGATCGCGACGCGCTGGCCCGACCTGATCGCGTCGATCACGAATCTCTCCCAGATCTCGTCGGCCTCCCGGCGCAGTGCCACCCTGTCGCTGAACGGGGTCTTGGTCTGATATTGCAGCATCAACGCAGTCCAGCCCTGGCGCGAGCGGAACGGCCGGATGCTCCATAGCTCGACGATGGCGCCGGATTTGAGCGTGACCTGCGCATGCGCGGTCAGGCGGCTCTCGGCCGCCACGGTGCTGGTCACTGCCCGAGACGATGCGGCCGTTGCTCCTATGAGCAACGCGAGTGCGCCTGCGGCCAAGGCTAGCGCAGGCCGCGCGTGAAAACGGAGCTTGCGGTCAGGTTTCATGGTGAACCATGTCTCGGACGCCGGGTTTCGCATTGGCCAGGTGACGCGGATTCGTGACGGCAAACGCGCAAAGCGCTTGCGCCGGATTCTCGCAGAATCGCGCTTAACAAAGCCTTGCCGGCGCTTCGACCGGCCTCAAAAAATTGCATCGATGTCCCGGCTTAACCATGGCGCAAGTCATTGAGCCGGCGCGTTGAACGCCTCGCCAAATGCTAATGGAGGCGACCGGATCCGGTTATGCAGCCTGGCGCGCGTTCACGATTTCGCGAAGCGGCGGAGCCGCGCGGCAATCATCAGCCTCAGCCAAGATGCGAGGCGCCGCCCGCTACTCCGCAGCCTGGGGCCGGCGCGGCTTGCGCGCCGGTTTGGCGGGCGGGTTCTTCTTGCGGGCGCGCGATGCGGGCTTCGGCACCTCGCAACCGGTGGCGCAACAGCGTCCCGGCTGGCGGTCGCGCGCATGCGCCGGGTCGCCCGCCAGCACGCCGCGATCCAGCAGCCGCGCCACCAGCTCGCGCCGGTCCTGCAGCGGATAACTGCGATAGATCTCGCGCTTCATGGCTTCCGGCGAGCCGCCGCCGTGCAGGCTGATGAGCGAGTACCAGCCGCCGGTGTAGGACGCGGTAAGGTCCTCCACCAGCCGCGCCACTTCGAGGCGATGGGCAGCAGGCACGTCGGCGCGGCCGGCGAGCACTTCCGAAAGCTTTCCCGCCGTCTCCGGATTGTGGTCCTCGTCCGGTCCCGGCAAGGCCACGATCAGGCCGCCGGATACATAATGAGCGAGCCGCTGCATATCGTAGATCTGCGTCGACAGCAGCAGCTTGCCCACGTTGGCGAATACGGGGTCCGGCTGCACGTTGCCCGCATCGTCGGCCACGGCGTAAAGGGACGCGGCGACGCCGCAAGCGAAGAAGCCCTCGACCACCTTGATCAGTTCGACCATGGCGTCGCGGATATGCGGCATGGCTTCGGCGTCGAGGCCGTTGGCTTCCGTCATCATCACGCCGGCGCCGATCAGAAGATCGCCGAAGCCGGCGCGCGCGCCGACGCAGGTATGGCGGTGATGCGTGGCATAGGTGTTGGCGAGGAAGTGCGCGTGCTGCCACTCGCCGGCCAGAAACACGCGCTCCCACGGCACCACCACCTCGTCGAACAGCACGACGCCGGTCGACTGGCCGTAGCGCGCGCTGAATTTCGCCGCGCTCTGCCCAGGCCGGCCCGCGGGCCGCGCTACGATGGTGACGCCCTCGGCATCGAGCGGCACGGCGCAGGCGACGGCGAAATCCGCGTCCTCCTTGGTCATGGCCCGGCCCGGCAGCACCAGGAACTCGTGCACATAGGGCGCGCCGGTGACGATGGCCTTGGTGCCGGAGATGACGATGCCCTTCGGTGTGCGCTTGACGATGCGGACATGGGTGTCGGGCACCATCTGCTCGTGCGGCCGTTTCGAGCGGTCGCCCTTCGCGTCGGTCATGGCGACGCCGCAGGTCAGGTCGGCGTCCTGCACGCGATGCATGTAGGCGAGGAAGCGGTCTTCGTAAGCAGTGTCGCAATCCTGATCGACCCGCGCCGTCACCTGATAGAGCGCGTTGAAGGCGTCGTGGGTGAGATAGCGCTGTGCGCAGCCGGTGCGCTGGCAAAGCATGCGCGTGGCTTCGAGCTTGTACAGCAGGTCGGTGCTGGTGCGGTCGATGTGCAGCATGCGGTCGACCTCGCGCCCGCTCGATCCTTCGCGCGCCACCATCAAGGTGCGGTTCTCCGGCTCGCGCGCCAGATCGTAGGCGAGGCCGATGGCCGCGACGCCCGGCGCCAACGCCGGATCGTCGGCAATGGATTCGATACGGCGCCCGTCGACGAAAACGCGCGGCTTCAACCGGCGAAGCGATTCCCGATAGTCCTGCGAGGTGAGCAGCATGGCGCATCCTCCCGACGAGCGTGCGGCGCATTAGAGCATCCGGCGCCGCGATTGCCTAGGCGCGGCGTCCGCCGTCCCACTGTCATGCCCGAACCTCGCCCTTCGACAGGCTCAGGGTGAGGTCTCTCTTTTATCCCTCATGCTGAGCTTGTCGAAGCATGAGGCCCGCTTCACACCGGAAACGGCGGCGGTTCGCCGGGCGGCAATGCGACCTGGAACGCGTTGAGCGTCAGCGAGACCAGGGAGTAGTAGCCGATGGTGCCCACCATCTCGACCACGCCCGCTTCGCCGAAAGCATCGACCGCGCGGGCGTAGGCCGCATCGTCGACGCGGTTGCGGGCGAACAGCAGGGTGCAGAAGTCGTAGACCGCGGTCTCCTTCGCATCCATCTTGGCCGGCCGCTTGCCGTCCTTCACCGCCGCGATGATGGCCGGATCGAGGCCGGCTTCACGCGCGAGGCGCTCATGGGCGTACCATTCGAACTGCGCCTGGAAATGCTTCGCCGTGATGATGATCGCAAGCTCGGACAGTTTCTTGCCGAGCGAGGCGCGGAAGCGCACGAAGGCGCCGAGCCTTTGCGCGTGCTCCGCAAGCTCGGGCGCGCGCAGCCAGGCGTTGAACGGCCCGCGAGCGCCGCCGCGCGGCCCCGACACGATCTCGTCGTACACGCGCTTCTGCTCGGCATTCATCTTGGCGGGATCGATCTGGGCCAGGCGGGTCATGGTTTCCTCCTTCCGGTGTTCGATCCGAGCTTAGCTCAAGCGCCGAGCGGGATGCGCGCGATTGTGCGGGCGCTCGTGCCGTCGAAGTCGATCACGTCGACGGTCTCCGCCAATCCGGCCATGTCGACGCCTTCGCGGGCGAGGCGCGCAACGCGGCGATGCGCGCCGTGTCGGCGGGCGCGAAGCCCGGCCCGGCGACGACCAGATACGCCATGGATCGAGTGTGTGCCGTCCAATTCGCGCTGCCAATGCTTAAGCGCGGCGCTTGCCAGGGCGCTCCGCGCCGCTATTCTCGCAGGCAGCAACCGGTGGGCCAGCAGGGGGGTCGCGGTGCTTTGGAGCGTAACGCGCGCTGCCGTGTGGCTGGCAGCACTGGTCTTCTTGCGGCTCGCGCCGGCGCTTGCCGACGAATTCAACTTCTTCAGCACGCCGGTGCTGCAGGCCGACAAGGCCCGCATCTATATCTACCGCGAGGCGAGCTCGTTCGGCGCGCGCATGCGCCCGCCCGTGATGCTGAACAAAGAGCAGGTCGGCTATTCGGTGCCGGGCGCGGTCATCTTCCGCGACGTGCTGCCGGGGCGCTGGCATGTGGAGCTCGGCGGCGACACTCCGTCGTCGGTGGATCTCGATCTCACGGCCGGCCAGACCGCCTATGTGCGCATGCGGCCCGATCCGAGCTTGTTTCAGCACCGCATACAGTTGAGCGTGGCCAAGCAGAAGGACGCGGTGGCCGCCATGAACGAGCTCAAGCTCAACACCGGCGGACGATAACGCGCGCGGCTCAACGGTCTTGCGGCGCGATGTCCTTGATGCGCGCGGAATGCGCTTCGATGTCGCTTTGCCCGTAGGAAAGCTTCCGCCGCTTCGCCGAGGGCGGATGCTTGGCCAGCGTGACGCCGGGGCGCCATTCCCGCGCGGGGCGGATCGGCCGCTGCACGAAGCCGCCGCCGCAATTCGGGCAGACGTTGTGCAGTTTTGTCTCCACGCATTCGGCGCAGAAGGTGCATTCGTAGGAGCAGATGCGGGCAAGGGTGGACGCGGGCGGCAGATCCCGGTCGCAGTATTCGCAATTGGGCCTGAGTTCGAGAGCCATGGCGACGGCCTTCCGGTTTTTCGATCCAGCATAGCAGCGCGGGTGGCAGCGAGTCGGACAGACAGCCCGCGAATTCCGCCATGGCGGCGCGGCGCTTGGCCGCATCACGCCGGCGTAGTTACAGGTCCGGATTTCGGGAAGTCGATGCCCACCAGTAGCATATCGGTGGTGACGCCGTCGGCGGCGAGCGGCAGGTAGAGCACCTCGTAGCGGCGGGGTTTGTTGTCCATCATGCGTTCGCGGCTGAACACCGCCGGCATGCCGGTCGTGACGATGCCGGTGTAGGCCTCGCGCAGCAGGGCCCGATATTCCGGCAGGGGATGATCGTCGGTGTATTTGCCGGTGAGATCGGTGCCGTCGCGGAGCACGATCTCGGTTCCGACCAGCCGGAAGCGGAAGCGCAAGGGATCGCGGAGCACATCGACCAGCGCCACGTTGGCGAGCGCGTAGCGGAAGTCGGCGGGATCGATGGCGTCGCGGGACGGCAGCGGCCGGCCGGCGCGCTTGCTTTGCCAATAGTCGAACAGCCGGCGCAGCCGTTCGCTTCTGATGTCGTCGCGCTCCATGATGTTCGCCGGCCTCGGCGCGCCTATTTCAGGTTCCGGTCCCACATCTCGACGATCTTGGCCCAGCTTTGCTCGGCCGCGTTGGTCTCGTAGACGTCGCGCTCGGGGAACTGGAAGCCGTGGCGGCTGCCCGGGAACACGTCGAGGGCATAGCGGACCTTGGCCTTGTCGAGCGACTTGCGCAGCGTCGGCATCACGGTCGGCGGCACGTGTTCGTCGGTCTCGGCGAAGCCGAAGTACATCTCGCCCTTGATGCGGTCGGCCAGGAGATGCGGCGAATCCTCCTTGTCCGTGACGATGCCGACGCCGTAGAGCGAGGCGGAGGCGGCGAAGCGGTTGGCGAAGCGCGCCGCGACCGTCGTCACGTAGCGCCCGCTCATGCAATAGCCGACGCAGCCCATGGCGCCGGGCCGCACCTTTTCCTGGGCGTCGAGGAAGCCGATCCAGGCGGCGGTGTCTTCCGTCACCAGCGCGTTGGTCAGCGAACTCATGGCCGCGAACATGGTCGGCCGCATGCCCTCGGCGCGGCGCACGAAGTCGAAGCGCAGCGTGCCGAGCCGGTAGTACATATCGGGCAGCAGGCAGAAGTAGCCGTGCTTGGCGATGCGCCGCGCCAGATTGCGCAGCTCCTCGCGGATGCCGGGCGCATCCATGTAGAGGATGATGGCGGGGAAGTCTCCCGGCCCGTCCGGGCAGACCGCGAAACTCGGGATGTTGCCGTTCCGCGAAGTGACGTTGACGTCCTTCTCGATCATGCGCGCCTCTCCGTTTGCCTTCTGCCAAGCACCATACTCAAACGGCCGCCGAGGCGCTACGATCCGCCCCGGAGAAAGACACATGACTGCACATCTCGCCACGCAATCCGCGCCGCTCTGCCGCGGACCCGATCCGGAACTGGTGCGGCCGAAATGGGCCGTGCCGCCGGGCGCCTGCGACGCCCATGCCCACGTGATCGGCGACGGCGAGCGCTATCCCTTCGTGGCCGACCGGGTCTACACGCCGACGCCCGCGTCGGAGCAGCAATACATCGCCATGCTCGACGCGCTCGGCCTCGACCGCGGCGTGCTGGTGCAGGTGAGCGTGCACGGCACCGACAACCGCCTGATGCTGGAAACCTTGGGCCGCCATCCGAAGCGGCTGCGCGGCGTCGCGGTGGTGGACACGGACGTGACTTCCGAAGATCTGAAACACATGCATGCGCTCGGCGTGCGCGGCTTGCGCATCAACGTGGCGACCGGCGGCGGCGGCGTCGGCTTTCACGCATTGGAGCCGCTGGCCGCGCGCATCGCGCCGCTCGGCTGGCACATCCAGCTCTTCGTGCTGCCGAAGCAGCTTCTGGAGATCGCGCCGCGTCTCGGCGCGCTGCCCGTGCCGGTGGCGATCGATCACATGGCGGTGGTGCGGGCCAAGGACGGCGTCGCGCACCCTGCGTTCCAGGCCATGCTGGTGCTGCTGGATTCGGGCCGCTGCTGGGTGAAGATCTCGGGCGCGTATCGCATAAGCCAGAAGCATCCGGACTACGCGGACACGCTGCCCATGGCGCAAGCGCTGGTCGCCCGCGCGCCGGATCGCCTGGTCTGGGGCAGCGACTGGCCGCACGTGCACGTGGCGGGGCCGATGCCGAAGACGGGCGCGCTGCTCGACCTGCTGGCCGCGTGGGTGCCGGACGAGCGCACGCGCAACCGCATCCTGGTGGACAATCCGGCGGCGCTCTACGGCTTCTAGGGCATGATCCCGAAAAGTTGCCCGACTTTTCGGACAAGATCATGCCCCAGGCTATCGATCTGGCGCGTTGGTCTCCTGACCGGATGATTTCATCCGGTCGGACAACGCGCTAGGCGGCGGCGAAGCCGATGACCTTGCTCACGTCGTGCATCAGGCCGAACGCGGTCGTCTGGTCCATGCCGCCGGCGAGCAGATAGGCCTTGCCGCCCGTCTCCACCTCAAGCCCGTTGGCGACGGTCGCCACCTGGGCGCGGAACGCCACGCCCATCGCCGTCGGCGCGTTGATGGGGATCATCACGTTCGGCGCCGTCACGATCTCGTTGTTGAGCGCGTTCTTGATGATGAGCCGGTGAATCTCGTCCTTCTTGAAGGTGCGGCCGCCGCCGTCGATGGCCTCGGGCGTGACGCGGAAGGTGTTCCTCTCCGCGTGCCCTTTCGGGCGCATCTCGCGGAACCAGCTGAACCAGATGGCGAATGCGCCGCCGGCGATGAAGATGATGCCGAACGGCAGCATGAACAGGCCGAGCAGGGCGAGCACCGCGCCGCCGATCGCCATGATGGTGAATTTCGGCGCCGTGCCCGGCGTCACCTCGAAGACCGTGGCGTTGCCGTCCTGCCGCTTCTGGTATTCCGACTTCTGTGCCGAACCGAACATCGCGTCCCCCTGATGACGTTGGCGCGGGCGCCGCGTCGCGCACGCGGCGGAGCGGTTTCGCAACCGCGCGCCCCGCGGTTTCGCGATCCAGATTGGTCAGGATGGCGTCGGAGTTCACCCCCCATTTGAGGGGGTCCGGTCGTGTTTGGCGTGAGTGAGGGCCTCAGATCGGCTG
>DASQHM010000110.1:0-26062 GCA_035632095.1 Candidatus Cybelea sp. | reverse complement strand
CGCCAGATCCTCCGCCGCCTGGCCGCGGCGACCGACACGCGCGCGCGCCTGTTCGACGAGGAAGGCACGCTGGTCGGCGACAGCCGCGTCCTCCTGGCGGCGGGACGCAACGTGGTCAGCCGCGTGCTGCCCCCGCCGGACAAGCCCGGCATGGGACTCAAGCTGGCCGAGGCCGCGTACAACTGGGTCATCAATCTGTTTCCCTCCAGCGAGGACCTTCCGGTCTACGAGGAGCGTCCCGATCAAGAGGGCGACGACTACCAGGAAGTGATCTACGCGCTCGGCGGCGATGCGGCGAGTGCCGTGCGGCTCAACGGCGACGGCGTCAAGATCATCTCCGTCGCCGTTCCGGTGCAAGGCCTGCACAAGGTCCTCGGCGCCGTCCTGTTGAGCGTTGACAGCCGCGACATCGACTCGGAGGTGCGGAACGAGCGCCTCAACGTGCTGAAGCTGTTCGGCATCATCCTGGCCGTGACGGCGCTGCTCTCGGCCTTCCTCGCCGGCACCATCGGGCGGCCGGTGCGTCATCTGGCGCAAGCGGCCGACCGCGTGCGGCGGCTCCGCGGCCGGCGCGTGTCCATTCCCGATTTCACCGCGCGGCGCGACGAGATCGGCGACCTGTCGGGCGCGCTCAGGGACATGACGGATTCCCTGTACCGGCGCATGGACGCCATCGAGGCCTTTGCCGCCGACGTGGCGCATGAGATCAAGAATCCGCTGACCTCGCTCCGCAGCGCCGTCGAGACCGTGGAGCGGACCAACGACCCGGACAAGCGCCGCCGGTTGATGGCCATCATCATCGACGACGTGCGGCGGCTCGACCGGCTCATCAGCGATATTTCCGACGCCTCGCGCCTCGATGCGGAGCTCAGCCGCGCCGAATCCGAGCCGATGGACATGGCGCCGCTGCTCAGGGCCATGGTCGAAATTTACGGAGAAACGGCGGGCGACAAGGGTCCGCGCTTCGAGTTGCGCCTGGATCCGTCGCCGAACGCATTGGTCATTTCCGGAATCGAGAGCCGCATCGGCCAGGTGGTGCGCAATCTGCTCGAAAACGCGATTTCCTTCTCTCCGCCGGGCGGCACCATTCGGCTGAGCGGAAAGCGCGAATACGGCCACGTCAGCGTCGCCGTCGAGGACGAAGGACCGGGCGTGCCCGAGAACAAGCTCGACGCGGTGTTCGATCGCTTCTACAGCGAGCGCCCGACGTCCGAGACCTTCGGCAAGCACTCGGGGCTCGGCCTGTCGATTTCGCGCCAGATCATCGAGGCGCATGGCGGCACCATTCGCGCGGAGAACCGGAAGGACGCCGACGGCCGCATCCTCGGCGCGCGATTCGTGTTCGAGTTGCGTCTCGAGTAGACGGTCCCCGGCCGTCCGCGCTTGCCCAATTTCGGCGCGGGGCAATTGTGCGGGCCCTGTGACTCTCTTGTTACAATCTTCATGGCGAAAAGCGGCGGATATCCGCGGCTTCCCTTGCTAATTGCAACAATTGCAATGGAATACTAAGCACTTCCGCGCCGGCGCCATGGGCGACCTGCCGATCAGCATCGGCAGCGGCCACGCGTGGAACGGACGTCTCGGCGGCATGGTCCGGCTGCAAGGGCCGTGGAGCATCGGCGGCATGTATACCGGGTTGCGCGCCACGAAACGCGGTAGCCGCAGTTCAACCACCAGCACGGGGTTGGTTTTCGGCACCTCGGCCTCCTCGACCAATTCGAATGTCAAAGTGAAGACGCAAGCCGATATCGTGGATTTGCAGGCTGGCTACGACGTGGGCCTCGGCAGCGCCGGCGCGACCTTGCTCGGCGGTTTGCGCGGCGCGGAGTTCCGGCAGGACACGGACGCTCAGGTGTTCAGCAGCCCGACCGCCAGGATTCCATTTACCGGCACCGGGCACCGCGGTTCGACGTACTACGGCCTCGGCCCGACCATCGGCGCCAAGGCGGCCTATCCGATTGCCGGCGGCTTCGGGATCGAAGGCAACGGCCTCGCCGGCGTCCTGTTCGGCCACCAGACCACCATCACGTCGGCCACCAATTCGTCCAATGCCGTATCGCAGTTGCCCCGGGGTGAAGGAAAGCCACGCGGCCACGACGTTCGAATTGCAAGCGGCGCTGACCTATGCGTTTCCCGTGGGCGCGAGCGTGTTCAAACTGGCCGCGGGCTACGAAGGCTTTTTGGTTCAATCACGTGCGCGACGCCCGCCGTAACGTGGAACCCACCGATCCGGCCTTCGGAAGCGGCAAGGACGACTTGCAGTTCAACGGCCCGTTCGCGCGGCTGACGGTCAGCTTCAACTGAACGGGCGGAGCGCCTATTTCGGCATATAGCCGAAGCGCTCCATCTGCTCGCGGCAGCCGGCGACGACCGCATCCACTTGCGCCGGCGTGAGCACCTCGCGCCATTGCTCGGCGCGTCCTTCGCGGAAGAACTTTTCGGCCTTTTCCGGTTTCTCGCGGAAACCCTCTTCCTCTTCCTGCGCCTTGAGCTTTTCGAACGAGGATGCGTCGATTGCCGCGGTGAGCTCGCGGCGGGTCGGCGTCAGCCGTAGGAATTCCGCCAGCTTGCCGAAGGTCGCCAGCGGCTGGTGCAGCATGTCTTCGTAGCGCATGACGTGCAGTTGGCGGATCGGCCGCCGGGTCCAGCTGAACACGTTCTCGGTCCACGAGCCGAAATATTGATAGACCTGCTTCTCGCTGCCGGGCGTCGTGGCGCCGTCTGCGTTCATGGCGGCGATTGCGTGATCGATGCTCGCCGCCATGAAATGCGAATAGGAAATCGCCACGTCGAGCGGGTTGCGGACGATGTAGATGGCGCCGGCGGTGACCGACGGCTCGATCATGGGCGTGCCGTTGTGCTGCACCATTGCGTTGTGGGTCTTGACGAACACCAGACCGTCGGCCGCCGCGGCTATGGCGCGCACCGCTTGCGGGCGCACCGCAGCGATCTCGGTCTCGTCGGCTTCGGATATCTTCTTGCCCAGCAGCGGCTCGTACCACGTTTTGGCGCTGTCGCCCGTGGTGAGCAGGTTCATCCGGTTGATGTCATGCGGCTTGTCGCCGCCCTGGATCAGCGAATGCAGAAAATGCCGGGTCCAGGTGTTGCCGGATTTCGGATAGGACGCCAGCCAGACCAGCCCGCCCATGAGCGCCGTCTCCAGAAGGTTGTCGCCGGGCCGCACCCTACAACAAACGAGACACGGCGGCGAGACGCCTATGGCATGGCCGGACGCGGGGTCCGTGGCGCCATTGACTACGCCTCGGTGCCAGCGCAGGCTCCTGCGCCATGACTCTCGTCCACGCCAGCGCGGTCGCTCTGGACGGCCAGGCGGCGCTGATTCGCGGGCCCTCCGGCAGCGGCAAATCCGACCTTGCGCTTCGCTTGCTCGACGCCGGTTGGCGTCTGGTGGCCGACGATCAAGTCGCTCTCACGGTAGAGGCCGGCGTGCTCCGCGCCGCGGCGCACCCGCGCCTCGCCGGGCGCCTGGAGGTGCGCGGGATCGGCATCGTCCGGGTCCCGCATCTTGGCGAGGCGCCCGTGGTGCTGGTCGTCGATCTGGTGGCGCCGGCGGAAGTCGAACGTCTGCCGGAAGCCGCCGCGGTCACGATAGAGGGCGTGAGCCTGCCTTCGATCCGCCTGGCGCCGTTCGAGGTCTCGGCGGCGGCCAAGCTCAAGTTCGCTCTCCGCGCAGCCGGCGGATCGGCACGCGCCGCGGCCCTATGAGCGGCTCGCGCATCCGCTTGCTGCTCGTCAGCGGATTGTCCGGAGCGGGCAAGTCGTCGGCGCTGAAAATCCTCGAGGATTTGGGCTACGAGGCGGTCGACAATCTGCCGTTGGCCCTGCTCTCCGGATTGGCGCCGCCGGAACCCGCAAACGATGCGGCCGCGTCGCCGCATGCGATCGCCGTCGGCATCGATTCGCGAACGCGCGGGTTCGATGCGGAACGGCTGGTGGCGACGCTCGGCGACTTTCGCGCGCGCGGCGACGTGGATGCGCGCCTGCTGTTTCTCGAATGCGACGACGCGGAGTTGTTGCATCGTTTCACCGCGACCCGTCGCCGGCATCCGCTGGCGTCGGACCGTCCGGTCGCGGACGGCATCGCCCACGAACGGCAATTGATGGCGAAGCTCCGCGACGCCGCCGACCAGGTGATCGATACGACGGACGTTTCGTTGCCGGAGCTACGCCACGTGCTGTCGGAGCGCTGCGCGCTCGACGCCGAACACGGATTGAACATCACCGTGGCGTCGTTTTCCTATCGCCGGGGATTGCCGCGCGAAGCGGACCTGGTGTTCGATGTGCGATTCTTGAAGAACCCGTACTACGTGGCAAACCTGACCGATCTTACAGGCGACCGGCCGGAGGTCGGCGCCTACATCGCCAGCGACGCGGCCTTTACGCCGTTTTTCCAGGGCTTGTCGGAAATGCTCCTGACGCTGTTGCCCCATTACAGCCGCGAAGGAAAGAGCTACTTGACGATCGCCATCGGCTGCACGGGCGGTCGCCACCGTTCGGTCTATGTCGCCGAGAAGCTGGCTCGCCTCTTGCGCGATGAAGGATATCGCGTCAGCCTTCGGCACCGCGATCTTGAAGGGCAGGCGGGATGATGCGAACGGGCGGCGCATGATCGGTTTGGTTCTGGTGACCCACGGCAGGCTGGCGGCGGAGTTCGTCGCGGCGACGGAGCATGTGGTAGGGCGGCAGAAGGCGGTGCGCGCGATCTGCATCGGCGCCGACGACGACATGGAAAAGCGCCGGCAGGACATATTGAAGGCGGTTGCCGAAGTCGACAGCGGTCACGGCGTGATCGTGCTGACGGATATGTTCGGCGGCACGCCGTCCAACCTCGCCATCTCCATCATGGAGAAGGGCAAGATCGAAGTCATCGCCGGCGTCAACTTGCCGATGATGATCAAGCTCGCAAGCGCCCGCACCAAGGGCGATCTCGCTGCCGCCGTGGTCGCGGCGCAGGAAGCGGGGCGCAAATACATCAATGTTGCTTCGCATCTCTTGGCAGGCGAGGCGAAGTGAGCGAAGACGCGGGCGACGCAGTCGCGCCGGCATTTCAAACGCGCGTCGTCCGGATCTGCAACAAGCGCGGGTTGCACGCGCGCGCCGCCGCCAGGTTCGTGAAATGCGCCGGCGCATTTTCCGCCGAGATCAGCGTCGCGCGGGACAATCACATCGTGTCCGGCCTGTCGATCATGGGACTGATGATGCTGGCCGCCGCCCAAGGCAGCGACATCGAGATTCGTGCGCGCGGCAGCGACGCCGCGGCAGCCCTGGAGGCTTTGGCCGGATTGGTCGAGGCCGGCTTCGACGAGCGCGGATAGGGCGCGGAATTCCTGCGTTTCCCGGCTATTTTATTATATAAAGCTTTCTTTATATTTGTGCTTGAAGCTGCTTCCGGGGGCTGCTACAAGGCGCCTTCCGGCCCTACCCTTTCGCTCTCTGGCCCTTTCGATCTCTGGAGCTCTCCATGACCGCCTCGCCCGACTACAAGGTTGCCGACCTCAAGCTTGCGGACTGGGGGCGGAAGGAGATCCGCATCGCTGAAACCGAAATGCCGGGACTGATGGCGCTCCGCGAAGAGTTCGGCCGCGAGAAGCCGTTGAAGGGCGCGCGCATCGCCGGCTGCCTGCACATGACCATCCAGACCGCGGTGCTGATCGAGACGCTGACCCATCTCGGCGCCGAAGTGCGCTGGTCCTCGTGCAACATCTTCTCGACCCAGGACCATGCCGCCGCGGCGATCGCCGCCGCCGGCGTTCCGGTGTTCGCCTGGAAGGGTGAGAACGAGGAGGAATTCTGGTGGTGCATCGAGCGCACCATCGAAGGCCCCGGCGGCTGGCATCCCAACATGATCCTCGACGACGGCGGCGATCTCACAAAGCTGATGCACGAGAAGTATCCGCAGTTGATGAAGGACGTGCGCGGCCTGTCGGAGGAAACCACGACCGGCGTGCATCGTCTTTATGAGATGGAGCGCGCCAAGTCCCTGCTCGTGCCGGCCATCAACGTCAACGACAGCGTCACCAAATCGAAATTCGACAATTTGTACGGCTGCAGGGAAAGCCTGGTGGACGGCATCAAGCGCGCCACCGACGTGATGGTGGCGGTAAAGGTCGCGGTGGTCTGCGGCTACGGCGACGTGGGCAAAGGCTCGGCCGCAAGCCTGCGCAGCCAAGGTGCCCGCGTGATGGTCACCGAGGTCGATCCGATCTGCGCCCTGCAGGCGGCGATGGAAGGCTATCAGGTGGTGACCATGGACGATGTGGCCGGCACCGGCGACATCTTCGTCACCGCCACCGGCAACATCGACGTGATCACCCTCGATCACATGCGCAAGATGAAAGACCGCGCGATCGTCTGCAACATCGGCCATTTCGACAGCGAGATTCAAATCTCGAACCTGCGGAACTACCCCTGGCACAACGTCAAGCCGCAGGTGGACGAGGTCGAATTCCCCGATGGCAAGAGGCTCATCGTCCTGGCCGAAGGCCGCTTGGTGAATCTCGGCTGCGCCACCGGACATCCGAGCTTCGTGATGAGCGCGTCCTTCACCAACCAGGTGCTGGCGCAGATCGAACTCTGGAAGAACCACAAGAGCTACCAGCGCAAGGTCTACACATTGCCGAAGCACCTGGACGAGAAGGTGGCGGCGCTGCATCTGGCAAAACTCGGCGTCGGCCTGACCAAGCTTTCGGACAAGCAAGCCGAGTATTTGGGTATTGCGAAGGCTGGCCCATACAAGCCGGACCATTATCGCTACTAATGAGCCAAGCCGCGGTTTCTTTACACTCTTAACGAGCATTTGAGCCTTGTCTTGCGGCATCGCCGCTCCTAGAGTGGCGAAAACGCGGGAAGGCGATGCTGTCACGTACAGCGCGAAGCGCGGGGGTGCCCGTCGGCGCGGCGGCCGGTCTATTGCCGGGGTCCGCCTGGGCGGCTGATTCGCCGGATACGGCAGCTTGGGCGTGGCTCGGCCTGGCGTTCGCGTTGGCGCTCGGCGCCGTGCTTCTGTCGATCGTCGAGCGCATGCGGCGGCGAAGTTTGCAACGGCGTCTCGACGCCGCCGAGGCGCAAAACAAGTCCGCCGCCGATCTCTTGAGCGCGGCTCCGGCCGCGGCCTGGCCCTTGAGCCAAGCCCGTGACGCGCGCGCCGGCCGCGACGTGGCCCGGCTGCTGGGAATGCCGCGCGAACCGCAAGGTCTGGATGAAATCCTGTCGGCCTTCGATGCCGGCGACGCGGAAACCGTGCGGGCGGCCTGCGCCGAATTGACGGCGCGCGGCCAGACCTTCGACCTTGACGGACATTTGCCGGACGGGCGCGTCATCGCGTTGGCCGGCCGAGTGAGCGGCGCCGGCGCGCCAGCGCTTTGGCTGCAGGACGTCACCGCCGATCGCCAGGCGACAGCCGACCGCGCAAAGTCGCTCGCAATCGCCACCGAAAGCGCCGCCCGGTTCGGCGCCGTTCTCGACGGCGCCCACGTTCCCATGTGGCGGCGCGACGGCAAGCTGAATCTGGTCTGGTGCAACCGGCACTACGCGGAAATGGTGGAGAGCACGCCGGCCCAGGTGATCGCACGGCGCACCGAGCTTGCGTCGAGCATGCCGGCCCAGGCTCCGGTGCGGCTCGCCGAACGCGCCCGCGACAGCGGCATGGTGCAGGGCGAATTGCGTCACGTGGTGGTCGCAGGCGATCGCCGGGCGCTCAAGGTGTACGAGGCGCCCGCGACCGACGGGGGCCTGATCGGCTGGGCCGAGGACGTCACGGCGCTCGAATCGGCGCAGAGCGATCTTGCGCGCCACATCGGCGCGCACACGGAGGTCCTGCAGAATCTGGCGACCGCCATCGGCATCTTCGGCGCGGACCAGCGGCTGATCCTGTTCAATCGCGCCTTCGCTCGCCTCTGGCGGCTTGACGATGCGTGGCTATCCCAGCAGCCGAGCCTGTCGGAGCTGCTCGAGCACCTGCGCGAACTTCGCCGCCTGCCGGAACAGGCGGATTGGCGCGCGTACAAGCGCCAGCTGGTCGAGATGTTCACCCACGTGATCGAGCCGCGGGAAGACCTGATGCATCTGCCGGACGAGCGCACGCTCCGGGTGGTGATCACGCCGCATCCCTTCGGCGGCCTGCTGTTCACTTACGAAGACGTGACCGGCCAATTGGTGCTGGAGCGCGCCCGCAACACGCTGATCGCCGTGCAGCGCGCGACCCTCGACAATCTCTACGAAGGCGTGGCGGTGTTCGGCGGCGACGGGCGGCTCAAGTTGTGGAACACGCCGTTCGCAAGCATTTGGCAGCTCAACCCCGCCATGCTGGCCGAAGAGCCGCACATCTCCGCCGTCATCGACGCGATCCGCGGCCTGCTCGACGACGGCAACGACTGGCCCGCCGCGAAAGCGCGCATGATGGCGCCGCTGAGCGAGCGCTCCGCGCAAGGCGGCCGCATCGACCGCACCGACGACCGTGTCGTCGACTACGCATGCGTGCCGTTGCCGGACGGCGCCGTCCTGATCACCTATCTTGACGTCACCGACACCACCCGAATCGAGCGCGCGCTCCGCGACCGCAACGAGGCGCTGCAAGCCGCCGACCAGCTCAAGTCGGAATTCATCGCCAACGTGTCGTACGAACTGCGCACGCCGCTCAACACGATCATCGGCTTCGCGGAGATCATCGCGAACCAGTATTTCGGTGACCTGAACCAGCGCCAGCTCGAATACGCCGAAGGCATCCTCGACAGCTCGCACCAGCTCCTGTTCCTGGTGAACGACATTCTGGACCTCGCGACCATCGAAGCCGGCCACATGGTGCTCGAACGCGAGCTGTTCGATCTGCACGCGACCTTCGTCGCCATCCTCGGCCTAACCCGCGAACGCGCGCGGCGTCAGAACCTGACCATGGAGCTCGGCTGCCCGCCGGACATCGGCCGCATCGACGCCGACGAGCGGCGCATCAAGCAGGTGCTGTTCAATCTGATGAGCAATGCCATGAAGTTCACACCGCCCGGCGGCACCATTTCCCTGGGCGCCCGGCGCGAGGAAGACGAAGTGGTGTTGTGGGTCACCGATACCGGCATCGGCATTTCCGAAGGCGATCAGCAGCGGGTGTTCCAGCGCTTCTACAAAGGCCGCGGCGTCGGGCGTCAGCCGGGCGCGGGCCTCGGCCTGTCGCTCGTCCAAAGCTTCATCGAGCTGCACGGCGGCAGAGTCGAGCTCCGCTCGGCGCCCGACCAGGGAACATCGGTGACGTGCCATCTGCCGCTCACGGCCCGCGGCAAGGCGGACGCCCGCGCGACGGAACGGGTTCTGGCGGGGCGATAAGGCGCCGGTCCGCTCAGCTCTGCGGCAGGCCTTTGGTCGTCGAATATTCGAAGTGCAGCGCCTTGTCGGGGTGCACCAACGGATAGATCGCGTGCGCCGCCATGGCGGCTTCGCTGAAGCCGGTCAGGATCAACTTCAGCTTGCCCGGATAGGTGGCGATGTCGCCGATGGCGAAAATGCCGGGGCTCGACGTGCGGCAGGTCGCAGGGTCGACGGCAATCAGGTTGCGTTCCAGGTTCAAGCCCCAATCGGCGATCGGCCCGAGTGTCATGGCGAGTCCGTAGAACGGCAACAGCACGTCCGCTTCGAGCCGCCGCGGCGCGCCGTCGAGCGTCTTGACGATCACGGCCGTCAACGCACCGCCCGCGCCCTCCAAACCGTCGAGTTGGTAGGGGACGACCAACTCGATGCGTCCGGCGCGCACAAGCTCGTGCAGGCGCTTCTCGCTTTCCGGCGCCGCCCGGAACTTGGGCCGCCGATGCACCACCATCACCGTTCGCGCGACCTCGGACAAAGACAGCGCCCAATCCACCGCCGAATCGCCGCCGCCGGCGATGACCACACGCTTGCTCCGAAAATCCTCGCGCCGCCGCACCAGGTAGAACACGCTTTTGCCCTCGAATTCCTCCAGCCGCGCCAGCGGCGGCCGGTTGGGACCAAATGCACCGCATCCCGCCGCGATCACTACGGCTTTCGCCTCGACGTGGAGGCCGCCCGATGTGAGCAGCGTGAACCCGCCGTTCGGTGCGGTTTCGAGCGACACCACCTGCTGACCCAAAATGTAGGAAGGGTGGAAGGGTGCCGCCTGCGCCTCGAGCTTGGCGATCAACTCCTGCGCCTCGATGCGCGGATGGGCGGGAATGTCGTAGATCGGCTTTTCCGGATAGAGTGCGGCACATTGCCCGCCGCTCATGTCGAGCGCGTCGATCACCGTGCAGCGCATGTCCAGCATGCCCGCCTCGAAGACCGCGAACAGACCCACGGGTCCGGCGCCGATGACGGCGATATCGGTGGCGCTTGCGGACTGGGACATCGGAGCCTTTGGCTTGCCTTCACGCTCGCAGCTAACATGGCCAAGCAGGCGCGCAAGTCAACACTCGTTGCGGCGATGATCGGCTCGGGCTACAAGCGGGGCATGGGCGCGGAAGCCATCGACGCGCGCGTGTTCGACCTGCCCGACGTGGCGGCGACCTCCGCGCTTGCCGCTCGCGTGGCGGCGCAGACCCGGCGCGGCGACGTGGTGACGCTCGACGGCGAACTCGGCAGCGGCAAGACCACATTCGCACGCGGCGTGATCACGTTCCTCTGCAACGGTCCGGTCGAAGTCCCGAGTCCGACCTTCACCCTGGTGCAGACCTACTCATGCCCGCGCGGCACCATATGGCATTTCGACCTGTACCGGCTCGCCCGCGCCGACGAAGTGTACGAACTCGGCATCGAAGAAGCGTTTGCCGAGGGTATCAGCCTGATCGAATGGCCCGCACGCATGGCGGCGCTGTTGCCCCACGACCGGCTCGACGTGCTTTTGAGCGAAGGCGCAGAAAGCGGACATCGGCGCGCGGCATTGCAGGGCCACGGCGATTGGGCCCGCCGCCTGGCCAAGATCTAGGCCGATGGCGCCGACGCGTCTTTATCTCGGCGTGGATGGGGGCGGCAGCGTCACGCGCGCGCGCCTGGAAGATTCCGCGGGCCGCGTGCTCGGCGCAGGCGAGGCGGGCCCCGGCAATCTACGGCTCGGGGCGCGCACCGCATGGCAAGCCGTGTCGGCGGCCATGCGCGGCGCCCTGGCCGAAGCCGGATTGCAGGACAGCGCGCTGGCGCAAATCGAGGCCGGCCTCGGCATGGCCGGCGCATGGGTGGACGAGGCGCGCACGGCTTTCCTCGGCGAGCCGTCGCCCTTCGCGCGCTTGGTGCTCGAGTCCGACGCTCACGCCGCATGCCTCGGCGCCCATGCCGGAGCGCCCGGCGCCGTGGTCATTGTTGGCACCGGCTCCGTCGGCCATGTCTGGGACGGTCGTACAGGCCGGGAGGTCGGCGGCTGGGGATTTCCCATTGGCGACGGCGGTAGCGGCGCCTGGATCGGATTCGAAGCGGTCCGCAATGCGGCCGCCGCTGCCGACGGGCTTGGCGATCGAAGCGCCCTTGGCGATGCGGTCTTGGCGCAGATCGGCGGCGGCCGCTCGGCTGCCGTCGTCTGGGCCGGCCGCGCCGAGCCCGCCGACTATGCGGCACTGGCGCCGCTCGTGCTGCAGCACGCCGCCGCCGGCGATCATGCGGCGCTCGGCATCATGTATGCGGCGGGGGCGCAGATCTCCCGGCTGGTGCAGGCGACGGCGGGATCGGGCGGGATTCCGGTTGCGATCGTTGGCGGTCTTGCCGGTCCGATCCTGCCGTGGCTCGATGCGGCAACCCGGTCGCGTCTGGTACCCCCGAAAGGAAACGCGCTGGACGGAGCGCTTCGCATGATCAGGACAACGGCGGCATGACCGATCAGCCGATCCTCGCCTTGATGGATGCGCGCATCATGACCGGCGATGCGACGCTGGAAGGTCATTCCATTCTGGTTCGCGGCGGACGGATTCTCGATGTGGTGACCCGCGGCGCCATTCCCGCTCTTGCCGAGCGCCAGGACCTCAAGGGCCTTCTCGTGGCGCCGGGCCTGATCGATCTGCAGGTCAACGGCGGCGGCGATGCGCTGTTCAACGATGCGCCCAACGTGGCGAGCATCGTTCGCATGGGAGCGGCCCATGCGCGCTTCGGCACCACGCGCTTCCTGCCAACCCTGATCACGACGACGTTCGAGACGATGCGCGCCGGACGCGATGCGGCGCGCGAGGCGCTCGGCAATCCGGCATCGGGCGCGCTCGGCATCCATTTCGAAGGTCCGTTTCTCAATCCAGCGCGCAAGGGCGTGCACCAGCCGGCATTCATGCGCGAACCGGCCGCAGCGATGAATGAGCTGTTCGAACCCATGCCGGGCGGCTCGGTTCTGGTGACCTTGGCGCCGGAGCAAGTGCCCGCCGGATTTATCGCGAGCCTGGTGAAGCGCGGCGTCAAGGTCGCGGCCGGACACAGCGAGGCGGGCGATGCGGACATGGCGAGAGCGCGCGGCGAAGGGCTCTCGCTCTTCACGCATCTCTTCAACGCCATGGCGCCCATGACCGCGCGCACGCCCGGCGTGACCGGCGCGGCGCTCAGCGACGACGGCGCATGGTGCAGCATCATCGCGGACGGCCATCACGTGCATGACGATCTAATGCGGATTGCGCTCCGCGCCAAGCCGCCGGGCAAGCTGTTGCTGGTCTCCGACGCCATGCCGCCGGTCGGCGGCCATCTGCCGGCATTCATGCTGGACGGGCGGCCCATACGCACCGAACACGGCCGTTGCGTCACGTCGGAAGGCGTGCTGGCGGGCTCGGCCATAGCATTGCTCGAAGCGGTGCGATATTGCGTGCGGCGCTTGGCGCTGCCGGTCGACGAAGCGCTCCGCATGGCATCCGGCGACGTGGCGGACTTCCTGGGCTTGCGCGGCCGCTTCGGCCGCATCGCGCCGGGCCACCATGCCGATCTGATCGTGCTCGACAAGAATTTGAAGCTCACGGCCACGCTCAGGGACGGCTTCGTGGTCCACGGCGCCCTGCCGTGATGGCCGCGGCGGACCGCACCGCATTCCTGGCGTCGCACGGCTGGGCCAACGCCGACGCGACCGTCATCGCTGGCGATGCGTCGCAGCGCCAATTCGAACGCTTGCGGCGCCGCGACGCAAGCCGGCCCGGCAGCGCCGTGCTGATCGCGTCCGCGCCGCACGCCGCCGATGTGCCCGCGTTCGTGCGCATAGCGGCCCTCCTGCGACAATGCGGCTTGAGCGCGCCCGAGGTCTACGCCGTCGACGCCGCCGCCGGATTGGTCTTGGTGGAGGATTTCGGTGATGTATGCCTTGGACGTCTGGTCGCGGCCGGCGCCGATCCCGCCCCCCATTGCCGGGCGGCGGTCGATGTCCTGATCGAATTGCACCGCCGGTTCGATTCAGGGCGCGCGGACCTCGCCGATCTGCCGCGGTTCGATTCAGCACTATTCCTGTCGCAGTTGACGCTTTTTCTCGACACGTATCTCCCGGCCGCGCTCGGTGCCGCGCCGGACGGAAGAATCCGCGACGCCTTTGCGGACGCGTGGCGCGCGGTGCTTCCCGCGGCGGAGGCGGTGCCCCAGTCGTTGCTGTTGCGCGACTACCACCTCGGCAATCTGATGCGGCTCGATGGACGCGGCGGCGTGCGGGCCACGGGCCTGCTCGACGTGCAGGACGCCGGTCTCGGGCCCGTGACCTATGACCTGGTCTCCGTGCTGGAGGATTCGCGCCTCGATACCGACGCTTGCGCGCCGGGCTTGATGGCGCATTACCTGGCTGCGTTTCCGGCGCTCGACCCGCGCGCCTTCGCCGCCTCGGCGGCGGTGCTCGGCGCGGTGCGCCAGTGCCGCATCATGGCGGTCTTCGCGCGCTTGGCGTCCGCAGAGGGTAAGCGCGGCTATCTTGCGCACCTGCCGCGAATCTGGCGTCTGTTCGAACGCCGCCTCGGCGATCCGGCGCTCGCGCCGGTGGCGGCCTGGTTTCGACAATTCGTAACATCCGAGCGGCGGATTCCGGCAGCGTTCCGCGACGCGGGCGGGTAATCTTGCCGCGGCCGCCGAGGCGGCGCGCTACGGAGTCGTTCGCTCATGTCTTGTTCGCCCAAATGCGCCATGGTGCTGGCCGCCGGCCTCGGCCTGCGGCTTCGCCCGCTGACGCTCGACCGGCCGAAGGCGCTGGTCGACGTGGGCGGGCGGCCTTTGATCGACTACGCCTTGGATCGCTTGCAGGACGTCGGCATCGGCACGGTGGTGGTTAATGTCCACTACAAGGCCAATAGCCTGAAACAGTATCTGGCACGCCGCAAATCGCCGCGCATCGTCATCTCCGACGAAACGGATCAGCTGCTGGAGACCGGCGGTGGCGTGAAGAAGGCGTTGCCCTTGCTCGGCGCCGATCCGTTCTACGTGGTGAATTGCGACATTGTCTGGCGGGACGCGTTCAAGAATTCGCTGACGGAGCTTGCCGAGCGCTGGTCCGATTCCGAAATGGATGCGCTTCTGCTGGTGCATCCGACCGTGTCGGCGGTCGGCTATAGCGGTATCGGCGATTTCGTCATGGATGCGAAAGGCCGATTGACGCGCCGGCCCGAAGGCGTGGTGGCGCCGTTCGTGTTCACCGGCGTGCAATTGTTGCATCCGCGGCTGTTCGACCGCGGCGACACCGGATCCTTCTCGCTGAACCGGCTCTATGACCGCGCCACGGAAGCCGGGCGCCTGTTCGGCCTGCGCCATGAGGGCGATTGGATGGACATTGGATCGCCCGCTGGCCTGCGCGCGGCGGAGGCCGTGCTCAAGCCGCCCCGCCGATGAGCCGCGCGCGGCCGAACGTCTACACCATTGCGACCGGGACGCCTTTCGCCGACGCGTTCGCATCGGGATTGCTGCGGCGTCACGGCGACGATCCGATGGCGTTCAGCCGCGTCACGGTGCTGCTGCCGACGCGGCGCGCGGTTCGCGCCCTCAGGGAAGCGCTGCTCCGGCAAAGCGACGGGCGACCCTTGCTGCTGCCTTCGTTGCGGCCGCTCGGCGACGTCGACGAGGATGAACTCACCCTGGTTGCGGCGGATCAACTCGATCTGCCGCCGGCGATTTCCGAGTTGCGTCGCCGGCTGCTGCTCGCCCGCCTCGTGCTTCGTTCCGGCATTGGCGATGCCGGACAGGCGACCCGTCTCGCCGCCGAGCTCGGCCGACTGATCGATCAGGTGCAGACCGAGCAGGTCGGTTTCGACCGCTTGGCCGGATTGGCGCCTGCGGAATTTGCGTCCCATTGGCAGATCACGCTCGAATTCCTCAAAATCGTCACCGAGAACTGGCCGAAGGTCTTGGCGGAGGAGGCCGCGATCGACCCAGCCGACCGGCGCAATCGTCTGATGGCCGCTTTGGCCAGGCGATGGTCCGAAACCGAACCGGCGCATCCGGTCTATGTGGCGGGTTCGACCGGCAGCGTGCCGGCAAGTGCCGATTTGATGCGTGTCGTGGCTTATCTGCAGCAGGGCGCGGTGGTGCTGCCGGGCTTCGATACGGATCTGGATGCAGAAAGTTGGGCCGCGCTCGATTCCGATCCGACGCACCCGCAAGCCGGCATGAAGCAATTGCTTGCGCGTCTCGGCGTTGATCGGTCCGAAGTGGCGTTGTGGCTCGAGCCCGGCATCGCGCACGCCGCCGCGGCGCGCGTCGACTTTCTGCGCCAGGCTTTGCGGCCTGCGGCGACGACCGAAACCTGGTCCGGCGCCGAGCGGGTCGATGCATCGGCAATCGCCGGCATGACGCGCATCGATGCGGCCGGGCCGCGCGAGGAAGCGACGGTCATTGCCTTGCTGATGCGCGAAGCGCTGGAAACGCCGCTCCGCACCGCTGCCCTGGTGACGGCCGACCGCGACCTGGCGCGGCGCGTCGCCGCCGAACTTCGCCGCTGGCAAGTGGAGGTGGACGATTCCGCCGGCATACCGCTCGGCGAAACGCCGCCCGGAACCTTCCTGCGATTGACCGCCGTCATGCTGGCGAGCGAGTTGGCGCCCGTAGCGCTGCTTGCGGCCTTGAAGCATCCGCTCGCCGCGGGCGGCCAGGCGCGAGACGCGTTCCGGCGCCTGGTTCGGCGCCTTGACCGCAAGTTTCTTCGTGGACCGCGGCCGCCTCCGGGATTCTCGGGCTTGCTCGATGTCCTCGGCGGAGCCAAGCGCGGCGACGAGCTCGTGGCTTGGCTCAGGCAAATCGAAGCCCAAGCCAAGACGGCGTGCGAGCGTTTCGCGGCGAAGTCGATTGCCATCGCCGACATGCTCGCCGCCCATGTCGCCTTCGCCGAATGGCTGACAAACGAGACCGGCCAGACCGCACTCTGGTCCGGCGAGGCAGGCGAGGCGGCGGCGAATTTCGTTACCGAGGTCAATGACGCGGCGCTCGGCGCCGAGCCGATCGCGGGGGCGAGCTGGCCCGGCCTGCTCGATGCTCTCTTGGAGGGGCGAAGCGTTAGGCCGCGCTTCGGCGCCCATCCGCGGCTCGCCATCTGGGGTCCGCTCGAAGCGCGACTGCAGCAGGCGGATGTGCTGATCCTCGGCGGCCTGAACGAAGGGAGCTGGCCGCCGGATGCCGGCGCCGATCCCTGGCTCAGCCGGCCCATGCGCCAGCAATTCGGCTTGCCGTCGCTCGAGCGGCGCATCGGCCTGGCGGCGCATGATTTCCAGCAGGCCGCCGCGGCGGCAAACGTCGTCTTCACGCGGGCGGAAAAGATCGAGGGTACGCCGACCGTGCCGTCGCGCTGGCTGCTGCGGTTCAAGGCGCTGCTCGACGCCAACGGCCTGACGCTCATGACCTTGCGTGGCGATGCGCTCCGCGCATGGCAACGACGGCTCGATCGGCCGGACCGGGTCGCGCGCGGAAAGCCGCCGGAACCCCGGCCGCCGGTGTCGGCACGGCCGCGCAAATTGTCGGTCACGCAGATCGAGACTTGGATCCGCGATCCTTACGCGATCTATGCGCGGCATGTGCTGAAGCTGGAGCCGCTCGACCCGCTCGATGCCGATCCGGGCGCCGCCGAACGGGGCACGTTCGTGCACGAGGCCATGGAGGGCTTCGTGCGGGCATTTCCCGACGCGCTCCCGGCGGACGCGGAGGCCAAACTGCATGACATTGCCCGCGCGGCCTTCGGCGACGCGTTGAAGCGGCCGAGCGTGCGCGCGTTCTGGTGGCCGCGGTTTCTCGACGCCGCCGCCTGGTTCATCGAACTCGAACGCGAACGCCGCCGGCGCGGCGTCCGGCCGCTGCTGATCGAGGACCGGGGGCAAATCGATTTTGCCGCGAGCGGCGGAAGGTTTGTGCTGACCGCCAAGGCGGACCGGATCGACCTCCTGCCGCACGGCAAGCTCGCCATCCTCGACTACAAGACCGGCGCGCCGCCGAGCGAGGCGCAAGTGGCAAGCGGCCTCACGCCGCAATTGCCGCTCGAAGCGGCCATCGCCATCGCCGGCGGCTTTCGCGGCATTCCCGCCGCTCCCATCGGCGAGCTTGCCTACGTTCGGTTGCGCGGCGGCGCGGCGCCGGGCGAATACAGGGTCCTCGAAAAAACCGACCCGAACGAATTGGCGGCGCGCGCGATTGCCGGATTGAAGCGCCTGGTCGAGGCCTTTGATCGCGTCGAAACGCCGTTTCGCTCGCGGCCGCGGCCGCAGTTCATTGGGCGCTTCGGCGACTACGATCATCTCGCGCGGGTCAAGGAATGGTCGAGCGGCGGGAGCGGAGAGCAATGAACGCGGCGCTCGAACGCGGCCTCGCCGCGCAACGGGACGCCGCCGATCCGGTGCGCTCGGTTTGGGTTTCGGCCAACGCCGGCACCGGCAAGACCCGCGTGCTGGTCAACCGGGTGTTGCGGTTGCTGCTGGGCGGCACGCGGCCGGGCGCCATTCTTTGCCTTACCTTCACAAAGGCCGCGGCGGCCGAAATGGCGACGCGGTTGCACGACGAACTCGCTAAATGGGCCGTGGCGGACGACGGCGAGCTTGCCAAGAACCTCGCCGAGCTTTCCGGCCGCGGGTTGGATGCTGATGCTTTGGTGCGGGCGCGGCGTCTGTTCGCAACGACGCTCGACGCGCCGGGCGGGCTGCGAATCCAGACCATGCACGCGTTCTGCCAATCGCTGTTGGGGCGCTTTCCCCTCGAAGCGGGCGTGCCGCCGCATTTTTCCGTGATGGACGAACGCCGCGCCGATGAAGTCGCGTTGACGGCGCGCATGGGCGTTCTGGAACTGGCCGGGCGCGTCGGCGGTCCGAAGCCGCTCGCCGATGCCTTGGAGCTGGTAGCGAGTCGCACCGCCGAGGATACTTTTGCCAAGCTCATGCGCGACCTCGCTTCAAAACGGTCGCAATTGGCCGATGTGCTGCGCGCGCATGGTGACGATGTAGATCGCGTCATCGCCGCCAGCGCCGCCGCGCTCGGGCTCGATGCGCGCGACTCGGCGGATAGCTTGATCGCCGCGGTCTCCGCCGAAGCAAGCCTGGATCGCAAAGGTCTGGACCGGGCGTGCCTGGCGCTGGATCAAGGCTCGGATGCGGATCGAAATAGGGCTTCCGGGATTCGCGGTTGGCTCGGCGATCCGCCTCGCCGCACGCGACGTTTCGAGAGCGAATATGCACGGATATTCGTCACGAAAGAGGGCAATGCGCAAACGAGGCTGATA
Organism: Candidatus Cybelea sp.; assembly: GCA_035632095.1. Taxonomy (GTDB): domain Bacteria; phylum Pseudomonadota; class Alphaproteobacteria; order Ferrovibrionales; family Ferrovibrionaceae; genus DASQHM01. Next base: position 7,434 of record DASQHM010000110.1, on the reverse strand, counting down.
ACGCAAAAGGCCGAGAAGGCCGACCCGGATGCGAAGCGTTATCTCTCGGCCGAACAGGATCGCGTGCTGGCGGCGCTCGAAAAAATCCGGGCGGCGCGGATTGCCGCAGGAACCGCAGCGCTCTGGCGTCTGGGCGCGGCCATGGTGGAGCAGTACGAGACGGCCAAGCTCGAGGCCGGCCTGCTCGACTATGACGACCTGATACTGAAGGCGCGCTCCCTGCTTCGAACCGAGGGACGCACCGCTTGGGTGTTGTACAAGCTCGACGGCGGGATCGACCACATCCTGGTCGACGAGGCGCAGGATACCTCGCCCGAGCAATGGGAAATCGTGGCGCGGCTGGCGGAAGAGTTCTTTGTCGGCGCCGGCGCGCGCGGGGTGAACCGCACGGTTTTTTCGGTCGGCGACGAAAAGCAGTCGATCTACAGCTTCCAGGGGGCCGAGCCGGCGAATTTCAGCCGCATGCGCGCGCATTTCGCGCAGCGCATTGCCGAAGCCAAAGCAGACTTCCAGCCGGTGGAACTGGCGCTGTCGTTTCGTTCCACCGCGCCGGTCCTGCGCGCGGTCGATGCGGTGTTCGCGCGGACGCCGGTGGCGGAGCACGCGATTTCCCATGCCGCGGAGCGCGAGGGACATGCCGGCATCGTCGAAGTCTGGCCCATCGAGACGGAAGGTCCGCGCACGGAAGCCGACCCCTGGGACGCGCCGGTCGATCAAGTCGCCGCCGACAGTCCCGTGGCCCGCGCGGCCTCGCGCATTGCGGAGACCGTGAAAGGCTGGCTCGATGGCGGCGAAACGCTCGAAGCCGAGGGCCGCCCGATCCGGCCCGGCGATGTCTTGATCCTGGTGCGCCGCCGCAACGTCTTCGTTGAGCAAATGGTGCGCGAGCTGAAGCGGCGCAATGTTCCGGTGGCCGGATCCGATCGGATGGTGCTGACGGAGCAAATCGCCGTCATGGATCTGATCGCGCTCGGCCGCTTCGTTCTGCTGCCCGAGGACGATCTCAACCTTGCCACCGTGCTCAAGGGACCTTTGTTCGGGTTCGATGACGCGCTGCTCTTCGACCTGGCCCATGGCCGCCACGAAAGGCTTTGGCGCACGCTGGCCCGGCGCCGCGACGAGCGACCCGAGTTCGCCGCCGCCCACCATATGCTCGCGTCGCTCAGGGAGAATGCGGACTACGTACCGCCGTTCGAATTCTACGCCGATGTTCTGGGCGCGCGCGGCGGGCGGCGGGCTTTGCTGGCACGGCTCGGGCCCGATGCGGACGACGCTATCGACGAATTTCAAAATCTGGCGCTGGTCTATCAGCGCGCGCATCCGCCGTCGCTCGAAGGCTTCCTGCATTGGGTGGAGGTCGGCGAAGTGGAAGTGAAGCGCGACATGGATCAGGGGCGCGACGAGGTGCGCGTGATGACCGTGCACGGCGCCAAGGGCCTCGAATCCGCCATCGTCTTCCTGCCCGACACGGTTGCCGTGCCCGACGGCCGATTGGAGCCGCGACTGCTCTGGCAGCATCGCGAGCAAAGCTCCGTGGGCGCGGAGCCGCCGCTGTTCTTCTGGGCGCCAAGCGCATCGGGCGACTGCGCGGCAACGTCGGCGCTTCGTCAGGCGGAGCGCGTCCGGCGCCTGGCCGAGCACCGCCGCCTGCTCTATGTCGCCATGACCCGCGCCCGTGACCGGCTCTATGTTTGCGGTTTCGCCAAGGAGAAGGCGCCCGAAGAGAGTTGGTACGCCATGGTGCGCGATGCGCTCGAGCCGCTCGCGGAAAGCGTTCCGGCGCCGGAGGGTCAACGCATATTGCGGCTGTCCTCGCCGCAAACGGCGGAGCCGAAACAGCGGAAGGAGCGCTCGCTCGATGCCGGCGAGAGTGGGTTGCCGGCGTGGGCCTCGCGCCCGGCGCCGTCCGAGCCTGCGCCGTCACGTCCGCTGGCGCCGTCGCGTATGGACGGCGATGAACCATCGGTCGCGAGCCCGCTCGGTCCGGATCAGGGCGCACGTTTCCAGCGCGGGCGCATCATTCACCGCCTGCTGCAGACCTTGCCCGATCTGCCGGCGACGGAGCGGGCTCCGGCCGCTGCCCGGTATCTGTCCCGGCGGGAGCATCGCCTGAACCCGGAAACGCAGGCGCGAGTCGCTGCCGAAGTCCTGCGCCTTTTGGGCGATCCGGCCGTGGCGGCCCTGTTTGGGCCGGGGTCCATGGCAGAAGTACCGCTGGTAGGCGCGGTCGGCGGGTATGCCGTATCTGGACAGGTGGACCGGCTGCTAGTGACACCGCAGCGTGTAATTGTCGCCGATTATAAGAGCAATCGCCCCCCGCCTCGCCAACTCCAGGACGTTCCCTCTATCTATTTGAAACAAATGGCATTATACCGAGCGCTCTTGATGAAAATTTATCCGGGGCGGCCGGTCGACGCGGTATTGGTCTGGACCGACGGCCCGATCATTATGCAACTCTCAGTACATATTTTGACACCCCTGGCGCCTTGACGCAGGCGGGTCCGGTTACCTAGATTGCAGGGTGCGTTCGCGGCTGACCGCCAACCCGGCAACGAGGTATCCATGACCACGACGAAAGTCACCGATGCGTCCTTCGAAAGCGACGTCCTGAAGTCGAAAGGACCGGTTCTGGTCGACTTCTGGGCCGAGTGGTGCGGTCCCTGCAAGCAGATTGCACCGTCGTTGGAGCAAATCGCCGGCGAGATGACCGGCAAGGTGACGGTGGCGAAGATCAACATCGACGAAAATCCGGCGACGCCGACCCGCTACGGTGTTCGCGGCATTCCCACTCTCATCCTGTTCAAGGACGGCCAAGTCGCCGCCACCAAGGTCGGCGCGCTGCCCAAGGGCAAGATCGTGGAGTGGCTCGAGACCACCCTATAAGTCCCGAGGCCGGCACCGAATCGCAGACGGTGCCGTCCCACCCCCGAAGCGTCGTGGCGCAAGCCACGGCGCTTCGGACCTTTCCGCACCACGAACGACGCTAGCCGTTTTCGGCGAGTACCGTGCCCGCGAGATAAAGCGATCCGCAAATCAGGATGCGCGGCGGCGGTGCGCCGGCGGCGTTGCCGCGGCGGATCGAGGTCAAGGCATCGGCGACGCTCAGCGCGGGCTCGGCCGCGAGGCCCAGTCCGCGCGCAACCGTCACGATCTCCGCCGGCTGGAAGCAATTGGCATCGCCCGGAATGGCGACGCCGTAGACCTCGTCGGCGACGCGCGCCAGCGGGCGCAGGATTCCCGACAGATCCTTGTTGCTCTTGGCGCCGAAGATCAGGTGATGCGGCCGCGCCGCCGGATCGTGCGCGCGCCATTCCGCCAATGCGGCGGCGATCGCCTCGGCGCAATGCGGATTGTGCACGCCGTCGAGCCAGAGCTCGGCGCCTTCCGGCAACCGCGCCTGCAACGGTCCGCGCGTGAGCCGCTGCAATCGCGCCGGCCATTCGACCTGCGTCAATCCGGCGGCAAGCGCCGCGTCGCCGACCTTGAAACCCCGCAAGCTGCGGATGCAAGCGATCGCCGTCCCGGCGTTGACGATTTGATGCGGCCCGGCCAGGGCCGGCCGCGGCAGGTCGAGGGTCTTGCCTTGCGATTGCCAACGTAGGTGACCGTCGCTCTCGCTGGCCGAAAAGTCTTCGCCGAAGCGGTAAAGCGTCACGCCGAGTTTGGCGGCGCGCGCGGCGATGGCGTTCGCGGCTTCATCAGCCTGTGGTCCGATCACCGCAGGTGCGCCCGGCTTCAGGATTCCGGCTTTTTCTCCGGCGATCGCCGACAAGGTGCGGCCGAGAAATTCCATGTGGTCGAAGGCCACGGGCGTGATCGCGGTCAAGAGCGGCTGGTCGACGACATTGGTCGCATCGAGCCGCCCGCCGAGGCCGGTCTCCAGCAGCACGATATCGGCAGTCGCCCGCGAAAAAGCGAGAAACGCCGCCGCGGTCGTCGCCTCGAAAAACGTGATTGGCTGATCGCCGTTGGCGCGCTCGATTTCCTCGAGCAGGGCCACCAGCGGCTCGTCGCGAATCATCTCGCCCGCGACGCGGATTCGCTCGTTGAAGCGCACCAGGTGCGGCGAGGTGTAGACATTCACGCGATAGCCCGCCGCTTCCAGAATCGCGCGGAGATAGGCGATCAGCGAACCCTTGCCGTTGGTGCCGGCGACGTGAATGACCGGCGATAGTTGCCGTTCCGGATTGCCGAGCCGCGCCAGCAACCGTTGCAGCCGATCGAGCGACAAGTCGATCAGTTTCGGATGCAGCGTGGTAAGCCGCGCCAGAACCGCGTCGGTCCGCGCCGGCGGTACAAGGGCCTGCGTCATGGCGTCTGCCTCACTTGCGGCTCAATCGCCGGCCGGCGGACTTTCCTGCTCGGCGCGCGGCAACGCGACCACGTCGGCGCGCGGCGCGCGATTGCGCAGGAGATCGACGATGCGAATCAGCGTGGGCCTCATATCGTGCCGGTGCACGACCATGTCGATCATGCCGTGCTCCAGCAGATATTCGGCGCGCTGAAATCCTTCCGGCAGCTTTTCGCGGATCGTCTGCTCGATCACGCGCTGACCCGCGAAGCCGATGAGCGCGCCCGGCTCGGCGATCTGGATATCGCCCAACATGGCGTACGAGGCGGTGACCCCGCCGGTCGTCGGGTCGGTCAACACGACGATGAACGGCAAGCCGGCCTCGCGCAGGCGCTGGACGGCGACGGTGGTGCGCGGCAGTTGCATCAGCGACAGGATGCCCTCCTGCATGCGCGCGCCGCCGGATGCGGCGAAGATGATCAGCGGCGCGTCCTGCACCACGGCCAAGGTGGCGGCCGCCACCACGGCTTCGCCGACGGCAAGGCCCATGGATCCGCCCATGAAGCCGAAATTCTGCACGGCCATCACCACGTTGACGCCGCCGAGCGTGCCGTGCGCCACCTTCATGGCGTCCTCGTCCCCGGATTTGGCGCGCGCCTCCTTCAGGCGGTCGCCGTAGCGCTTGGAGTCGCGGAACTTGAGCGGGTCGGCGGCGACTTCGGGCAGCTCGATGCAGGTGTATTCGCCGTCGTCGAACAGATAGCCGAAGCGCTCCTTCGGCGCGAGGCGCATGTGGTGGCCGCAGTGCTTGCAGACGAACTGCGCCGCTTCCAGGTCGCGATGGAAGATCATCTGGCCGCAGGAAGGACACTTGCGCCACAGATTGTCGGGCGTGTCCTTCTTGCGGCCGAGGGCCCTGATCTTCGGCAGAACCGTGCTGGTGAGCCAATTCATGGAGCCGACCTCGCCTTGCGCCTGGCGCCGCGCACACCTTGCGCAAGCTCGCGCACGAACTTGAGCACACCTTCCGTGGCGGCCTTAGTATCGCGCGCTTCCGCCACCTTGGCGACCAGGGCCGTGCCGACCACGGCGGCATCGGCGAATGCGGCGATGGCCGCGGCCTGCTCCGGGGTGCGGATGCCGAAGCCGACGGCGATCGGCAGGTCCGATTGCCGGCGAATGCGCGCCACCGACGCCTTCACCGCTGAAACGTCCGGAGCACCGACGCCGGTGATGCCGGTGAGCGACACGTAGTAGATGAAGCCCGATGTGTTGGCCAGCACGGCGGGCAAGCGCCGGTCGTCGGTGGTCGGCGTCGCCAGGCGGATGAAATTCAATCCGGCCTTCAGGGCGGGCAGGCAAAACTCGTCGTCCTCTTCCGCCGGCAGGTCGACCACGATCATGCCGTCGACGCCGGACTTGAGCGCGTCGGCGATGAACGGCTTCACGCCATAGGTGAAGATGGGATTGAAATAGCCCATGAGCACGATGGGCGTGTCCGCATTGCTCTTGCGGAACGCGCGCACCAGATCGAGGGTCGACTTCAAGCCGGCGCCCTTGGCCAGGGCGCGGAGCGACGCCGCCTGGATCGCTGGACCGTCCGCCATGGGATCGGTGAACGGCATGCCGATCTCGATCAGATCGGCGCCGGCCGCGGGCAGACCGCGCACGATGGCGAGCGAAGTTTCCGCATCGGGATCGCCGGCGCACAAATAGGTGACCAGACCAGCGCGGCCCTCGGCGCGCAATTTGGCGAAGCGGCGCTGGATGCGATCGCTCACAGCTTCACCCCGAGCGCGTCGGCGACGGTGAAGATGTCCTTGTCGCCGCGGCCGCTCAGGTTGATCACCATGAGATGATGTTTCGGCAGGGTCGGCGCCAGTTTCATGACATGGGCGATGGCGTGCGCCGGCTCCAGCGCCGGGATGATGCCTTCGAGCTTGGCGCAGAGCTGGAACGCGTCGAGCGCTTCCTTGTCGGTGGCCGACACGTAATGCACCCGCTCCACGTCGTGCAGCCAGGCGTGTTCGGGTCCGATGCCGGGATAGTCGAGCCCGGCGGAGATCGAATGGGCTTCGGTGATCTGGCCGTCCGCGTCCTGCAGCAGATACGTGCGATTGCCGTGCAGCACGCCGGGCCGCCCGGCCGTCAGCGACGCGGCATGCTTGCCGGTCTCGATGCCGTGGCCCGCCGCCTCCACCGCATACATGGCGACGCCTGGCTCGTCCAGGAACGGATGGAACAGGCCCATGGCGTTGGAGCCGCCGCCGATGCAGGCGACCAGGCTGTCGGGAATGCGGCCTTCACGCTCGATCATCTGGCGGCGCGTCTCGTTGCCGATGACGCATTGGAAGTCGCGCACCAGCTTCGGATAGGGATGCGGGCCGGCGACGGTGCCGATGATGTAGAACGTGTCGGCGACGTTGGTGACCCAGTCGCGCAGCGCTTCGTTCATGGCGTCCTTGAGCGTGCGCGAGCCGGAGGTGACGGGACGCACTTCGGCGCCGAGCAGCCGCATGCGGAAAACGTTGGGCTTCTGCCGCTCGATATCGGTCTCGCCCATATAGACGACGCACGGCAACCCGAAGCGCCCCGCCACTCTCGCGGTCGCCACGCCGTGCTGGCCGGCGCCGGTCTCGGCGATGATGCGGCGCTTGCCCATGCGGCGGGCCAGGAGAATCTGGCCCATGCAATTGTTGATCTTGTGCGCGCCGGTGTGGTTCAGCTCCTCGCGCTTGAGATAGATCTTGGCGCCGCCCAGATGCTGCGTCAGCCGCTCGGCGTAATAGAGCGGGCTCGGCCGGCCGACATAGTGCGCCAGGAATTGGTCGAGTTCGGTCTGGAAGCCCGGGTCGACTTTGGCGGCCTCGTAGGCGCGCTCAAGTTCCAGGATCAACGGCATCAGGGTTTCGGCGACGAAACGCCCGCCATAGGCACCGAAATGGCCGCGATCGTCGGGACCGGCGCGATAGGAGTTTGGCTTGGGCGTACCGCTCACGCGTGTCTCCTGCGGCTAAAGTCGGTGCACGGCATCGAGGAAGGCGCCGATGCGCGCGGGGTCCTTGCGGCCCGGCGCGCTTTCCACGCCCGAGGACACGTCGACCGCATGGGCGCCGGAGATTCGCACCGCCTCCGCCACGTTT
>DASQHM010000109.1:0-23573 GCA_035632095.1 Candidatus Cybelea sp. | reverse complement strand
CTCGCCAAGATCCGCGCCGCCCGCGCGGAAGCGGCCGGTCTCGGCGCCGATCTTGTGCTCTATTCCGAACTGGTGGTTTGCGGCTACCCGCCCGAAGACCTGGTGCTGAAGCCGCGGCTGCAGGATGCGTCGATGGAGGCGGTGCGCATCCTGGCGGCGGAGACTGCCGATGGCGGTCCGGCCCTGATTGTCGGTGCGCCGTGGCGCGAAGAGGGCAAGCTCTACAACGCCGGCTTTCTGCTCGAAGGCGGGCGCATCGCCGCCACCCGGTTCAAATACGATCTGCCCAATTACGGGGTGTTCGACGAGAAGCGCGTGTTCGCGCCGGGGCCGCTGCCGGGGCCGGTCGTGTTCAAGGGCGTCAGGCTCGGCCTAATGATCTGCGAAGACATGTGGCTACCAGACGTCACCGAATGCCTGAGCGAGACCGGCGCCGAAATCCTGCTGGTGCCGAACGGCTCGCCCTTCGAGATCGACAAGCCGGACATGCGCTTGAACCTGGCGCTCGCGCGCGTGAACGAGTCCGGCCTGCCGCTGATCTACGTCAACGAAGTCGGGGGCCAGGACGAGCTGGTGTTCGACGGCGCATCCTTCGCGGTCAATGCCGATCGCACCTTGGCGGCGCAGCTTCCCGCGTTCAAGGAGGCCGTGCGCCTCACCTCGTGGACGCGCGAAAGCGGCGGCTGGCGCTGCGCCACGGCCGAGAGAATCCAGCCGCCGACGCGGCTCGAAGGCATCTGGCTCGCCATGATGGTGGGCTTGCGCGATTACGTAGGCAAAAATCGCTTTCCCGGTGTCGTGCTCGGCCTTTCGGGCGGCGTCGATTCCGCGCTCACCGCCGCCGTGGCCGCCGATGCTTTGGGACCGGGCAAAGTCTGGACGGTGATGCTGCCGTACCGCTTCACGTCGTCGGAAAGCCTGGAAGACGCGGCCGAATGCGCCAAGCTCATCGGACTCCGCTACGACACGGTGCCGATCGGCACGACGGTCGACGCGGTCTATGCGGCGCTGAAGCCGCTGTTCGACGGCACCAAGCCCGACACCACGGAGGAGAATGTCCAGTCCCGCATGCGCGGCCTCACGCTCATGGCGCTCTCCAACAAGTTCGGCCACATGGTGCTCACCACCGGCAACAAATCGGAGATGTCGGTCGGCTATGCCACGCTCTACGGCGACATGTGCGGCGGCTTCAACGTGCTCAAGGACGTCTACAAGACCACAGTGTTCGAACTCTCCCATTGGCGCAATCAGCATCATCCCGACGGCGCGTTCGGCCCGCCCGGGCGCGTGATCCCGGAGCGCATCATCACCAAGCCGCCGTCGGCCGAATTGCGCCCCGACCAGAAGGACGAGGACAGTCTGCCGCCCTATGCGGTGCTGGACCGCGTGTTGCAGTGCCTGGTGGAACGCGAGATGAGCGTCGATCAGATCGTGGCGCTCGGCGTCGCCCGCGAAACGGTGAAGCGCGTCGAGAACCTGCTGTATATCGCCGAATACAAGCGACGCCAGGCGCCGCCCGGCGTGAAGATCACCCAGCGCAGCTTCGGGCGCGACCGGCGCTATCCGATCACCAACCGCTTCCGCGACACGTCGTGAGCGTTGCCGTCCGCTTCGCGCCGAGCCCCACGGGGCTGCTGCATGTAGGCAACGTCCGCGCCGCGCTGGTGAACTGGCTGTTCGCCAGGAACCGCGCCGGATCGTTCATGCTGCGTCTCGACGACACCGACCGCGAGCGTTCAAAGCCGGAATTCGCCGCCGCCATCGAGCGCGATCTCGCCTGGCTCGGATTGACCTGGGGCCGTTTCGCGCGCCAGTCGGATCGATTGTCGCGCTATGCCGAAACGGCGGAGCGGCTCAAGGGCGATGGACGGCTGTACGACTGCTATGAGACGCCGGACGAGCTCGAACGCAAGCGGGCGCTGGCGCGGGCCAGCCACCGCCCGCCGGTCTACGATCGCGCGGCTTTGAAGCTGAATGCCGACGACAAGCGCTCGCTGGTAGCGGCGGGCCGGAAGCCCCATTGGCGCTTCAAGCTCGATCACGCGCCGGTCGTCTGGGACGACATCATTCGCGGCCGCGTCGAAATCGATCCGGCCAGCGCCTCCGATCCGGTACTAGTGCGGGAAGACGGCACGCCGCTCTACGGATTTTGCTCGGTAGTGGACGATATCGACTTTTCCATCAGCCACATCGTTCGCGGCGAGGATCACGTCACCAATACGGCGGCGCAGATTCAGCTCTTCCGGGCGCTCGGCGCCGCGCCGCCGGCCTTCGCGCATTTCGCCTTGCTGGTGAACGCGGCCGGCGAGGGGCTGTCGAAACGCTCCGGCTCGTTGAGCCTCGCCGACTTGCGCGAACAGGGCATCGAGCCCATGGCCGTCGCCAGCCTGATCGCGCGGCTCGGCACGTCCGATCCGGTGGAGCCGAAACAGACGCTCGACGACCTGGCGGCCGGCTACGCGCTCGAGCATTTCGGCCGCGGCGCCGCGCACTTCGATCCGGCGGAGCTAGTGCAACTTAGCCGCCGCGTGCTGCACGGCATGAGTTACGCGACAGCAAAGCCAAGGCTCGCCGCCCTCGGTCTCGGGGCGGCCGGCGAGGACTTCTGGCTTGCCGTGCGCGGCAACCTGGATCGCTTCGAAGACGCGCGCGATTGGTGGCAGGTGGTCGCGGGCACGGTGGCGCCTGTGTGCGAGGACGCGGAATTGCTGGGGGTGGCGGGCGAGTTGCTTCCGGGCGGGCCGTTCGACGGCGCCACGTGGGGCGCGTGGACCAAGGCGGTGTCGCAGAAGTCGGGCCGCAAGGGCCGCGCGCTGTTTCACCCGCTGCGTCTGGCACTTACCGGGCGCGAACGTGGACCCGAAATGCTAAATCTGCTACCTCTCATCGGGCCGGAGCGGGCGCGGGCTCGACTTCGCGGCGAAACCGCATAAACTTCAATACGTTACGGATTGTTTCGGGAGCGGCTCGTGGCGCTCAGGCTTTACAACACGGCGACGCGGCGGAAGGAAGATTTCTCGCCCATCGATCCGGCGAACGTGCGCATGTACGTCTGCGGGCCGACCGTCTACGACTATGCCCATATCGGCAATTCGCGGCCGGTCATCGTGTTCGACGTGCTGTTCCGCTTGCTGCGGCGTGAGTACGGCGCGGCGCATGTGACGTACGTTCGCAACATCACCGACATCGACGACCGGATCATCGAGGCGGCGAAGTCTTCCGGCGAGCCGATCGCGTCGATCACGGCCCGCACCACCAAGGCTTTTCACGAGGACATGGCGGCGCTCGGCAACCTGCCGCCGAGCGTGGAGCCGCGCGCGACCGAGACCGTGGCCGAGATGATCACCATGATCGAGCAGCTCATTGCCGGCGGGCACGCCTATGCGGCGGAGGGTCACGTGCTGTTCCACGTGCCGTCCATGCCCGATTACGGCAAGCTGTCGCGGCGCAATCGGGACGAGTTGATCGACGGCGCGCGGGTCGAAGTGGCGCCCTACAAGAAAGACCCCGCCGACTTCGTGCTCTGGAAGCCGAGTGCGGCCGACCAACCCGGCTGGGACAGTCCCTGGGGCCGCGGCCGGCCCGGCTGGCACATCGAATGCTCGGCCATGTCCAAGGCGCATCTCGGCGCCAGTTTCGACATCCACGGCGGCGGGCGCGACCTGATCTTTCCGCATCACGAGAACGAACTGGCGCAGAGCGAATGCGCCAATCATGCGCTCTTCGCGAGATTTTGGGTCCACAACGGCTTCGTCACGGTCAACGGCGAGAAGATGGCCAAGTCGCTCGGCAATTTCATCACAGCGCACGAACTGCTTGAAAAATATCCGCCGGAAGCGATCCGCCTCAACATGCTGAAGACCCACTATCGCCAGCCGCTCGACTGGACTGACGAGGGCGTGCGGGAATCGAAAGCCGAACTCGACCGCTTCTATCTGGCGCTGAGAGACGCGAGTGCCGCCCGTGCGGCAAAGACGAGCGACCAAGCGCCGGAAGGCGTTCTCGAGGCGTTGCGCGACGATCTGAACACGCCGCTCGCCATATCGCGGCTGCATGACAATCTGCGGGCATTGAACAACAGCATAAAATCCGGCAATGCCGCCGATATCGCACGCCTTGCCACCGGATTGACCGCGGCAGGCGCGATACTCGGCTTGCTCGGCCAATCGCCTGAGGCCTGGCTCAAGGGCGACAACGAAGATAAGGGTGCGATTGACGCCCTGATTGCGCGGCGTATCGAGGCGAAGAAGGCCAAGAACTTCGCCGAGGCCGACCGCATCCGCGACGAACTGGCCGGCAAGGGCATCGTGCTCGAAGACAAGCCCGGCGGGCGCACAGAATGGAGACGTGCCGGATGAGCCGCGAACGCCTCTATATCTTCGACACCACGCTCCGCGACGGCGCGCAGACCCAGGGGGTCGATTTTTCCGTCGAGGACAAACGCACCATTGCGCTGGCGCTCGACCGCATGGGCGTGGATTACGTGGAAGGCGGATGGCCGGGCGCCAATCCGACCGACACGGCATTTTTCGCCGCGCCGCCGAAATTGCCGCGTGCGAAGCTGATAGCGTTCGGCATGACCAAGCGGCCCGGACGCAGCGCCGCCAACGACCCGGGCCTCGCGCCGGTGCTGGACGCGCGCGCGCAAGGCACCTGCCTGGTGGGCAAGGCCTGGGACTTCCACGTGACGCTCGCACTCGGCATCACTCTCGAAGAGAACATCGAGCTGATCCACGATTCCATTGCCGCTGCGGTCGCCAAGGGCGGCGAAGCCATGTACGACGCCGAACACTTCTTCGACGGCTACAAGGCCAATCCGGACTACGCGCTGGCGTGCCTCAAGGCCGCCGAGAAGGCGGGCGCGCGCTGGATCGTGCTCTGCGACACCAACGGCGGCGCCTTGCCGCACGAGGTCGAGCGTATCGTCGGCGAGGTTGCGAAGGCGATACCCGGCGACCGGCTCGGCATCCACGCCCACAACGATACCGAAAACGCCGTTGCCAACAGCCTGGTGGCGGTGCGCGCCGGCGTGCGCCAGGTGCAGGGCACGCTTAACGGCCTCGGCGAGCGCTGCGGCAACGCCAATCTGGTGTCGCTGATCCCAACTCTCATGCTGAAGCCCGGTTTCAAGGAGCGCTTCGAGATCGGCATCAGTGATGACGGCCTTGCTCATATCACGCAGGCATCGCGGCTGCTCGACGAGTTGCTGAACCGCGCGCCGAACCGCCATGCGGCCTACGTCGGCGCCTCGGCTTTCGCCCACAAGGGCGGACTGCATGTTTCCGCGGTGGAGAAGGACCCGCGCACCTACGAGCACGTGCCGCCCGAAAGCGTAGGAAACCAGCGGCACATTCTGGTCTCCGACCAGGCCGGACGGTCGAATATCCTGGCGCGGCTCCGCGAGGCCGGCATCGAGCTGGATCCGAAGCATCCGAAAGTGACGCGGCTGCTCGAAGAGGTGAAAGAGCGCGAGTTCCAGGGCTATTCCTACGACGGCGCCGAAGCGAGTTTCGAGCTGATGGCGCGGCGAGCGCTGGGCCAGGTGCCGGACTATTTCGACGTCCGCAGCTTCCGCGTCATGGTCGAGCGCCGGCACAACGCTTACGGCGAGCTGGTCACCGTCTCCGAAGCCACCGTGAAAGTGTCGGTGGACGGCGAAGCGCTCATGTCGGTCGGCGAGGGCAACGGCCCGGTCAACGCGCTCGACAACGCGCTGCGCAAGGATCTCGGCAAGTATTCGAGCTACCTGGCCGACCTGCGCCTGGTGGACTTCAAGGTCCGCATCCTGACCGGCGGCACCGAGGCGGTGACGCGCGTGCTTATCGAATCCGCCGACGCCCAGGGGAACCGCTGGTTCACGGTCGGCGTCTCGCCCAATATCGTGGATGCGTCGTTCCAGGCGCTCTACGACAGCATCGTCTACAAGCTGCATCGCGACGGCGCGCCCGCGGCGTCGGTGCCAGCCGGCGCCCGCTCCATCACCCGCGCCGGCGGCTGAACGTGGCCGGCACCGATCGCCGGCGCGAGCCGATCCTGGGCGGGCCGACCATCGTGCTGGTGGAGCCGCAACTCGGCGAGAACATCGGCGCGGTGGCGCGCGCCATGCTCAATTTCGGCCTGACCGACCTGCGCCTGGTGAAGCCCAGGCACAATTGGCTGAACGAGCGCACACGCGCCATGGCGAGCCGCGCCGACCAGGTGCTCGATGCGGCGCGCGTCTTCGGGTCCACCCGCGAGGCCATCGCCGATCTGCACCGCGTCTACGCCACCACCGCGCGCCGGCGCGACATGCTGAAGCCGGTGGCGACGGCGCGCCAGGCGGCGGCGGACATGCGCAAATCCGTGGCCGCCGGCGAAAGGGTCGGGCTCCTGTTCGGCGGCGAGCGGGTCGGGCTCTACAACGACGACATCGTGCTGGCGGAAGGCATCGTCACCGTGCCGGTTAACCCGGCGTTTGCCTCGCTCAATCTCGGCCAGGCGGTTCTGCTGCTGGCCTATGAATGGTTCCAGGCCGGCGATACATCGCCCGCGGTGCAATTCGACATGGGCGACACGCGCATCGCCACCCGCGCCGAACTGCTCGGCCTGTTCGACCATCTGGAGGGCGAGCTTGAAGCGGCGGGCTACTTCCAGAACATTCCCGACAAGCGCGTCGCGTTGATGAACAATATCCGCAACAGCCTGCAACGCGGACCGCTGCTCGAGCAGGACGTGCGCACGCTCCGGGGCATCATCAAAATGCTTGCTGGGCGCAAGGTGCCGGGCAGCCGCCGCCGCAAAGTGGAGATGTCATGACAGCGACCTACGAACACAAATACGCCGAGGTGAACGGCATCAAGCTGCACTACGCGACGGCGGGCAAGGGACCGCTGATGCTGTTCGTGCATGGCTTCCCGGAGTTCTGGTACACGTGGCGCCATCAGTTGGCCGAATTCGCCAAGGACCATCGCGTCGTGGCGCCCGACATGCGCGGCTATAATCTTTCCGACAAGCCGAAGGCGGTCGAACAATACGCCGCGCGGCACATCATCGAGGATCTGCGCCAACTCGTGCTGCACCTCGGCGAGAAGCGCTGCGTCGTGGTGGCGCACGATTGGGGCGGCGCCATCGCCTGGGGCTTCGCCATCCAGCATCCCGAGCTGGTCGCCAAGCTCGTCATCGTCAACGCGCCGCACCCGGCGGTGTTCGCCCGCGAATTGCGGGAGAATCCGAAACAGGCGCAGGCCAGCCAGTACATGCTGTTCTTCCGCTCGGAGCAGGCGGAGGCGGTGCTGTCGGCGGACAATTTCAAGACACTGTGGGAGCGGACCTACGAGCGGCCGTTCAAACAGGGACATTTGAACGAGGCGGACAAGCGGGCGTATCTCGCGGCTTGGGGCCAGCCCGGCGCGCTCACCGGCGGACTCAACTGGTATCGGGCCTCGCCGCTTCGTCCGCCGAAAGCGGGCGGCGATCCGTCCGATGTGGCGCCGAAGCTGGACCCGGCGCTGTTCCAGGTCAAAGTGCCGACGCTCGTGATCTGGGGAATGCAGGATACGGCGCTACCGCCCGGCAACCTGGACGGCCTCGACAAATTCGTCGCCGACCTCCGCATCCGGCGGATCGACGATGCCACCCACTGGGTGCTGGAAGAGCGTCCGGCCGAGGTGAACGCGGCAATTCGCGAGTTCCTGTAAGGCCTTGGGTGGCGTTTGGCCGGGCCGAAAGCGGCTTGACGCTCCGGGACTTGCGGGTATAGTACGCGCCTTCCGGGCGGCAGGCCGCCGCCGGCAAGATTCGCACGTTTCACGGATGGCTCGATGACCAAGCGCCTGCAGTCCAAGTACAAGATCAATCGCCGTCTCGGCGAGAACCTCTGGGGCCGGCCGAAGAGCCCGGTCAACAAGCGCGAGACGCCGCCCGGCCAGCATAGCCAGCGCCGGCGCAAGCCTTCGGACTACGGCGTGCAGCTCGCCGCCAAGCAGAAGCTTCGCGGCTACTACGGCAACATCACCGAAAAGCAGTTCCGCAACATCTACGAGTTGGCGGTCAGCTCGAAAGGCGACACGTCGGAGAGCTTGGTCGGATTGCTCGAACGGCGCCTCGACACCGTGGTCTATCGCATGAAGCTGGCGGCGACGCCGTTCGCGGCGCGCCAGTTGGTGAGCCACGGCCACATCCACGTCAACGGCAAGCGCCTCAACATCCCCTCCGCACGCGTCGACGAAGGCGACACCATCGAGGTGAAGGCGAAGTCGCGGCAGCTGGTGGCGATCCTGGAATCGCTGGAGAGCACCGAGCGCGACGTGCCCGACTACATAGAAGTCGACGGCTCGAAAGTGAAGGGCAAGTTCGTGCGCACGCCGCAACTCGGCGACGTGCCCTATCCGGTGAAGATGGAACCGCAGCTGGTGGTCGAGTTCTACTCGCGTTGAGCTTGGCGAGTCGCCCCGAAAGAAACAGGCCGCATCTTCAGGTGCGGCCTTTTTTCTTTGAATTTCATAGTATTGCCGCATCAAAGAGTCGCACTGCTACCCCTTGAACCGGGTCGTTGGCGTTCCCAACTAGGCAGTGTCGACGGTCGCCACCAAAGGGGCCGCACGATAAATCCCGAGCCTGCATGCGCAAGCCGGAGATCAACCCATGTTGCTCATAGGAGAATATGGCAATGAACACGTTCGACTTTTCCCCCCTGTTCCGTTCCACCATCGGCTTCGACCGGCTGACGCGCCTGCTTGACGACGCCACCAACCTCGAGGCCGCGCCGGGCTACCCGCCCTACAACATCGAAAAGACCGGCGACAGCAGCTATCGCATCACCATGGCGGTGGCGGGCTTCTCCGAGAAGGAGCTCAACATCGTCGCCCAGCCGAATCTGCTGGTAGTGTCCGGCCGCAAGGAGCAGGAGGACAAGGCCGAGTACCTGCATCGCGGCATCGGCACGCGCGCCTTCGAGCGCCGCTTCGACCTTGCCGACTATATCCGCGTGAGAGATGCGAGCCTGCGCGACGGCCTATTGCACATCGAGTTGGTGCGCGAAGTGCCGGAGGCTTTGAAGCCCCGCACGGTCGCCATCTCGAGCAAGGAACCGGCCAAGACGATCGACGCCAAGGCGGCCTAACGCGCCTGCGTCCAACGCTACGGAAAAGGGCCGCTTTCGCGGCCCTTTTCTTTGGCGAATCTTCCATACTGGAGGGCGGGAGAGCATCTGCGAAGGAGCGAGGGTGGTTGCCATCGAGGCTCAGTCCCGCGCGGCCCGCGTGCGCGTGGTTTCCCTGCTCGGCGTCACGCAGATTTTAAGTTGGGGGACGAGCTACTACCTTCCGGCCGTGCTGTCGCACCCGATCGCGCGCGATACCGGATGGAACAGCGCCATCGTGGTCGGCGGGTTGTCGTGGGCGCTCGTGGTGGCGGCGCCGCTCGCGCCCGTCGTCGGGCGCACCATCGACCGGCACGGCGGGCGGCGCGTGCTCGCGCTGAGCTCGTTTCTGCTGGCGGCGGGCATCGCGCTGCTCGGCACGGCTTCCAGCATCCCCGTGCTATACGCGGCATGGACCGTCATCGGCCTCGGCATGGCCTGCGGGCTCTACGACCCCGCCTTCGCGACGCTCACGCGGCTCTACGGCGCCAGCGCCCGGCCAGCCATCACCGGCCTGACGTTGCTCGGCGGATTGGCCAGCACCATCGGCTGGCCGGCGGTGGCGGCGCTGGAGCATAAATTCGGCTGGCGCATCGCATGCTTCATCATTGCCGGTGCGCACATCACGGTCGGCTCGACGATCCATCTGCTGCTGTTGCCGCGTCCGCCGGAACGAGAGCCGCGGCCAGTCGAGGTGTCTGCCGCCGCATCGGAAGCCACCAAGCCGGACCGGCGCTTCCTCTATCTCGTGGTCGCCTTCACGTTGTTTTCCTGCGTGAGCGCCGGGCTCTCGGTGAACTACCTCGAGGTCCTTCGCCGCCTTGGCATCGATCCGGGCACCGCGGTCGTCATCGGCATGATCATCGGGCCGTCGCAGGTGGCGGCCCGCATCGTCGAATTCACCCTAGGGCGCGGATTGCATCCGTTGTGGACGGCGCGCGGCGGCATGCTGCTCTGCATGACCGGCATTGCGCTGCTAGCGCCGTCGGGGCCCGTTCTGATCGTGGTCGCCACCGTGATCTATGGCGCCGGCAACGGTATCATGACCATCGCGCGCGGCACCTTGCCGCTGGCGCTGTTCGGCTCCGCCGGATACGGCGCCAGGCTCGGCCGCATGGCGCGGCCGGGTGTCGTCGCGCAGGCGCTGGCGCCGTTTGCGCTCGCCAGCGCGCTCGACAACTGGGGCCCGCTCGCCGTGCTCGGCGGCGGTCTCGTGCTGATCCTATTGGGGCTGGCGGCTCTGGCGCAGCTGCGGCCGACTTAACTCAA
The DNA here is from genome assembly GCA_035632095.1 of Candidatus Cybelea sp. Taxonomy (GTDB): domain Bacteria; phylum Pseudomonadota; class Alphaproteobacteria; order Ferrovibrionales; family Ferrovibrionaceae; genus DASQHM01. Next base: position 13,186 of record DASQHM010000109.1, on the reverse strand, counting down.
GCGGCGCGGGTCTCGACGCCTTTCTCGGACAAGAGCTGCTGCAGCTCGCCGGTCTCGAACATCTCGCGCACGATGTCGCAGCCGCCGACGAACTCGCCCTTGACGTAGAGCTGAGGGATGGTCGGCCAATCGCTGAATTCCTTGATGGCCTGGCGGATGCCCGGGTCGGCGAGCACGTCCACGCCTTTGAACTTCACGCCAATGTGGCTCAGGATCTGCACGACCGCGGCGGAGAAGCCGCATTGCGGAAAGACCGGCGTGCCTTTCATGAAGAGCACCACCGGGCTCTCGGAAATGTCCTGGCGAATGCGGTCGAAGACCGGGTTGTCGCTCATCTCATCGTCCCTTTCGGTGTCCGTACGGATTATTCCTCTGGCGGAGAAGTCTGCAACGCCAAGGCATGCAGCGCGCCGCCCATGTTGCCGCGCAAGGCCTGATACACCAGCTGGTGCTGCTGCACCCGGCTCTTGCCCTTGAATGCGGCCGATACCACATGGGCCGCGTAATGATCGCCGTCCCCGCGCAGGTCCTGAATCTCCACCCGCGCGTCGGGCAGCTTCTCCTTGATCAACCGCTCGATGTCGGCGGCGTTCATCGGCATCGCAGACACTCCGGTTCGCCGACTACGGCGTCGCCATATAGGCCGGAAACCAAGCTTCGTTCCGGTCGCGAAGTTCGCCCACAGATATGGTGGACTTTGCGCCCCAGGTCAAATGCCGGCCACCCATCCGGCCGAGGATTTGAGCGGGAACCCCCAAGGTCTTTGCGGCCTTAACCATGTTTTCGGCCGATCCGGCTGCGACCGAGAGGATGTAGCGGCCCTGGTCTTCGCCGAAGGCCGCCGCATGGGGTGGAATGCCCTCTGGCAGGTCGATGGCGGCCCCGAGCTTGGCGGCGAGGCACATCTCCGCCACGGCCACGAGCAGCCCGCCGTCGGACAGGTCGTGGCAGGCCTTCACATGCCCCGCCCGGATCTGGGCGCGCACGAAATCGCCGTTCCGCCGCTCCGCCGCCAGGTCCACCGGCGGCGGCGCGCCGTCTTCCCGGCCCAGAATTTCGCGCAAGTAGAGCGACTGGCCGAGATGGCCGCGGGTTTCGCCTACCAGTATCAACGTCTCGCCCGCGGATTTCGGCGCGACGGTGACCATGACGGATAGATCGTCCAGCAGGCCGACGCCGCCGATGGCCGGGGTCGGTTGCACGCCCTTGCCGTTGGTCTCGTTGTAGAGCGATACGTTGCCGGAGACGACGGGGAAGTCGAGCGCGAGGCATGCGGCGCGCATGCCTTCGATACAGCCGGCGAATTGTCCCATGATCTCCGGGCGTTCCGGATTGCCGAAGTTCATGCAGTCGGTGAGGGCGAGCGGGCGCGCGCCGACCGCCGTAAGGTTGCGCCATGTCTCCGCCACGGCCTGCGCGCCGCCGGCTTCCGGATCGGCGGCACAGTAGCGCGGCGTGCAGTCCGTGGTCAGCGCGCGCGCCTTCTTCGTGCCATGAACGCGCACCACCGCGGCATCGCCGCCCGGCCGTTGCGCCGTATCCGCCATGACCATGTGGTCGTACTGTTCCCAGACCCACCGCTTGTTTGCCAGATCGGGCGAGGCGATCAGGGTCAGCAAGGCGCTGCCGATATCCTTCGCAGCGACGTCGCTCGCATGGATGGGTTTGGGCTTTGCCGTCGCGACCCAGGGCCGGTCGTATTCCGGCGCGGCGGCGGCGAGCGGCGCCACGGGCAGGTCGCCGGCCACGGCGCCTTGCCATTTGAGCACCATGCGGCCCGTGTCGGTGACGTGGCCAATCACGGCGAAGTCGAGTTCCCATTTCTCGAACACCGCCCGCGCGACATCTTCGCGTCCCGGGCGGATCACCATGAGCATGCGCTCCTGGCTTTCCGACAGCATGATCTCGTAAGGCACCATGCCGGTCTCGCGGCAGGGCACGCGATCGAGCTCAAGCTCGATGCCGACGCCGCCCTTGGACGCCATCTCGAACGAAGAGGACGTGAGACCCGCCGCGCCCATGTCCTGGATGGAGACGATGGCGTCTGTCGCCATCAGTTCGAGACACGCCTCGATCAGCAGCTTTTCGGTGAAGGGGTCGCCCACCTGCACGGTCGGGCGTTTCTCCTCCGACGCGTCGTCGAATTCCGCCGACGCCATGGTCGCGCCGTGAATGCCGTCGCGCCCGGTCTTGGAGCCGACATAGACGACGGGATTGCCGATACCGGCGGCGGCCGAATAGAAGATCTTGTCGGTGCGCGCCAGGCCCACGGTCATGGCGTTGACCAGGATGTTGCCGTTGTAGCTCGGATGGAACGTGCATTCGCCGCCGACGGTCGGGATGCCGACGCAATTGCCGTAGCCGCCGATGCCCGCCACCACGCCCGCAACCAGATGCCGCGTCTTCGGGTGTTCCGGATCGCCGAAGCGGAGCGCGTTCAGGTTGGCGATGGGCCGCGCGCCCATTGTGAAGACGTCGCGCAGGATGCCGCCGACGCCTGTGGCCGCACCCTGATAGGGTTCGATGAACGACGGATGGTTATGGCTTTCCATCTTGAACACGACCGCGTCGCCGTCGCCGATGTCGATGACGCCCGCGTTCTCGCCCGGTCCGCAGATGACCCAGGGCGCCTTGGTCGGCAGCCGCTTCAGCCATTTCTTCGACGACTTATAGGAGCAATGCTCGCTCCACATGACGGAGAAGATGCCGAGCTCGAGCAGGTTCGGCTCGCGCCCCATCACCTCGAGCACGCGCGCGTATTCGGCCTGGTTCAATCCATGCTCGCGCACCACCTCGGGCGTGATCTTTTCCGGCAGCTTCACGCCAGCGCCTCGGCCAGGGCGTCGAACATGGCGCGGCCGTCGTTGCCGCCGAGCGCCGGATCGGAAAGCCGCTCCGGGTGCGGCATCATGCCGAGTACGGTGCGCTCCTTGTTGAAGATGCCGGCGATGTTGCGGCGCGAGCCGTTCGGATTGGCGTTGTCGGTCAGCGCGCCGTCCGGCTCGCAATAGCGGAACGCGACGCGGCCGTCACCCTCCAGGCGCTTCAAGGTTTCGTCGTCGGCGTAGTAGTTGCCTTCGCCGTGGCCGACCGGAATGCGAATGACCTGGCCCGTTTCATAACGCGCGGTGAAAGGCGTCTGGCTGGTCTCGACCTTGAGATGCACGTCTCTGCATACGTATTTCAGGCTGGCGTTGCGCATCAGCGCGCCCGGCAGCAAGCCGGCTTCGACCGCGACCTGGAATCCGTTGCACACCGCGAGGACTGCCGTCCCTGCCTTGGCGCGCGCCACGACCTCGCGCATCACCGGCGAATGCGCCGCCATGGCGCCGCAGCGCAAATAGTCGCCATAGGCGAAGCCGCCCGGAATGAAGATGAGATCGAGCTTCGGCAGGCTGGTCTCGCGGTGCCAGATCATCAGCGGCGGTCGACCCATGCTTTGGGTTAGCGCCACTTGCGCGTCACGGTCGCAGTTGGAGCCGGGAAAGACGATGACGGCGGCTTGCATCTCTGCGACCTGGGGCCTGGTTTTCCGGCGGTGCGGCGGATGCTATCGAGCGGTGCACGGCGTTGCAAGCCAAGCCGGACCGGGCGCGCTCCGGGCCCTTAATGATCTGAATTCATATTGCGATCCAAGGAGTTGCGTGCAATCCAGGCGGTGCGTAAGCTGCCTTCGGACGAACCGGGAGGAACACCATGGTGCCCGCACTGACGGCGGACGAACAGCGCCTGATCGACTCGGCCAAGGCCTTCACCCGCACCGTGGTGCTGCCGAACGCAGCGCGCTGGGAGCGCGAACGGCGCATCGCCCGCGACGCCTTGAAGTCGGCGGCCGAACTCGGGTTCAACAAGATCGAAGTGCCCAAGGCGCACGGCGGTCTCGGCATGAGCTTCTTCGCCAAGCTTCGTGTTGCCGAGGAACTCAGCCGCGGCTGCATGGCCTTCGCCTTCAGCCTGGTGAACACCCACAATTGCGCCAAACGCATCGCGCACGAAGGCACGCAAGAGCAGATCGCACGCTTCCTGCCCGCGCTGCTCAAGGTCGAGCGGCTCGGCGGCGCGGCGCTCAGCGAGCCCGACGTGGGCAGCGACTTCGCCGAAATCCAAACGACGGCGCGGAAGACGGCGGACGGCTGGGTTCTCAACGGCGAGAAAGCCTGGATCACCAACGCGGCCGAAGGCGACGTCTACTTCACGTACGCGCAGACCGAACCCGGCTCGCGCGGCCGCGGCATCGCCTGCTTTCTGGTCGATGGCACCAAGCCCGGCTTCGAGCGCGTGCCGCCGTTCCAGCTCATGGGCGGCCATGCCATCGGGGTCGGCGGTTTCAAACTCAGGGACTATCGCGCAACAGGGGCCGATCTGATCCGCCCAGCCGGCAAGGCGTTCTCGGTCGCGCTGCAGGGCCTCAACCAGGCGCGCACCTATGTGGCGGCCATGTGCTGCGGCATGCTGGAAGAGGCGCTTGCCTGCGCCGTGCGGTATGGCGGCGAGCGCCAAGCCTTCGGCAAGCCGCTGCTGGAGCATCAGGGGTTGCGGTGGAAATTGGCCCGCGTCGCGACCGACCTGGAGGCGGCGCGATTGCTCACCTATCGCGCCGTGGGATTGATCGAGGCGGAGGGCGCGGCGCCGCGCGGCCAGGACGGCATGCTCGCGGCGTCGTTTGCAAAGAAATTCGCCTCGGAGATGATCGTCGAACGGCTTTCGGATTGCATGCAGGTGATGGGTGCGGCGGGCTTGCGGGAGGAATGCCCGATCGGCCGGCACATCGCGCTCGCCCGCATCGCCAATTACGTTGACGGCTCAACCGAAATTCAGAACGACCGCATCGGCGCGGTGCTTGCGAGCCGCTACGGCGCGTCTTAGGAGGCGATCATGTCGAGAGAGTTCAAGAGCTTGGTATTCGAAAAGCGCGACCGGGTCGCGTATCTCACCTTGAATCGCCCCCATCGCCTCAACGCCTTCGACCATCCCTCGAAATTCGATCTGCAGGCGGCGCTCGGTCTGATCGTCGAAGACCCGGAAATCCGCGTGGTGGCGATCAAGGGCGCCGGGCGCGCCTTCTCGACCGGCGTCGATTTGAAGGATCTGTCGCAAGGCAAGATCGGTCCGGCAAACTTCCGGCTCTGGGAAGAATGCATGCGTGAGATCGAGACCATGGACAAGGTGGTGCTCTGCCTGATGCACGGCTATGCGCTCGGCGGCGGTCTGCAATTGGCGCTGGCCTGCGACCTGCGCATCGCCACGCCGAGCTGCCAAATGGGGTTGCCGGCGGGCCAGGAGGGCCTGGTGCCGGGCCTCAGCGTCTGGCGGCTCGCACGCTATGTCGGCATCGGTCGCGCCCGCGAACTCGCGCTCTGGGGTGAACCTGTGGACGGCGAAGCGGCCTTGCGCATCGGCCTGGTGAACCGCCTGGTGAGCGAAGCCGGCATGGACGCGGAATTCGAGGCTTACGTGCGCACGACCGTCGAGCGCGCGAGCCAGGGCATGCGCTTCACCAAGCAGGCGATCAGCCGCGCCGCCGACATGACCTTTGCCGAAGCGCTCGACATGTACATGGACTACCAGGCGCGCGGCCTCGAATCGGAGGACTTGGCCGAAGCCATGGCCGCCTATCGCGAGAAGCGCAAGCCGGTGTGGCGGTGAGCGCCTTTAGAACCGTGCCTGAACACTTTTGTATATTATAGTAATATACATCGCGAATGTTTGATTTCGAGCGGATCGACGGCTTCGATTGGGACGCCGGCAACGCCCGCAGGAGCGCGGACAAACATGGCGTCACGCAAGCAGAAGCTGAGCAGCTGTTCTTCAATGACCCGCTCTTGGTACTGGAAGGTGCCGAACACAGTGCCCGCGAACCTCGCTACCACGCGCTTGGACGCACCGACGGCGGACGCTTGCTGCATGCGACGTTTACGGTCCGCTTCAGCGGTACGAAAATTCAGGTGATATCGGTGCGTGACATGCACCGCAAGGAACGAAACCGCTATGCGCAAGAAGACTAAACCATTGCCGCGCTTCGCCGATGAATCGGAAGAGCGGCGCTTCTGGGAAAGTCACGACTCGTCGGGGTTTGTCGACTGGTCGAAGGCGCAACGGGCGCGCTTGCCCAACCTGAAGCCGTCGACGACTGCGATTTCGCTTAGGCTTCCCATCGGTCTCCTGGAACAGATCAAGGTTGCCGCAAACAAGCGGGACATGCCCTATCAGTCGTTGATCAAGGCTTGGCTGGCCGAAATGGCCCGCCGCCGCTAGTCGGCCAAATCGACCGCGTAATTCTCGATGACGGTGTTGGCCAGCAGCTTCTGACACATCTGCTCGACGGCGGCGCGCGCCTTCTTCGGATCGGATTCCGCCAATTCCAGCTCGATGTACTTGCCCTGGCGAACGTCGTTGACGCCGGCAAAGCCGAGCGAGCCGAGCGCATGGCCGATGGCCTTGCCCTGCGGATCGAGGACGCCGGATTTGAGCGTGATGTGGACCCGCGCCTTCATCGGTTCGCCGCTACTGCATCACCGCCGGGCCCTTCATGTCGCGCGGTCCGCCCTCGGGCAGAATGCCGAGACGGCGCGCGACCTCCTGATAGGCTTCGGCGACCTCGCCGAGGTCGCGGCGGAAACGGTCCTTGTCCATCTTGTCGTTGGTGGCGATGTCCCAAAGGCGGCAATTGTCCGGGCTGATCTCGTCGGCCAGGATGATGCGCATGTCCTCGTTCTGCCAGTGCCGGCCGAATTCGAGCTTGAAATCCACCAGGCGGATGCCGACGCCGAGGAACAGGCCCGACAGGAAGTCGTTCACCCTGAGCGCCAGCGACATGATCTCGTCGATTTCCGGCGGCGTCGCCCAACCGAAGCAGGTGATGTGCTCCTCGGTCACCATGGGATCGCCGAGCTCGTCGTTCTTGTAATAGAACTCGACGATGGAGCGCGGCAGCGGCGTGCCCTCGGCGATGCCGAGTCGGGTCGAAAGCGAACCGGCGGCGACGTTCCGCACCACGACTTCGATCGGGATGATCTCGACCTCTTTGATGAGCTGCTCGCGCATATTGAGCCGGCGCACGAAATGCGTGGGCACGCCGATCTCGTTCAGCCGCGTCATCAAATACTCCGAGATGCGGTTGTTCAGCACACCTTTGCCGGTGATGGTGCCCTTTTTCTGATTGTTGAAGGCGGTGGCGTCATCCTTGAAGTACTGCACCAGGGTGCCGGGCTCCGGTCCCTCGAACAGCACTTTGGCCTTGCCCTCATAGAGCTGCCTACGGCGGGTCATGGCGAACCTCTCGCGATCGAGCCCGGGCCGCTTCCGTCGCGCCGACGCAGGCAAGACATGGCGCAGAAGGCGGCCCGAAAGCTAAAACCGGACGCCGTCGAATGACCGACGCGCCCGGGTATCGCTGGACCATAGCCGATCCGATACCGGGATACAACGACGCAGGCTGTTGGCGGAAACCAAACGTTGTCAGTGCTATGCTGGGGGCAGTCAGATGGAGGGCACCATGTCGACCTTCGACGAACGCGAAAAGGGCTACGAGGCGAAGTTCGCCCATGACCAGGAGAACGCTTTCAAGATCGCCGCGCGGCGAAACAAGCTGCTGGCTCTATGGGCCGCGGGCAAGATCGGCTTGAGCGGCGGTGCGGCCGACACGTATGCGAAGGAACTCGTCGCGGCGGAAGTCGAGGCCGGTATCGACGGCATCGTGCGAAAGATCATGCACGACGTTGCCGCCAAAGGCGCGAAAGCCGACGAGGCCGAAGTCCGCCGCCAATTCGACGCGCTGACCGAGAAGGCGAAGGCCGAGGTGCTGAAGAAGTAGCGTGACGCCGCGCTTGCTTACGCCTTGCCGAAGACGCGGCGGAAAATAGTGTCCACGTGCTTGGTGTGGTAGCCAAGGTCGAATAGCCCCTCCAGCGCCGCCGGCTTCAGCACTTTCGTCACGTCCTTGTCGGCCTTGAGCAACGTCAGGAAGTCGGCGCCCTCATTCCAGGCGCGCATGGCATTGCGCTGAACAATTGCATAGGCGTCTTCGCGGCCGGCGCCGGCCTGGGTCAGCGCCAGCAGCACGCGCTGGCTGTGTATTAGTCCGCCGAGACGGTCGAGATTGCGGCGCATGTTCTCCGGATAGACCACCAGCTTGTCGATCACGCCGGCGAGCCGCACCAGCGCGAAATCGAGATGCGCGGTCGCGTCGGGGCCGATGCCGCGCTCGACCGACGAATGGGATATGTCGCGCTCGTGCCAGAGCGCCACGTTTTCCAGCGCCGGCGTCACGGCGGAACGCACCAGCCTCGCGAGTCCGGTCAGGTTTTCGGCGAGGACCGGATTGCGCTTGTGCGGCATGGCCGACGAACCCTTCTGGCCGGGCGCAAAGTATTCCTCGGCCTCGAGGACCTCGGTGCGCTGCAGATGCCGGAACTCGGTCGCCAGCCGTTCGATCGACGCGGCGATGACGGCCAAGGTGGCGAAAAACATGGCATGCCGGTCGCGGGGAATCACTTGCGTCGAGACCGGCTCGACCTTAAGGCCGAGCTTCGCCGCCACGTGTTCCTCGACGCGCGGATCGATGTTGGCGAAGGTACCGACCGCGCCCGAGATGGCGCACGTCGCCACGTCGTCGCGCGCGGCCACCAGGCGCGCGCGGTTGCGTTCGAATTCCGCATAGGCCTGCGCCAGTTTCAGGCCGAACGTGGTCGGCTCGGCGTGGATGCCGTGGCTGCGGCCAACGCAGACAGTGTTCTTGTGCTCGAAGGCGCGTTTCTTCAGCGCCGCCAGAACGAGGTCGATGTCCGCCAGAAGAATGTCGCTGGCCTGTTTGAGTTGCAGGGCAAGGCAGGTGTCGAGCACGTCGGACGAGGTCATGCCCTGGTGCACGAAACGCGCCTCGGGCCCCACGTGCTCGGCCAGATTGGTCAGGAACGCGATCACATCGTGCCGCGTTTCGCGCTCGATCTCGTCGATGCGCGCCACATCGAAGGCGCCGCGCTTGCGCACCGCCGCCGCCGCCGCCTTGGGGATGACGCCGAGCTCCGCCTGGGCGTCGCAGGCGTGCGCCTCGATCTCGAACCAGATGCGGAAGCGGTTCTCCGGCTCCCAGATCGCGGCCATCTGCGGCCGGGTGTAACGCGGGATCATGGCCTTCGGTCCTCATCTTCGATACGGCGAGCATAGTCTCCCGGATCGACATTAAGCGAATTCATTGTTACTATAAGCGTTATGCATGAAAAGAATTTAACCGCCGTAGATTTGAATCTCCTGCCGGTGTTCGAGGCGCTGATTGCAGAGCGTAGCGTGACCCGCGCCGCGGCCCGGCTCGGGCTGACCCAGCCGGCCGCAAGCCACGCGCTGGCCCGGCTCCGCGCCTTGCTCGGCGATCCGCTGCTGGTTCGGGCCGCCGGCGGCATGCAGCCGACGCCGCGCGCCCTGGCGCTGGCGCCGAAGATCGCGGAGGTCTTGTTCGATGTGCGCGGCGCGTTGGGTCCGGCGGCCGTCTTCGAGCCGGCTCGCTCTAGGCGGCGCTTTGTCCTTGCCATGTCGGATTACGCGGCCTTCACACTCGGGCCGGCGCTCTTGTCGCGGCTTCGTGCCGAAGCGCCGGGCGCGAGTCTGGTGATCCGCCACGCCAGCCGGGCGCTTGGGTTCGCCATGCTCGAAAGCGGGGAGGCTGAGCTGATCGTCGGCACATTTCCGCATCCGCCGGCGTGGCAACACGGCGAGACGCTTGCCGAGGACGCGCTGGTCTGCGCCATGCGCCGGGGGCATCCGGCGGCGCGCCGTCGCTTCGATCTTCCGGCATACTTGGCGGCGGAGCATCTGAACGTCTCGCTCCGCGGCGAGTCGTCGGGCAACGTGGACGATACGCTGGCCTCACTCGGTCATCGGCGGCGGGTCGTGGCGACCGTCGGGCATTTTTTGGTGGCGCCTTCGCTTGTCGCCGCAAGCGACCTGATCGCCACGGAACCGATGCGCGTCATGCGGCCCTTCGCCCGCGAATTCGGGCTCGTTCTGCGGCCACCGCCGTTCGCAGTGCCGAAGTTCACGCTGACGCAGATGTGGCACCGCCGCATGGCGGAAGATGACGGGCATCGCTGGCTGCGCGAGCGCGTGCGCGACGCGGCGAAGACCAAGCCGGCCAGGGCGCCGGTCAGTTCCCGAACAGGTGCGTTCCCAGAATGAAGCGCCGGCCGGATGTGACGGGCATGACCTCGTGCAGCAGCGTGCACGACCAGATCACCGCCATGCCGGTTTCCGTCTTGTAGAGCTGCGATCCGTATTCCGGAAAGCGCAGCTCGCCACCCTCAAACTCTTCCGCGTTCAGGTTGATGGAAATCGTGAAGCGGCGGTGCTCCGCCATTTTCGATACGTTGTCGCGATGCGCCGGCAACGATCCCGATTCCTCCGCGTCGTAGCAGGCGATGCGGTAGACCTCGCGCTGCGTCACGCGCGTCTGGAAGGCGCGCTGCATCTCGTCGGCGACCTTGCGGGCGAAGTTTGCGTCGAGCTTCGCGCTCACCGCCGGATCGCGCAGCACGTACTGCACCACCTTGCCATACGAATCGTTGCGCACCTTGAAGTCGGCTTTGTCGTCGTTGTATCCGGCCGACGTGAGGCCATCGGTATGCCAGGTGCGCACGGGCCGGTGCCACATGTCGATCAATTCCCGGCACTGCTCCCTGCCGAGCACGCGGGGCAAAACCAGCACAGGCGCATGCATGCCGAGAGGCGCCGCCGGCCTGAGCGCCCGCTCCTGGCGCACAAGGTCGAGCACGATGTCAGCGTGTGGGCGATTGGAGGTGTCGTCGACGATCTGCAGCACGCGAAAATTCGGATCCATGACGACGCTGGTGATGGCGCTGCCGGATTTTTCGGCGCCCACGTAGAGACGTGCGACGTCGCCGAGCGGATCGGCATGAACCGCGAACGGCAATTTCGCCCGCTCGCGCAACTCTCGGGCCGCTTCGACGCCGCAGCCGAGCACCGGAAAGATCAAAGCGTCTGCGCTGGCGAACGCGTCCTTGAGTTCCGCATAGCGTTTCAGCACCGCAGCAATGGCGGGGCTCTCGCGTCCGAAGATCAGGACAATCGGACGGCCGGCGACTTCATCGGCCAACGGCGAGGCGGAAGCGCCGGTATGGTCCGGCGCCGCAAAGCCCGGGCCCCGGTCGCCGACCTGGGGCAGGTTAAGCTCGGCCTGCATCCGCTCCCCCCGTTGCCGTCCGCGACATTATGGAAGCAAGGATTGCCATAGGCGAGGTCTAAAGCAGCCCCAGGCTCTTGAAGCTTGCGTGCCGCCCGCGGCCGACGACCAGGTGATCGTGCAACGAAATGCCGACGGCTTTCGCCGCGTCGCGGACCTGGCGTGTCATTTCGATGTCGGCTTTGGAGGGCGTCGGATCGCCCGAGGGATGGTTGTGCACCATGATGATGGCGCTGGCGCTAAGCTCGAGGGCGCGCTTCAGGACCTCACGCGGATAGACCGGCGTGTGATCGACGGTGCCCTCCTGCTGCAGCTCGTCGGCAATGAGCGTATTGCGCCGGTCGAGGAACAAAACGCGGAACTGCTCGTTGACGTTTTGCGACAGCGCGATCTGGCAATAGTCGATGAGCGCCTGCCACGAGGCGATGATCGGCCGTTGCATGACCTCGGCGCGCGCCAGGCGAACGGCGGCCTCTTGCACGAGTTTGAGAGCCGCGATGACCGCATCGCTGTCTGCGCCCTTGGTGGCGCGAAGGCGCGAAGGCTCGGCGCCGAGCACGCCGCCGAGGCTGCCGAATTCCGCCAGCAGCGCCTTGGCGAGCGGCTTGGTGTCTCCGCGCGTGCGCGCGGCAAATAGGAGCATCTCCAGGATCTCGTAGTCCGCTAGAGCCGACGGGGCTCGAAGAAAACGCTGCCGCAGGCGCTCGCGGTGCCCGACATGGTTATCGGCGGCTAACTCTGATTGCGGCGGATGTGCCACGTTGGGACCGCGGTCTTGCCCCACTCGACTTGCGGCTTCTTCCTCCAGTACGCCCCGCTTGAAAACCAACGGCGTTTCTCCCCGATTACACGAGTATGTCGGCATCATAGCATTCCGCACAATCTGCGGCATATGCGCCGGCTTCGCCTGCACCGGCAAAGAATGTCATCGGGAAGACACCAATAGAGAAAATTTGCCTGCTCTAAACTCTCCCCAAGACGCCACCACTGGCGAGCGTCGGCCGAGAGGGAGGGCAACAATGCCCAGGCTGCAGGCACGGGGGACTGCCGATGTACTCACTGCGAAACGGATTTAGAGCCATGGCGCTCGCCAGCTCGCTGCTTGCGCTGGCCGGATGTGCCGGCGGCGCCGGCATGACGCTCTTCGGCGCCGGTTCGGGCGTCGCCATGGGAACGGGCGTCGACTACACGCTGAACGGCATCGCCTACAGGACGTTCACCGCATCCATGCCGCAGATGCGCCGCGCGACTCTCAAGAGTCTCGCCGATATGGATATCGCCGTTACCAAGGACGAGAAGCAGGAAAACGGCTGGATCATCGAGGCGGCAGCGAACGAGCGCACGTTCAGTATCGAATTGCAGAAATTGACGGAGCGCACAACCCGCATGCGGGTGGTCGCGAACGACGGAATCTTCTTCAAGGACCGTTCGACCGAGACGGAGATCATTACACAAACCTCCGACGCGTTGGATCGGGCGGCTAGCCACAACAAAGCCGCCAAGAGCTAAGCAAGGAGCCGCGGACACGCGCGTCGCAAGGAGCATGACCCAATGACCAGGACCATACTTTCCGGCGTACTCGGCGGCCTACTGCTCGCCGGCGGCGCATTCGCCCAGACGGCGGGGACGACGAGCGACAACAGTGCAGCCAATTCCGGCATGGTCGGCGGCGTTGCCGCAGGCGCCACGACGACATCGTCCGGGACGACATCGTCCGGAACGACCGTGACGGCGACAACCGGCGCAGCCGGCAGCGTAAGTACGGGTACGACGACTTCGACCAATTCGGGCACGACGACGACCAGCACCTCAAGCGGGTCGGGCGGAAGCAGTTCGGGGGCATTCAAGAGCCTATCGCCGGGCAATCAGTCCATTGCGCGCGCTCTGTATCGCTCGCAATTCCCGGCGAAGAACGGGGCCAAACCGCTGACCCTCGACCAGATCGCCGCGATGAAAACGTCGGGCAATGGCTGGGGGCAGGTGTTTCACGAAATG